>DASYLW010000225.1:0-14848 GCA_036009385.1 Caballeronia sp.
AACAGCGCTTCGAGCATCAGGAACTGTTCGGCGACCTTGAACGCGCTGTAGTAGGGCAGCATGACGCCGCCCGAACCGATGCGTATTTGCTTCGTGATGCTGCCGATTCGCGCGAGCAAAACCTCAGGGCACGGATTCGATACCCCGTACAAACCGTGATGCTCGGCGCACCAGTAACGCGTATAGCCGAGCTCATCGGCAAGACGCGCGAGATCGAGCGTGGCCGCGATTGCGTCGGCAGTGCTATGACCGTGAATGACCGGCGTTTGATCGAGTACGGAGAGTTTCGTCGTCATGGTTTGAGCGATGCCCTAAAAGCGATGCCCTAAGACAGCAGCGAACCGCCACGTGGCGCCCGCTTCGCAATCTCGGCGATCAGCAACTTCGCGAGCAGTTTTTTATCGGCGCGTGGCAGGCGCGTGATCCCCGATGCTTCGAACAGTATGACTTCGTTGTCGTCGAGGCCGAACGTCAGCGGTCCAAGATTGCCGATCAGCAGGGGCACATTCTTGCGTGCGCGCTTCTCCTCGCCATGCACTTCGAGATCGCCGCTTTCCGCCGCGAAACCGACGCAATACGGCGGGTTCGGCAAATGCGCGACGGTCGCGAGAATGTCCGGATTCTCGACAAACGTGAAGGTGGGCATCGGCTGACTGGCGGTCTTCTTGATCTTGTGCTCGCTCAGGTGGTCCACGCGCCAGTCCGCGACTGCCGCCACCGCGATAAAAATATCTGCGTCCGGCGTGGCGTGCATCACGGCATCGTGCATTTGCTGCGCGGTCTGCACATCGTCGCGATAAACACCCCAGGGCGTTTCCAGCGCAACCGGCCCGGCCACGAGATGCACATCGGCGCCGGCCTGAGCCGCCGCGCGCGCGAGCGCGAAGCCCATCTTGCCGGACGAGCGGTTGGTGATGCCGCGCACGGGATCGAGCGGTTCGAAGGTCGGACCGGCCGTAATCAATACGCGATGCCCCTGCAGGATTTTCGGCTGGAAGAACGCGCAGATGGCTTCGAAGGTTGCGGACGGTTCCAGCATCCGGCCGTCGCCCACTTCGCCACATGCTTGCGCGCCGGAATCGGGCCCAAGCACTTGCACGCCATCGGCACGTAGCTGCGCGACATTGCGTTGCGTTGCCGGGTTCTGCCACATTTGCCGGTTCATCGCGGGCACGACGAGCAGCGGACAATCGCGCGCCACGCACAGCGTGGAAAGCAGGTCGTCGCAATTGCCATGCGCGAGCTTGGCGATAAAGTCAGTCGAGGCGGGCGCGATCACGACTGCATCGGCTTCACGCGACAAATCGATATGCGCCATGTTGTTCGCAATCCGCGCGTCCCATTGCGATGTATACACGGGACGCCCGGACAGAGCCTGCATGGTGACGGGCGTGATGAATTGCGTGGCGGCCTCGGTCATGACGATCTGCACGGTCGCGCCGGCTTTCACCAGCAGACGCGTGAGTTCGGCGATCTTGTAGCACGCGATACCGCCTGACAACCCAAGTACGAGATGCTTTCCTGCGAGTTCTGCGGTTTCCAAACCTGCCTCCGTACTTATGACAAGACCCGCTACTTCGCTCCGCGCACGCGCCGCAACTCATCGAAAACGAGTAGCACGGCACCGATGGTGATTGCGCTGTCGGCGAGATTAAACGCCGGCCAGTGCCACGTATTAACGTGAAAATCCAGAAAGTCGATCACATGGCCATACGCAATCCGGTCGATCACGTTGCCGATCGCGCCGCCCATGATCAGCGCCAGCGCCGTGCAGAACAACCGTTGCGTGCCGTGCCGTTTCAGCAAGTAGCAGATCACGATAGCCGCGACCACGCCGAGTGCCGTGAAACCCCACCGCTGCCAGCCGCCGGCGCTGGCGAGAAAGCTGAACGCCGCGCCGCGGTTATAGATAAGGAACAGGTTGAAGAACGGCGTGAGCGCGTGCGGTTCGCCATACGTGAACACGCGCGCGACCGCGATCTTCGACAACTGGTCGAAGAGGATCACAATCAGCGCCACGCCCAGCCATGGCGCGAGTGAACCACTACTGCTTTGTTTCGACATCGTCCTTGCCATTATGCTGCGCTCCGCGTTTCGCCGTTGCCGAAGAGATTGGTGATGCAGCGGCCGCACAATCCAGGATGTTCCGCCGATGCTCCCACGTCGTCGCAATAGTGCCAGCAGCGTTCGCATTTCAGATACGTCGATGCAATCACGTCGACGCCTTCTTCCGCTTCGCTCGCTACCTTCACCACCCGTGCCGCCGATGTGATCAGCACGAAGCTGAGGTCATCGCCGAGACTGCTCAACGCGTTGAACCGCGCGCCGCTTGCCCGTACATCGACTTCGGCCTGCAGCGACGAACCGATCAGATTCGCCGTGCGCGCTTCTTCCAGCGCCTTCGTGACGTCGCTGCGCGCCGAGCGGATCAGCGTCCACTTGTCGAGCAATTCGCCGGCTTCGGGCACTTGCGGATACGCGTGATAAACCTCGGTGAAAATGGTATCGCGGCCAGGTTGCAGCACCTTGTAAGCCTCTTCCGCCGTGAACGACAGGTACGGCGCGACCAGCCGCAGCAAACCGTGCGCGATGTGATGCAGCACTGTTTGCGCCGCGCGGCGTTCGCGCGAATCGGGCTTCATGGTGTAGAGCCGATCCTTCAGCACGTCCAGATAGAAACCGCCGAGGTCTTCCGAACAGAATGTCGCGAGCTTCGACACAACCGGGTGGAACTCGAACTTCTCGTAATGCGCGAGCACGTCGTCTTGCAGGTTCTGCGCGAGGGCGACGGCGTATTTATCGATTTCGAGCCAGTCTTCCACCGGACGCGCGTGCTGCTCGAAGTCGAAATCGGCGAGATTGGACAAGAGGAATCGCAATGTATTGCGAATCCGCCGATACGTCTCCGTCACGCGCTTCAGGATCTCTTCGGAGATCGCGAGTTCGCCCGAATAATCCGTCGATGCAATCCACAGGCGGATGATTTCCGCGCCCAGGCGGCTCGACACTTCGTGCGGATCGATGCCATTACCCAGCGACTTCGACATCTTGCGGCCTTCGCCATCGACCGTGAAGCCGTGCGTGAGCAGCGCGTTGTAGGGCGGCCGGCCATCGAGCATGGAGGCGGTGAGCAGCGACGAATGGAACCATCCGCGATGCTGGTCCGAGCCTTCCAGATACAAGTCCGCCGGGAATTGCAGCGAATCCTTGTGCGAGCCGCGCAGCACGTGCCAATGCGTCGTGCCGGAGTCGAACCACACGTCGAGCGTGTCGCGATTCTTCTCGTACATGTTGGCTTCGTTGCCGAGCAGCTCTGCCGGATCGAGTGTTTGCCACGCTTCAATGCCGCTCACTTCCACGCGCTTGGCTACTTCCTCCAGCAATTCCAGCGTACGCGGATGCAGTTCGCCCGTTTCCTTGTGAACGAAGAACGCCATCGGCACGCCCCATTGGCGTTGTCGCGAGAGCGTCCAGTCCGGCCGGTTCGCGATCATGCTATACAGGCGCTGCTTGCCCCATGCCGGGAAGAACGCGGTGTTCTCGATGCCTTCCAGCGCGGTTTCGCGCAGCGTGCGCGAGGTATCGTTAGGCTTCACGTCCATGCCGGCGAACCACTGCGACGTCGCGCGATAGATGATCGGCGTCTTGTGGCGCCAGCAATGCATGTAGCTGTGCTTGTACTTCTCGGTTTTCAGCAGCGAATGTGCGCCGCGCAAGGCTTCCACGATCTGGTCGTTGGCTTCCCAGATCGACAGTCCGCCAAATAAAGGCAGTGACTCGATATACCGCCCATCGCCCATGACCGGGTTGATGATGTCCGAGTCCGTCATGCCATGCGCCTTGCACGACACGAAGTCTTCCACGCCATACGCCGGCGACGAATGCACGATCCCCGTGCCGCTTTCGGTCGTCACGTACTCGCCCAGATACACGGGCGCCGTGCGTTTATAGCCCGGGTGCGCTGCGCTCAACGGATGATGAAAGCGCAGGCCGCTCAGCTTCTCGCCGGTCGTGGTCGCGATGGTCGAACCGGTGAGCTCGTATTGCTTCAGGCATTCTTCCACGCGATCAACGGCCAGGATCAGCAGACCCTTTTCCGTATCGACGAGGCTATAGACAATCTCCGGATGCACATTGAGCGCCTGGTTCGCGGGGATGGTCCACGGAGTCGTCGTCCAGATCACGATGCCGCCTTCCTGCTTCGGCAACGCGGCAAGCCCGAACGCCTGCGCGGTCTTTTCCGGTTCGGCAAAAGTGAACAGCACGTCGATGGTCGGATCGACCTTGTCCTGATACTCGACTTCGGCTTCAGCCAGCGCTGAACCGCAGTCGAAACACCAGTTCACCGGCTTCAGCCCGCGATACACATAACCCTTCTCGAGGATCTTCCCCAGCGCGCGGATTTCGCCCGCTTCGTTGGTGAAATTCATCGTCTTGTACGGATTGTCCCAGTCGCCGAGCACACCGAGGCGACGGAAGCCGAGCTTCTGCTTTTCGATCTGCGCGCTCGCGTAGGTGCGCGCTTTTTCCATCACTTCGCGCGCCGGCAGCGACTTGCCGAACTGCTTTTCGATCTGGATTTCGATGGGCATGCCATGGCAATCCCAGCCGGGGACATAGACCGCGTCGAAGCCCGCCAGGTTGCGCGCTTTCACGATCATGTCCTTCAGGATCTTGTTCACCGCGTGGCCGAGATGGATGTCGCCGTTCGCATAGGGTGGGCCGTCGTGCAGGATGAACTTCTTGCGGCCGAGGCTGGCGGCGCGGATCTTCTCGTAGATCTTGTTGTCCTGCCATTCCTGCACCCATTGCGGCTCGCGCTTGGGCAAGTCGCCTCGCATGGGGAACGGCGTATCCAGCAGGTTGACCGGATATTTGGACTGGGGCTTGGCTTCTTTCTTATTGCTCATGGATGACTCGATATCTATTCGATGAAGCGGCGGTGAGCGGCGGTTCCAAGCAGGCAAGCTCGGGAACGGGCTCGAAGGTGCGTGTTTAGCGAGGCAGCGGGCAGCGCGTCGGGAGCTTGATCGGAAACCTTATCGGAATCTTCAAGCACCCGGCGCCACGCGCTTACCTAATTCGGTCGGTGGCCGAGGTGGCGAAACCGCTGTCGCGGCCACTTGAGTTCACATCTGATGCGAAATAGGCGCGGGCGTTGGTCACGTCGCGCGCTATGGCTGCGGTCAGGGTTTCGAGGTCCACGTATTTTTCCTCGTCGCGCAGCTTTTTCAGGAATTCGATACGCACAAGCTTGCCGTACGCGTCGCCATGCCAGTCGAGCACAAAGGTTTCAAGCAGCACGCGGCCCGAATCGTCCACGGTCGGACGCAGTCCCAGGCTCGCCACGCCCGGCAGGGGGTCAGGTCCAAGCCCATGCACACGCACGACGAAGATGCCCGCGAGCGCCGGCCGCTTATGGGCGATCGGCATGTTGAGCGTGGGAAAGCCTAGATCGCGGCCGAGCTTTTGCCCGTGAACCACGTGGCCGCTAATCACATAGGGGCGCCCGAGTGCGAGGCGGGCGGCGTCGAGATCGCCTGCGACCAGCGACGCCCGCACGCCCGAACTCGAAATGCGCGCGCCGTTCAGGTCCGCGACCGTTGCCATTTGTTCGACTTCGAAGCCGTGCTTGCGTCCGGCTACTTGCAGCGATTCGAAATCGCCGGCGCGTTTCGCACCGTAGCGGAAATCGTCGCCGATCATCACCCAGCGCGCATGCAACCCGTTCACGATCACGTTTTCAACGAACGTATCCGGCGGCTGGCTGGCGAAGGTGTGATTGAAATGTTCGACCACGACGCGATCCACGCCGTTCGTGCGCAGCGCTTCCAGCTTGTCGCGCAGCATGGCGATGCGCGGCGGCGCGCCGGCGGGATTGAAGAATTCGCGGGGATGCGGCTCGAAGGTCATTACGCAGACCGGCAGGCCGCGGGCGTCCGCGGCGGCGCGCACGTGGGCAAGCAGCGCCTGATGGCCACGGTGGACACCGTCGAAATTGCCGATGGTCAGCGCACAGGGCGCGCGGCTTTCGGCATTGGGTAGGCCGCGAAAGACTCTCACGATATCGGTTGGGTCGGCGGTTGGCGGTTAAATGGGCTCAAATCAGGGCTCAAAACAAGCTGAATACAGTCCTGCAGGGCTGACGCAGCGCGAGGCCGGCAAAGCCGCAAAGCGTTCGATTATAAACGCTCACAGCACAGGACGGAGGCCGGGCCCATGACGGGGCGGCGGATTCGCCGGGTTTTGACAGCATCGAATGATAAAATCCGCGGATGAAAAAAATCGTCATCCTGATTTCCGGGCGGGGAACCAATATGGAAACCGTCGTGCGGGCTTGCGCGCGCGAAGGCTGGCAGGCGCAGGTGGCCGCTGTCATATCGAATCGTCCAGACGCCGCCGGGCTTGCGTTCGCGGCGGCGAACGGGATTACAGCAACTGTTGTAGATCACCGTGATTTCACCACGCGCGAAGCCTTCGATCAGGCGCTTGCACGGAGTATTGACGGCTTCGAGCCGGACCTCGTCATGCTTGCAGGCTTCATGCGCGTATTGACCGACGCTTTCGTCGAGCGCTACGCGGGCCGCATGATCAATATTCACCCGTCGCTGCTGCCGTGCTTTCCGGGCCTCAAAACCCACCAGCAAGCGCTCGATGCCGGCGTGCGCGTGCACGGCGCAAGCGTCCATTTTGTCACGCCGACGCTGGATCATGGGCCTATCGTCGCGCAGGCGGCGGTGCCGGTCATGGCTGGCGACGACGCCGCAGCGCTCGCTTCGCGGGTGCTGGCGGCCGAACACATTATTTACCCACGCGCGGTGCGCTGGTTCGTCGAAGGGCGCCTTGCCATCGACGGCGAGCGTGTCGTGCTCACGCCACCGGAGCCGCAATGGCTCTTTGCCGACATTGCCGGGGAGGGCGTATGAGGCTTCATGGATTTTTGATAGGACAAACAGAGACGTTGCTGGCGGACGTTTTGCGCTTCAGCGGCCCAGCCGACGCGGCCACCAGCCGCTTTTTCCGCGCGCATCCGAAGCTCGGCCACAACGAGCGCGGTGTGATCGCCGAAGCGGTGTTCGCCGTCCTGCGCCGCAAGATGGAGTTTTCGCATCTTGCCGAAAGCGGCAGCGGCAACCTCGCACGGCGTCTGGCCTTGCTGGGCCTGATGCAGACGGCGGGTTTGTCGGCGGTAAAGCCGTTCATTTCCGCCGATGAATACCAGTGGCTCAACCAGGTTTCGAAAATCGATCCGGGCAGCTTGCCGGTGCGGGTGCGGACCAACTTGCCGCAGTGGATCTACGACGCCATGACGAAGCGCTTCGATACCGAAGAGCTGGCGTTGCTCGCCGCCGCGCTGAACTATCCGGCGCCGCTCGATCTGCGTGCGAACCCGATCAAGGCCACGCGCGAACTGGTCATCAAGACGCTGACCGAAGCGGGTATCGATGCAGGGGAAATGCCGTTCGCGCCTTACGGCGTAAGGGTGGATGGCAAGCCGGCGCTCACGCGCCTGCAGCCGTTCCAGGACGGCTGGATCGAAGTGCAGGACGAAGGCAGCCAGCTTTTGTGCTCGCTGGTGGCGCCCCGGCGCGGTGAAATGATCGTCGATTTCTGCGCCGGCGCGGGTGGCAAGACGCTGGCGCTGGGCGCGATGATGCGCTCGTCGGGCCGTCTCTACGCCTTCGACGTATCCGACCGCCGGCTCGCGAAACTCAAGCCGCGGCTGGCTCGAAGCGGGTTGTCGAACGTGAATCCGGTGCTGATCGACAGCGAGCACGACGCCAAGATCAAGCGCCTGGCTGGGAAGATAGACCGCGTTCTCGTCGATGCCCCTTGTTCCGGCCTGGGCACCCTGCGGCGCAATCCGGACCTGAAATGGCGCCAGTCGCCGGAATCGGTGGCCGAACTGACGCCGAAGCAGTTGTCCATCCTGACCAGCGCAGCGCGGCTCGTGAAGGTGGGCGGCCGTCTCGTCTACGCAACATGCAGCATGCTGGAAGCGGAAAACGAGGGTGTGGTCAATCAGTTCCTGGCCGCGCATCCGGGCTTCAAGCTGGTTCCGGCGCGCGAGGTGCTGGCTGAACAGCGAATCGACCTCGATACGGGCGACTATCTGCAACTTTGGCCGCACAAGCACGGCACGGATGGTTTCTTCGCCGCCGTACTTGAGCGGTTGCCGGTTGCTGCCAAGGAAGCCGCAGTTGAGGAAGCGGCAGGGGAAGCCGCTTAGGAATAAGTAAAGTTTGCTCGCTTTGGCCGGCGCAACCGCGTTCAATCCCCGGCCAAAGCTTTCGAAAGCGGGAAATTCGTGTTTACCGCACTAAACAGCAACGCGATTTAGCGGTCAAATTTCCTGTTGACCCTGCGCGAAATCAAAATTTTCCCTAATCGACACAAAGACTTGGAACGCATGGCGTAAAATGCCGTCGAACCAGGTGCATATTTCTTTCATGTATCCAACAGCCGTCGATCCTGTTTTCGTTCGGCTAATTTTTTCCGCCTTTCAGGTAAATTGCCTTGCTGAATTCATCGCTTGAATTTCTCGCCAACGGACTGCTCGACCTCTCGTGGTGGCAGATCCTGGTGTTCGCTCTCGTGATGACGCACATCACGATCATCGGCGTGACCGTCTACTTGCACCGCTGCCAGGCGCATCGCGCGCTGGAACTGCATCCGGTCGTCAGCCACTTTTTCCGCTTCTGGCTCTGGATG
This sequence comes from Caballeronia sp., assembly GCA_036009385.1. Taxonomy (GTDB): domain Bacteria; phylum Pseudomonadota; class Gammaproteobacteria; order Burkholderiales; family Burkholderiaceae; genus Caballeronia. The sequence continues at coordinate 8,713 of DASYLW010000225.1, forward strand.
ACCACGGGCATGCTGACCGGCCAATGGGCCGCGATTCACCGTAAGCATCATGCCAAATGCGAGACCGAAGAAGATCCGCACAGCCCGCAAACGCGCGGCATCTGGAAAGTCCTGCTCGAAGGCGCCGAACTGTATCGTTCGGAAGCCAAGAACGAGGAAACCATGCGCAAGTTCAGTCACGGCACGCCGAACGACTGGATGGAACGCAACGTGTACACGCGCTATCCCATTCTCGGCATCAGCATCATGATGGTGATCGACGTTGCGCTGTTCGGCATTGTCGGGCTGTCGGTGTGGGCCGTGCAAATGATCTGGATTCCATTCTGGGCAGCCGGTGTGGTGAACGGGCTTGCGCACTGGTGGGGTTACCGGAACTTCAATTCCGCTGACGCCAGCACGAACATCTTCCCGCTCGGCATCCTGATCGGCGGCGAAGAACTGCACAACAATCACCACACGTATGCCACGTCGGCGAAGCTGTCGAACAAGTGGTACGAATTCGATATCGGCTGGATGTACATCCGCATCATGTCGGCGTTCAAGCTGGCCAAGGTCAAGAAGATTGCGCCCACGCCGCGACTGTCGGCGTCCAAGCCGGTGCTCGATCACGACACGTTGCAAGCCGTGCTGTCCAACCGCTACGAAGTGATGGCCCGTTACGGCAAGGCGCTCAAGCGGGCGTATCGTCAGGAATTGTCGAAGCTGAAAGAAGGCGGTTCGGCGGACAAGTATCAGCTGATGCGCGGTGCCCGCAAATGGGCGCACAAGGAGGAGGCGGGTCTGGACGAGCCGCAACGCCAGCAACTGCCGGCGCTTTTCTCCGACAACCACAAGCTGCGCACGTATATTGAATTGCGCGAGGACCTGGCTGCCATGTGGGATCGCTCCAATGCGTCGCGCGAACAACTGCTCGCGCAACTGCAGGACTGGTGTCATCGGGCGGAGCAAAGCGGGATCAAGGCGCTGCAGGACTTTGCGTCACGTCTGCGTCGCTACGCCTGACAGCTTCACACCGCCGACCTTCGTCATCGATATCCGTTAAAATTTGGTGACGTCACAAGACCCCGCTCTGGCGGGGTTTTTTCGTTTTGGGACGCAGTATGCGTGACATATTCACGACGCATTCACGTGACATGGAGACGAGGAAGCGATGGAGCAGGCGATTAAAAGCGTCGAGTACGATCGGCCGCAGGGACTGACATGCGGCATTGGCCAGGCGTGGGCGAAAGTGCCGGACGCCCCCTCACGTGAGGAAAAGCGCGAGTTGAAGGAGCGCATTCGAGCGTTGCTCGTCCGCGAGAAGGCGGTGTTGGTCGCGCATTACTACGTTGACGCGGAGTTGCAGGAACTCGCCGACGAAACCGGCGGTTGCGTGGCGGATTCGCTGGAAATGGCGCGTTTCGGGCGTGACCACGCGGCGCAGACGCTGATCGTGGCCGGCGTGCGTTTCATGGGCGAGACCGCGAAAATCCTCAGCCCGGAAAAACGCGTGCTGATGCCTGATCTGGACGCGACCTGCTCGCTTGACCTGGGTTGTCCCGCCGACGAGTTTTCGGCTTTCTGCGATGCCCATCCCGACCGCACGGTCGTCGTGTACGCGAATACCAGCGCTGCTGTGAAAGCACGGGCGGACTGGATGGTGACATCGTCGATCGGGTTGGAGATCGTTGCGGATCTGCATGCGCGTGGTGAAAAGATCCTCTGGGCGCCCGACCGGCATCTGGGCGGCTACATCCAGAAGAAAACCGGCGCCGATATGTTGCTGTGGCAAGGCTCGTGTCTTGTCCACGATGAGTTCAAGGGCATTGAACTCGATCTGCTGCGCGCCGAGTATCCCGATGCAAAAATCCTCGTTCATCCGGAATCGCCCGAAGCGGTGGTTGCGCTAGCCGACGTGGTCGGTTCCACAACGCAATTGATCGACGCGGCGGTGAAGCTTGAAGCGAAGCGGTTTATCGTTGCGACGGATCTTGGGATTCTGCACAAGATGCGGCTCGCCGCGCCGGACAAGGAGTTCATTGAAGCGCCAACGGCCGGGAACAGCGCGACTTGCAAGAGTTGCGCGCATTGCCCGTGGATGGCGATGAACGGCCTGGGGAATCTGGCGGAGGTGCTGAAGCGCGGCCACAACGAGATCTTCGTTGATTCACAGATCGCGGCGCGCGCACGCTTGCCAATTGACCGCATGCTCGATTTCGCTGCGCGTCACAAGAAGCGCGTGCAGGCGAGCGGTGATCTGGCGAAGGATGGCTCGTTGTTTTCAAACGTAGGAGCGGCGTGATGGCGGCAAGTCAGTTGGTTTCTCCCTTGCTCGAAGAAATCCGGGCGTTGTACGGCGCTGCGTTCGATCAGGCGCTTCAGCGCAACGTCACTGACGCGCTGGCGGAAGACGTCGGCGACGGTGACCGGACCGGGCTTCTGGTGCCCACCACCGTGCGGCGTACGGCCCTCATTACGGTTCGCGAAGAGGCGGTGTTGTGCGGCGTTCCATGGTTCGAGGCGGTGATGCACCGGGTGGATGAATCGATTCGCGTGGAATGGCTGTATCGCGAAGGGGCGAGGATGATCGCCAATACGCCCGTGGCCGTGCTGCACGGCCCGGCGCGTGCGCTGCTGACCGCCGAGCGCAATGGGCTGAACTTCCTGCAGATGTTGTCGGGGGTGGCGACCGCGACGCGCCGTTATGTGGATGCAATCGAAGGCACGCGGGCGCGGATTCTCGATACTCGCAAGACCTTGCCGGGTTTGCGGCTTGCGCAGAAGTACGCGGTGCGAGTGGGCGGCGGTGCGAACCAGCGGCTCGCGCTTTACGACGGCATCCTGATCAAGGAAAACCACATTGCCGCGGCGGGCGGCGTGGGCGCGGCGATGGACGCGGCGCTTGCATTGAATGCTGACGTTCCGATCCAGATTGAAGTGGAGACGCTCGAACAGCTTGAAACGGCCCTGGCGCATCGGGCGGAATCGATCCTGCTCGATAACTTTGCCTTCGATGCCATGCGCGATGCTGTGCGGCTAACCGGCGGCCGGGCGGTGCTGGAAGTGTCGGGCGGCGTGAACTTCGATACCGTGAGAACGATTGCCGAGACCGGCGTGGACCGGATTTCCATCGGCGCGCTGACCAAGGATGTGCGAGCGACAGACTATTCGATGCGGCTTGAGTGAACCGGGGTTGAAGGAGGCGCTGCTTTCGCTGTTTTCGCCGCTTTCGATTTGCTCGGCGTTACCGCAAACCACACGCGCCCCTGAGTCTTACACCCGGGCGCCGTGTCTAGACAACCTTGAGAAGTTTCCTAAAAAATCACACGAACGCTCGTCAAATTTCCCGCGTTGGCCCTGGTAACACCTCCCTAAGCCATATCCATAAAGAATCTCGGTATTTTCCCTAGCTTCGTCCGCCGAGCGCAAAAAAACGTTGCCAGTCCTTTTTGTTCACTCCATGCTTGTATATACAAGTTGGCGTTCGCCACTTGGTCCAACAACCTTCGTGGAAAGAGTGGCTCAACAATGACAGGCAAAATGAAATTGCTCGCCCGGCTGGCTGCATCGGTGGCCGTTGGTGTAATCGCTTTCGGCGCTGCCGGCGCCCAGGCAAAAGACTGGAAATCCGTCACGATCGCCACCGAAGGCGCGTACGAACCGTGGAACCTGACGCTGCCTGGCGGCAAGCTCGGCGGTTTCGAGCCGGAATTGATCGAGAATGTCTGCGCCCGCATCAAGATCCAGTGCAACCTGGTCACGCAAGATTGGGACGGCATGATCGCCGGCCTGCAAGCAGGCAAGTTCGACGTGCTTATGGACGCCATTTCGGTCACGCCGGAACGCGAGAAGATCATCGCTTTCTCGACGCCGTATGCATCGACGCCCGCCGCTTTCGTGTCCGCCGACCAAAGCTCGTCAGCGCTCGCAAAACAACCCGGTGCAGGACAGACCGTCAAGCTGACGGGCGACGCTGCCCACGACAAAGCCACCGTCGACGCGCTGCGCGTCGCGCTGAAGGGCAAGACCATCGGCATTCAGTCGGGCACGGTCTACACCAAGTTCATCGACACGAACTTCAAGGACGTCGCAACCATTCGCGAATACAAGACCGCGCCGGAGCATGACCTGGATCTCGTGGCGGGCCGCATCGACGTCGCGTTCGACGACAGCACCTACTGGGCCTCGGCATTCACCAAGCCGGAAAACAAGGGTCTCGCGTTCACGGGTCCGAAGATCGCCGGAACGGTGTGGGGTCCGGGCGAAGCGCTGGCGTTCCGTCAATCGGACAAGGACCTGAAGGCGAAATTCGACCAGGGCATCCAGGCGGCACTCGCCGACGGCACGGTCAAGCGCCTCTCGCTGAAGTGGCTGAAGGTCGACGCCACGCCTTGATGCGTTGCTGATTCACCAAGCCGGTCGAGCGCACGCCAAGAGCACGCGCTCGACGATGTGTCACCGCAGGAGATAAATGATGAGTCTGGTTCAACTACTCGGCTTCGGCGAGCAAGGGTGGGGCGCAACATTGCTGCTCGCGCTGCTCATGACCGTGGTGCTGACGATCGCCGCGCTTGGCGTTGGCGCAGTGTTCGGTGCAATGGTCGCCGCCGCGAAGCTGTCGCGCAGCCGCACGCTAAGAATTATCGGCGATGCCTACACCACGCTCTTTCGCGGCATCCCCGAACTCCTGATCATCTATCTCTTCTACTTCGGCGGTTCGTCGGTGATGACCGCCGTCGGCCACTTTTTTGGTGCCGACGGCTTCATCGGCGTGCCGCCTTTCGTGGTCGGCGCGCTCGCCATTGGCCTGATTTCCGGCTCGTATCAAGCTGAAGTGTATCGCTCGGCCGTGCTCGCGGTCTCGCGAGGCGAGATCGAGGCGGCGCGGGCTATCGGCATGTCGACGGCAACGTTGTGGCGCCGCGTGCTGATCCCGCAAGTCATACGGTTTGCGTTGCCGGGTATCGGCAATGTCTGGCAATTGAGTCTCAAGGACTCTGCGTTGATCGCCGTGACCGGACTCGCCGAACTGATGCGCACGAGTCAGGTTGCGGCCGGATCGACGCATCAATACTTCACGTTTTATATGGTCGGCGGGGCGCTGTATCTGATCCTTACCAGCCTGTCGAACCGCGTCTTCGACCGCGCCGAAGCACGTATCGGCCGATCATTTCGCGGCACGCTCGCGCGGCGCTGAGCCATTAATACGTTCCCCCAGGCGAATCCGACCATGAACATCGATTTCGAATTTCTCGGCGATACGTTGTCGAAACTGTTAGCTGCTGTCCCCACCACGCTCGGGTTGTTCTTCGCCTCGCTGATCGTGGGCGGCATGCTTTCTCTTGTGATCGTCGCGATGCGGGTGAGCCCGAACCGGGCGCTCAACCGCTTTGCGCGCGGCTACATCCTGGTGTTTCGCGGCTCTCCGTTGCTGATCCAGATGTTCCTCGTGTATTACGGCCTGGGACAATTCCCGGCCGTGCGCGAGAGCTTTCTCTGGCCGCTTTTACGCGTGCCGTACGTTTGCGCGATCGTCTCGCTCGCGTTGTGCACGGCCGGATATACCGCCGAGATTATTCGCGGTGGTCTGCAGTCGGTGCCGCACGGGCAGATCGAGGCGGCGCTCGCGGTTGGCATGTCACGGTGGACCGTGTTGCGCCGTATCATCGCGCCAATCACGCTGCGTTACGCATTGCCGGCGTACTCGACCGAAGCTGTGTTGCTCGTCAAGTCGACGGCGCTGGCGAGTCTTGTCACGGTCTGGGATGTGACGGGCGTCGCGCAGCAGATCATTCAGCGGACCTACCGGACGATGGAGGTTTTCATCTGCGCGGCTGCTATCTACCTCGTGTTGAATTTCATCATCGTGCGGGCGCTGGGCATGCTCGAAAAGAAGCTCTCGCCGCACCTGCGCGACCGCAATGCTACCGCGCCGAAGAAGCGTTCATCCTCAGCCACGCTTAAAGCTGCGACGGTCCCCGACAGCCAGCACATCGATTCCTGAATCCAAGGGAGAAAACCTCATGAACACCAGCACCTCCATTGCGCTGTCCGCGACCAACATCCACAAGTCCTTCGGCGACGCACACGTGCTCAAGGGCATTTCCCTCGACGCACACGAAGGCGATGTGATTTCGATTCTCGGCGCGAGCGGGTC
>DASYLW010000226.1:0-21215 GCA_036009385.1 Caballeronia sp.
CGCGTTATCGATGAGATTGCCGATCACCTCACGCACCAGCACCAGATTGCCGCGCACGATCAGAGGATGTTCGTTATCGGGATCGTCGAGGCGCTGGAAGCCCATGTCGACACCCACGGCCAGCGCGCGCGGCACCCATTCAGCGCCGGTCTCGAACGCGAGCGCGGCGTAATCGAAATCAGTGAAACGCGCGGCCTGTTCGCCCGGCTCGGCGCGTGCAAGCGAAAGCAGTTGATTCGACAAACGCACGGCCCGATCCGCCGACGCCCTCAGCTCCCTCACCGCTTCCAGTACCTTTGCCGGATCCTTCGCGCTCGCCGCTTGCTCGGCGTGCAGTTTCACGGCGGTGAGCGGCGTGCGCAACTGGTGCGCCGCGTCGGCAATAAATTTGCGTTGTCCGTCCAGCGCTGTTTTCAGGCGGTCGAGCAGGGCGTTCATCGCACTCGTCAGAGGACGAATTTCGATGGGAACGAACGACTCGTCGACCGGTTCCAGCGACATGTGGGTCTGCCGGTTGAGGGTATCGGCGAGATCGGTCAGCGGGTTGAGCTGCTGGTTCACCACGCGCCATACGATCACCCAGCCCGCCAGCAGCAGGAGCAGCAGCGGCATCATGATCGCAACCATGAATTCGACCGCTATCCGATACCGCGAGCCCACGCGCTGCGCCACTTCCACCACGATCGGATTGCCATGCGGCTGGTCGACGCGCACCTGCGCCGCACGCACGCTCGTGCCCTGGTAGTTGGTCTCAAAGACGTACGCGTAATGGATCCGGCGCACGTTCGTGCCGGTCAACGGGAGATCGCGTTCGCCGGCGATCTCGGTATCGCCGTCGCTGATCCGGTAGATCAGTTGTTCGATGGGGTCCGAGAACATCGCGCGGGCAAGCGGCGGCACCGTGAGCGGTGCATCGACGCCTGCTAGCTGGATTTGCTTGGAGATAGCCGTGGCAAGGTCGGCCAACGAACGGTCGACCACGTGCTGCGTGTATTGCCACGCAAGCCAGTACGCCATCAATCCGCTCATTAACGCGAGCAGCGACAGCGGCGCGGCCAGACGGCGCAGCAGCGAGCGCCGCAGGCTGGGCGGCACGCGCGCGGACGTGGTTGTCGGGCGCGCCAGATGAAGCCAGTCGGCGCGGTCGAAACGTTCGTCAAGCGTGCGCCGGGGAGGGAATCGCAAGGTGCTGGTTACCGCTTGTCAGGCTGGTTGTGCGATCGGCGATCCGCTTACGCGGCGGTCTGCCGGATTTCCTGCAGCAAGTAGCCGAAACCTCGCACCGTCACAATTTCCACGCGGCAGTTTTCGAGTTTCTTGCGAACCCGGTGCACATAGACTTCAATGGCGGTGTCGCCCAGATCGCCGCCGAAGTGCGTCAGGTGATCCTGCAATTGCGCCTTGCTGACCACGCGGCCGTGACGCAGCAACAGCATCTCGAGCACGGCGAATTCACGCGGCGACAATTCGAGCGGTTTTTCGTCGTTGAAAATGCGGCGATCCACACCCGACAGGCGCAATCCGCCCAGCGATACTTCCGGACGCGGGACATCGCCATGCGGGCCGCTGCGGCGCATCACGGCGCGAATTCGCGCTTCGAGTTCGGCAGGTTCAAACGGTTTGAGCATGTAGTCGTCGGCGCCGCTATTCAGGCCCTGGACGCGGTCATGCAGTTCGTCGCGCGCGGTCAGGATAATCACTGGCGTATGACGATTGCCCTGGCGGAAACGCGATAGCAGCGTCATGCCGTCGATACCCGGCAAGCCGAGATCGAGAATCACCAGTTCATGGCGATTTTGCGTGAGCGCCTGCTCAGCGAAAATGCCGTCGTGGACCATATCGACCGTAAAGCCGGCTTGTTCGAGGCTACTTTGAATGCCGCGCGCGATGGGGCGGTCGTCTTCGATCAGAAGGATTCGCATGGAAGTCGCTCTTATACGATGAATTGGGCTCGATTGCACGTCGCGGCCACCAGTCGGAATTGCTCACCTTTCTATACCGCGGCGCCGTCCGAGTTATATCAGCAATCTCTTTACGCCAAACGCTGCACCGCGCCTTGCTGTGCAGCAATTCTCCTGCGGCCGGACATGCCGGAATTCCAGCTTCACGGACGCCACCCGCGATCAGTTTACAGCACGTCCGCTCGGCCCCATGGCGACAAATCGCGTCGTTGAAAGGGATAAACGGACTGTCCAGACCGTATGCATTGCTGATTGTACAGTGTCGGTCTGTGCCGCCAATGGACTGAAGTCATCACAGCGCTCAGGGTCTGGTGAAAGCTTACGCCTGTGTCAGAAGTTTTCTTTCTCCTTGAAAGATTTCCTTGCCGCAGACTTGCAAACTCCTTTGTTTCTGCTTTCGAATAAGCGAGTTTTGACCTTGTGCGGGTTCTTTCAAGCCCGTTTATTGCGGATTTTGCATGTCATCGTTTGTAATACGGCTGTTACGCATTTGTCGCAGTAGTCAGGTTGGTAAGCGGATTTCAGGCGGTTCAGGTTATGGAATCAATGAACTTCGCGAGCGTTATATCGCGTTCCGTCAGACCTTTGGCTGTATGCGTCGAGAGGGTGATTTCCACCTTGCTGTATACATTTGACCATTCTGGATGGTGATCCATTTCCTGCGCTTTTATTGCCACGCGGGTCATGAACCCGAATGCCTCGTTGAAATCAGCGAACTCGAAACTCCTGAAAATTGCGCTGTTATCAGCGCTGAGTTGCCATTGCTTTAACCCGGCTAGAAGTTTGGGCAATTCGTCGGCTGTAAGCTTCTTGATCATGTCGGCTCTCCTTACATGAGCGATGGGGTCAGTGCGCAAAGGGCAATGGGGATCACGGGGGATCACGCGGTAAGCTTGCGTCTTTCGTCTTTTTACGCAGGATATCCCCATGGTCGACCTTGATCACTTCGATCTCGCGCTACTCGACGTTCTTCAGCGCTTCGGCCGCGCGACGCATCAACAACTCGGCGAGGAAGTGCCGCTGTCGCCCTCGCAGATCGGCCGCCGCCTGCAACGCCTGGAGGCGGCCGGCGTGATCGATGGTTACCGGGTTGTGCTGCGCCCCGAAAAACTCGGCCTCGGCGTAACCGCTTTCACGAGCCTTAAACTGAAGCATCACGGCGATACCGCTATCGACCAGTTCCAGCAGCAGATCGAAGCGCTGCCCGAAGTGCTCGAATGCCATGCTACGGTTGGCGACGCCGATTATCTGTTGCGAATCGTAGCGCCGGATTTGAATGCGCTGTCAACGTTCGTCATGAAGAAACTGATGCGAGTTCCCGGCGTAGACAGCGTGCGCTCCAATATTGTGCTGACCACGTTCAAGCGCAACGGACCGCTACCGCTGGGACATCTCGCGGCCAATCAGCCGGATTCCGCCGATTAAGCCGTCAGGCCGGCTCGCTCAACAGGTCAACATACGCGACCGGCACGAGGTCGCTCGCCGACACGCCAAGCTTCGCGAACAATTCCTCCGCTTCTTTCTCGCCGCCGGCTTCGTCGTCGTCCTGGCCTAGCAGCACTTCGAGTTCGATGAAATCGCCCAGTCCGTCCACGCGGTCCAGATGAATCCGCGTGCGCCCGACGATATACACATGCCGCTCCTTATTCACGATGCCGCGCGTATTCAGCGCCTGTGCGAGCAAGGCGTGGGTGGCTTCGGGATTGGTTACCGGGCTGCGCGAGTAATACGACACCTTCGGGCCGTCGCGGTCGTCGCGTTGATAGAAAATCAGTTCGGCCGGCGTGTTGTCATCGAATTGACGCAGTTTGAGACGGCCGTTTGGCACATCGTAGAAAAAATCCTGCTGGCGGTAGATCATCGGCGGTTCGCTGGCTAGCGCAGCTGAGCTGGCCAGGAGCTGGTCGAACTGATGCGCGCGAGCCTTGATTTCGATATTGCGTGCCATGTTGGAATTTCCTGTTCACGTGGGCGCAAGATGCGCGACCCTCAGACTAACAAAATTTAATGACCGGAAGATTCATCGGCTTCCGGTCAATGACGTTCAAAACGGTCGTGCCGGCGACTAAGTCGCCCATTGATCTTCGATCAGACGTAACGCCGCCGAGATGCTCGGCTCCTCGCGGCGCTCCGCCAGCACGATGAACGAAAGCTGCGTAGGCACGGTGACGCCTTCCACGATAGTCAGCGCGTGCGCATGCGCTTCGGCCAGCGCGATGGCATCGCGCACGAGTGTCAGGCCCACGCCCGACTTGACCAGGTCGAGCATTGACGGCTCCTGGTCCACTTCGGCCACTTTGACAGGCTGGACTCCGTGGGCGTCGAAGATTCGCGTGAGCAAGCGGTTGTGCGCCGATTCCGGCGGCGTCCAGATCCACGGCAGCCGGGCGAGCGCGACCCAACTGCTCTCCCCGCCTTCCGGGCGGTCTGGCCGGTTCACGCGCTCCTTCCAGCCTGCCGGCGCCAGCACGCGATATAGATACGGCTTCAACTGCACGACATGAAAACGGTCCGGATCGCGGGGTTCATCAATTAGCGGATCGCCAATATAAAACCCCACATCGAGATCGCGCGCCTTGATGCGCTCGAGCACCCAGCCTGACATGCCATGCCGCAAGGCGGTTTCAATGCGCGGATACGTCTCCACGAGCGCCCGCAGGAAACCGCCCAGGCGCAGGAATTCGGGATCGAGGATCGTCCCGATGGTCAGGCGGCCGCTGACCTCGTGGCGAAGCGCGGCGGCCACGCGCTGGACCTCGCTCGCCGCCGTCAGGGCTCGCTCGGCATGCGGCAGGAGGGCTTCACCGTCGCGCGTGAGGATCAGGCCGTGCGATGTCCGGGAAAACAACGCGATGCCCAGCGTCTCCTGCAGGTTCTTGATTTGCAGGCTGACCGCCGGCTGCGACACGTGCAACAACACGGCTGCGCGCGTGAGATTGCCTTCGCGGGCAACGGTGACAAAAGCGCGGAGAAGAGTCAGGTCCATGCCTGATATTAGCGCAGCTTATAAAGCTGTTGAAGATATCTGATTGGATTGCTGCACTGCGTCCGCAGTAGCTTGTGCATTTGCGACCAGAGCGAAAGCCGCCTGAAGCGGCTTGGGGGGAGACACAAAATGAAGCAGGACGTGCGCAAGCTTGAGGGCGAGTTTGATTACATCATCGTGGGTGCGGGAACGGCGGGGTGCGTGCTGGCGAACCGGCTGACCGAAGATGCCGATATCAGTGTGCTGCTGCTCGAAGCCGGCGGCAGGGACAATTACCACTGGATTCACGTGCCGGTCGGATATCTGTATTGCATCGGCAATCCGCGCACCGACTGGCTTTACAAGACAGAGGCGGAAGCGGGACTCGATGGGCGGTCGCTTTCGTATCCGCGAGGCCGCGTGCTGGGCGGTTGCTCATCGATCAACGGCATGATCTACATGCGCGGCCAGCGCGAGGATTACGACGGCTGGGCGCGCATTGCCGGCGATCGCGACTGGTCCTGGGATTCGGTGTTGCCGGTGTTCAAGCGCAGTGAAGATCACCATGGCGGTGGGAACCAATGGCATGGCGCCGGGGGCGAATGGCGGGTCGAGAAGCAGCGGTTGAAGTGGAAGGTACTGGAAACATTCGCGCAGGCGGCTCAGGAGAGCGGTCTTCCCGCTACTGACGATTTCAATCGGGGCGACAACACGGGTGTGGGTTACTTCGATGTGAACCAGCGCAGCGGAATCCGGTGGAATGCATCGAAGGCATTTTTGCGGCCGGCGATGAAGAGACCGAATCTCACCGTCATTACGGGCGCTCATACGCAGCGGCTGGTGATGGAGGGCAAGCGTTGCGTGGGTGTGGAATATCGTGGTGGCGATACGGACTATCTCGCCAAGTCGCGATGCGAAGTGATCGTGAGTGCGGGGGCGGTAAATTCGCCGCAATTATTGGAGCTGTCCGGCATTGGGAACGGCGCGCGGCTGCAGCGGCTGGGTATTGACGTGGTGCAGGACCTGCGCGGTGTTGGCGAGAATTTGCAGGATCATCTACAGCTTAGGATGGCTTATAAAGTGCGTGGCGTGCGAACGTTGAACACTTTGTCGGCGCATTGGTGGGGTAAGGCGTGGATTGGCTTGCAGTACATGTTGATGCGAAGCGGGCCGATGTCGATGGCACCGTCGCAACTAGGAGCGTTCGCGAAGTCCGATCCGGATGATTTGACCATTACGCGGCCCGATGTGGAGTATCACGTGCAGCCGTTGTCGCTCGATCGGTTTGGAGAGCCGTTGCATTCGTTCAATGCGTTCACCGCTTCGGTGTGTCCGTTGCGGCCGACGTCGCGCGGAAGTGTTCATATTGCGACGCCGGATGCACGAGATGCGCCTTTGATTGCGCCTAATTATTTGTCGACTGATCATGATCGCGAGGTTGCGGTCAATGCGATGCGGTTGACACGGCGAATCGTGAGCGCGCCAGCGTTGGCGAAGTATTCGCCCGAGGAGATTTTGCCGGGGCCGGCGTTTCAGACGGACGCGGAACTTGCCGTTGCGGCGGGAAAAGTTGGGACGACTATTTTTCATCCGGTGGGGACATGCCGGATGGGGACGGATAACGATCCGGCTGCTGTTGTTGATGCGCGTTTGCGCGTGATCGGGGTGAGCGGGTTGCGGGTGGTCGATGCATCGGTGATGCCGACAATTACGTCAGGCAACACGAATTCCCCGACGTTGATGATCGCTGAGCGAGCCAGCGAGATGATTCGCGCTGACCGACGGTTTTTGTTTTCGCTCGCGCCGGTGGCGGGACTCCCTGGCTGATTGCGCTCGGGATGGGGGATGGTTTGGGGTTCGGGGTTAGCGCACATGACGGAGATCGGTCTTTGCCGCCAGCCTTGAAAGCAGTCAACGGTCGTAGCGCCAGCTGCGAACCCCGGCTCGGACCGCACACCTTGGCCGGAGCCACCCGGCATAAACCCCCACAGCACGACCCGCAAATCCGTGTATCGGCGCCAAGAAATTCGAAATGGCATCCGGCGCCAACGAAAACCAGGCTTAAAACTAAGTGCAAATCCCGATGATTGCGCTGCATCATTGGCGCGACAATAAGGCCTGCGCGCTTGTTGCACCGCAGGTCTGCATCACCATTGTGCAGCACGCAAGAAATGCAACAACGGGGCAGCAAAATCGCAACAGCAACGGCGCACCCACCCAACGTAAACACCGCCAGCAAAATCACGGGGCATGCACCAAAAGCGCACCGAGCTGAAGCTGAAACAAAGGCTCAAACAAAGCACGGAAGGAGACATGATTCTCGGCGATACGATTCTGGAAACTCGCGGCCTGACAAAAGAGTTCAAAGGCTTCACGGCCGTCAACGGCGTGAACCTGCGCGTGCGTCGCGGCTCCATCCACGCATTGATCGGCCCCAACGGCGCGGGCAAAACGACCTGCTTCAACCTGCTCACGAAGTTCCTGGAACCGACCGCAGGACAAATCGTCTTCAACGGCGTAGACATCACTGGCGAACGCCCGGCGCAAATCGCTCGTCGCGGTGTCATCCGTTCATTCCAGATTTCTGCTGTATTCCCACATCTGACAGTGATGCAGAACGTGCGCATCGGCTTGCAACGCTCGCTCGGTACATCGTTCAAATTCTGGAAAAGCGAACGCGTTCTCAACGAACTCAATGATCGCGCCATGGACCTGCTCACCCAGGTCGGCTTGACTGATTTCGCCGATACCACCACGGTCGAACTTTCCTACGGCCGCAAACGCGCGCTCGAAATAGCCACCACGCTTTCGATGGAACCCGAACTCATGCTCCTCGATGAACCCACGCAAGGCATGGGTCACGAGGACGTCGACCGCGTGACGGCACTGATCAAGAAGGTATCGGCGGGACGCACAATCCTGATGGTCGAACACAACATGAACGTGATCGCAGGCATCTCGGACACCATCACCGTCCTGCAACGCGGCGAGGTGCTGGCGGAGGGCAGCTATGCAGATGTATCGAAGAACGCGCTGGTGATGGAAGCCTACATGGGCAGCGCCGACGCATCCCTCGCCGGAGCGCACGCATGAGCACGATCGTGGAAGAACGCCGCGCGGAACAATTGCGTGAAGCATCGACTCAGGAGCCGGCGCTCGAGCTCGTTGGCGCGCAAGCCTGGTACGGCGAGTCACACATCCTGCATGGCGTGGATCTGACCGTGCATCGAGGCGAAGTTGTCACCCTGCTCGGACGCAATGGCGCAGGCCGCACGACAACGTTGCGCGCCATCATGGGCCTCACAGGTCGTCGAACGGGGTCCATTCGTATCGGCGGACATGAAACCATCGGCATGTCGACGCACAAGATCGCGCACTATGGCGTGGGATATTGCCCGGAAGAACGCGGCATCTTTTCGAGCCTCTCTTGCGAAGAGAACCTGCTTCTGCCGCCGCTTGTAGGTCCGGCGAAAGACGCCATGTCGATTGATGAAATCTATTCGATGTTCCCCAATCTCAAGGAACGCCGCAGCAGCCAGGGCACGCGCTTGTCGGGTGGCGAGCAGCAGATGCTGGCCGTTGCGCGCATCCTGCGTACCGGCGCGAATCTGCTGCTGCTCGATGAAATATCGGAAGGGTTAGCGCCTGTCATCGTCCAGACGCTCGCGCGAATGATCATGATGCTGAAGGCGCGTGGCTACACCATCGTCATGGTCGAACAGAATTTTCGTTTTGCCGCGCCACTCGCCGATCGCTTTTATGTCATGGAGCACGGGAAGATCGTCGAGCATTTCAATTCCGGCGAACTCGAAGCGAAAATGCCGGTGCTACACGAGCTGCTCGGGGTTTAGAACGTTAAACGCAAGCTCAACGCAAGTTCATCGCATCAACATGCGGCCCGCCGCAAGAACAACAACTCAACGGAGACTGTAATGAAGAAGAAGACCCTCGCGCGCCTGTCGGGACTCTGCCTGGCGGTTGCCGCGACCACGGCCTCGCTGATGACTGGCAACGTCCAGGCAGCCCCTGGCGACACGGTGAAGATCGGCTTTATCACGGACTTGTCCGGCCTGTATGCGGACATCGACGGGCAGGGCGGCCTCGAATCGATTCGCATGGCGATTGCGGATTTCGGCGGCAAGGTGAACGGCAAGCCGATCGAACTCGTCTACGCGGATCATCAGAACAAGGCGGACATTGCGGCATCGCGGGCGCGTGAATGGATTGACCGCGACGGCGTGAACGTGATCATCGGCGGCACGAATTCGGCAACCGCGCTATCGACGAATCAGGTCGCCGGCGAGAAGAAGATTCCGTACATCAACATTGGTGCAGGCGCGGACAACCTGACCAACGAGCAATGCACGCCGTACACGGTTCACTATGCGTACGACACCATGGCGCTCGCCAAGGGCACGGGATCGGCTGTGACGAAGCAGGGCGGCAAAACATGGTTCTTCCTGACGGCTGATTACGCGTTCGGCAAGGCGCTGGAAAAGAACACGTCGGATGTCGTGAAGGCGAATGGCGGCCAGGTGCTCGGCGCGGTCCGTCATCCGTTGTCGGCCTCTGACTTCTCGTCGTTCCTGTTGCAGGCGCAATCGTCGAAAGCGCAAGTGTTGGGTCTGGCGAACGCAGGCGGCGACACGATCAACTCGATCAAGGCCGCGAAGGAATTCGGCATCACCAAGACGATGAAGATCGCCGCGCTGCTGATCTTCCTCACCGACATCCACAGCCTGGGGCTCGAAACCACGCAAGGCCTGGTTGCAACGGACAGTTGGTACTGGAACAAGGACGCAACCACGCGCGCCTGGGCACAGCGTTACTTCGCCAAGATGAAGAAGATGCCGACGAGTCTTCATGCAGCCGATTACTCCGCGGTCACCACGTATCTGAAGGCGGTGCAAGCGGCCGGCACGACGGATAGCGACAAGGTGATGGACCAGTTGCACAAGATGAAGATCAACGACTTCTACGCGCAAAACGGCTACATCCGCGCGGACGGAAGCATGATCCACGACATGTACCTGATGCAAGTGAAGACACCGGCGGAATCGAAGGAACCTTGGGACTACTACAAGATCACGGCGACCATTCCGGGCGAGCAGGCTTTCGACACCAAGGCGGAATCACGCTGCCCGTTGTGGAAGTAAGCGGCCGGTTTATAGCGCTACTGCTAGCGGCACTGCGGATTCACGCGTAACGCCGATAGTTTGAATCGTCGCTACACGTTCCGCATGATCGATCGACGCATGTCGTCTTGCTCATCTTGAGCCAGGCGGCATGCGTCGAAACTACTCTGACGGCAGATTCAATGGAAATTTTCGGCATTCCGCTCGCGGCGATGATGAGCCAGTTGCTGCTCGGGCTGGTGAACGGATCGTTCTACGCCATCCTGAGCCTTGGCCTCGCGGTGATTTTCGGCCTGCTCAACGTGATCAACTTCGCCCACGGCGCGTTGTTCATGCTGGGCGCGATGCTCACATGGATGGGTTTTTCGTATTTCAATGTGCCGTACTGGGCCATGCTCGTGCTCGCGCCGCTGATTGTGGGCGTGTTTGGAATCGTGGTCGAACGGACCATGTTGCGCTGGCTCTACAAGCTCGATCATCTATACGGCTTGCTGCTGACGTTCGGCCTTACGCTAGTTATTGAAGGCGTGTTTCGCTCGATCTATGGTTCATCCGGCCAGCCCTACGATGTCCCCGAACTGCTGTCCGGCGCGACGAATCTCGGCTTCATGTACCTGCCGAACTATCGTGCGTGGGTGGTGCTGGCATCGCTGGTCGTGTGCTTCGCGACGTGGTTCGTGATCGAGAAAACACGACTGGGCGCGTATCTTCGCGCAGGTACCGAGAATCCGAAAATGGTGGAGGCGTTCGGCATCAATGTGCCATTGATGGTCACTCTCACCTACGGTTTCGGCGTGGCGCTCGCGGCATTCGCGGGCGTGCTTGCCGCTCCGGTGATCCAGGTGTCGCCGCTGATGGGGCAGTCGATGATCATCACGGTGTTCGCGGTGGTCGTTATCGGCGGAATGGGATCGATCATGGGCTCGATCCTGACCGGCCTCGGGCTCGGCGTGATTGAGGGCCTGACGCGCGTGTTCTATCCGGAAGCCTCTGCAACGGTCGTTTTCGTGATCATGGCGCTGGTGCTGCTCGTGCGCCCGGCGGGACTTTTCGGCAAGGAAAAATGATGGTTAGGAAAGTGCTCTACGGCGTGTTGCTTGCCGGCCTGATCGCGGCGCCGTTCCTCGGCGTGTACCCGGTCTTCATGATGAAAGTCCTGTGTTTCGCGCTGTTGGCGGCAGCCTTCAATTTGTTGATCGGCTATACGGGCCTGCTTTCGTTCGGCCACGCGATGTTCCTCGCCAGCGCGGGTTATTCCGCCGGTTACGCCATCCAGACACTCGGTTTTACACCGGAACTTGGCGTGATCGCGGGCACAGCGGTGGCGACGCTGCTGGGTCTCGTCGTCGGCTTGTTCGCGATCCGACGCCAAGGCATCTACTTCGCGATGGTCACGCTGGCGCTCGCGCAGATGGTCTATTTCGTGTTCCTGCAGGCGCCGTTTACGCATGGCGAAGACGGTATGCAAGGTGTGCCGCGCGGCAAGCTGTTCGGCGCAATCAGCCTCAGTTCCGACCTGACGCTCTATTACGTCGTGCTTCTGGTGATGGTGCTGGCGTTTGGATTTATCGTGCGCGTGGTGCATTCACCGTTCGGGCAGGTGCTGATCGCGATCAAGGAAAATGAGCCGCGCGCGATCTCGCTGGGTTACGACACGTCACGTTTCAAGCTGCTGGCATTCGTGTTGTCGGCGGGATTGGCGGGACTGGCTGGCGCGCTTCAAACGCTGGTGCTTGGATTCGAAACGCTGGGCGACGCGTACTGGACCATGTCCGGCCTGGTCGTGTTGATGACCCTGGTGGGCGGCATGAGCACCATGTTCGGGCCTCTGCTCGGCGCGTTCATCATTGTGGCGCTGGAAAATCGTCTCGGCGATATTGGCGCAGGGTTGTCTTCGCTCACTGGTATTGACTGGTTCAACTCGCTCGGAGAGTCGGTGACGATCGTGACGGGCCTGATCTTCATTGCTTGCGTGCTGTTGTTCAGGCGTGGGATTGTGGGAGAAATCATCGCAAGGGTGAGGCCATTGCGCGGCTAGGACAGCGTAGGCGAGAGCGACGCAACTTAGTTTGCGATCCGAACTATGTGCGTGAGTACCCATGGTTTTCCCGCAGTTTGCCCCCGCATTTGGCAGCACCCGGATAAACAAGCGCCCAATAAAGGTGCTAACGTGCACCACTAGGGTAAATGCTAGGTTGTCGGTATCGGTTGCACAATCTAATATCCGTTTCAGTTCTGTTGCACCCGAATTTTGAGGTGGAGAACGAGGAGACAACGAGGCATCAAGTGCCCGACCGAAAGCGCTGTTGGATGATTCCAACAGCGCTTTTTATTTGTGCTCCGCGCTTTTGGCTACTCTCGGATTTTCACATCCAAATCGATTTATTCTGCCGGGATTAAGCGCCAGCTGTGGCCTCCGGACGCCAGCCGATCAAATCAAAACAGTCATTTTCATGCGGGTTTTCCCGAGCATTTTCAATGCGTGCTTTGGCACACATTCGCCCGTTCAAATTCCTTCAAAAGGCTTGCTGCGCGCGCTTCTCGTCCGCTACACTCCGGATTCACCGACCGTGTGGTCGGGATATAAAAATCGTAAAATCGCGCCGGTGAACAAAACACATTTACGAGGCATATCAATGAAGTTGGCTTTACGTTGGATCTCGACGGCGGCATTCGTCGCGAGCGTGTCCACAGTAGTAAGTACGCAGGCTTTTGCAGACATAAAGATTGGCGTGACAGTGTCCGCGACTGGCCCGGCTGCATCGCTGGGAATTCCGGAAAAGAACACCATTGCGC
Organism: Caballeronia sp.; assembly: GCA_036009385.1. Lineage (GTDB taxonomy): Bacteria > Pseudomonadota > Gammaproteobacteria > Burkholderiales > Burkholderiaceae > Caballeronia. The sequence goes on from DASYLW010000226.1 coordinate 12,858, forward strand.
TGCTGCCGAAAGAGATTGCCGGGCAGAAGATGGAATACATCGTTCTGGACGATGCGACCGATTCCACACAAGCCATCAAGAACGCCCGCAAGCTGACGAGTGAAGATCACGTCGACGCCTTGATTGGTTCCACGGTAGTCCCCAATTCGCTCGCGATGATCGACGTGGCATCCGAGACCTCCACGCCCATGATCTCCATGGCTGCAGCGGCCACCATCGTGGAACCGATGGATGCAAAACGCGCGTGGGTATTCAAGACGCCGCAGAACGACATCCTGATGGCAACCGCTATCGCGCAGCATATGTCGAATCATGGCGTGAAGTCGGTGGCGTTTATTGGTTTCAGCGATGCTTATGGCGAAAGCTGGTTCAAGGAATTCACGAAGGCTGCGGATCTCGCGAAGATCAAGGTGGTCGCGAATGAACGCTTTGCGCGCAACGATACATCGGTGACAGGACAGGTTCTCAAAGCCATGTCACAGAATCCCGATGCGGTGCTGATCGCGGGTGCGGGCACGCCGGCCGCGTTGCCGCAAAAGACGCTGAAAGAGCGGGGCTATAAAGGCAAGATCTATCAGACGCACGGCGTGGCGAACAACGACTTCCTGCGCGTGTGCGGCAAGGATTGTGAAGGCACGTTCCTGCCGGCCGGTCCGTTGCTGGTCGCCGCGCAGTTGCCCGACTCGAACCCCGTGAAGAAGTCCGCGCTGACCTATAAGCAGGCTTACGAAAGCGCCTACGGTGCGGGTTCCATATCCACGTTCGGTGGTCACGCGTGGGACGCCGGCCTGTTGCTGCAACGAGCGATTCCGATCGCGTTGAAGAAGGGGCAGCCGGGCTCGCAGGCGTTTCGTGAAGCGTTGCGCGCGGCTATCGAAAGCACCAAGGATTTGCCCGGCTCGCACGGGATCTTCAACATGAGCGCGAACGATCACTCAGGACTCGATCAGCGCGCGCGCGTGATGGTGGAGATCGTCGGCGGGCAGTGGAAGCTCGCCAAAGACTGGCGGGAACCCGAATAACGATACGAATCGACTAAAGGCGCGTTGCTTCGAACGCGCCTTTTTTTTGAGGTGTTATCGAATGTTTCAGATGGGCTCGGCAGCGCTGGCCTGATAGCTAACGTTGAGGGAAAACGAGCCTAGGCACAGGCAATCACCGAAAATAGATTGAGCGGCAGTCAATGGGCTGCAGTTCAGCCATGACCGCACGACAAAAGATTTATAACAACTCGCAGTAGCGCACAGGCGTGCGCGATGGCATAGCGTCTGGAGACGATGCAATGAAAAAGACTAACCCGCTGAAGTGGCAGGGACGGCTGACGAGTGCGGCGCTCGGCGTGACGCTGGCCTTGGGTGCAGGCGCCGCGTTCGCTCAGGTGAAGATTGGCGTGACGTTATCGGCCACGGGGCCGGCGGCATCGCTTGGGATTCCCGAGAAAAATACGATCGCGTTGCTGCCGAAGGAAATTGGCGGAAAGACGGTGGAGTACATCGTGCTCGATGACGGTTCGGACACCAGCCGCGCGGTGCAGAACACGCGCAAGCTGATCGATGAAGACCATGTTGACGCTATCGTGGGCTCGACCGTCACGCCGAACTCGCTTGCGATGCTCGACGCCGCAAGCCAGGGCAAGACGCCAATGATCTCGATGGCCGCATCCGCCGCAATCATCTCGCCGATGGACGCCAAGCGCTCGTGGGCGTTCAAGACGCCGCAGAACGACAGCCTGATGGCCGATGCGATCGCCGGGTACATGGAGAAGCATGGCGTGAAGACGGTTGGCTTCATCGGCTTCGCAGATGCGTACGGCGACGGTTGGTATAGCGTGTTCAACACTGCTGCAGCCGCGCACAACCTGAAGATCATCGCGAACGAGCGTTTTGCCCGCACCGATACCTCCGTCACCGGTCAGGTGCTGAAGACCATGAGCGCCAATCCGGATGCCGTGCTGATCGCGGGTGCTGGCACGCCCTCGGCGTTGCCCGCCAAGGCGCTGAAGGAGCGTGGTTACAAGGGCAAGGTCTATCAGACGCACGGCGTGGCGAACAACGACTTCCTGCGCGTGTGCGGCAAGGATTGCGATGGCGAATTGCTGCCGGCGGGGCCCATCCTCGTGGCGGATCAATTGCCGGACAGCAATCCGGTGAAAAAGTCACCGCTGGCTTACAAGGCGGCTTATGAGAAGGCGTATGGCGTGGGGTCGGTATCCACGTTCGGCGGCCACGCATGGGATGCCGGGCGCATGCTGGAACAAGCCATTCCCGAAGCGCTCAAGACGGCTCAGCCGGGTACGGAAGCGTTCCGCGCAGCGCTGCGTAGCGCGCTGGAAGACTTGAAAGATCTGCCGCTCGCGCATGGCGTGATGAACACCACGCCGACCGATCACAACGGTCTCGACAAGCGCGCCCGCGTGATGGTGCAGATTGTCGATGGCAAGTGGAAGCTGCAGAACGACTAGTTTGCGACATGGACCGCGCTTGCGTGCCTGCAATTTGGCGCGTTAGCGTTCCAACGTTCTGCGCTCCGGGGTTTCAACCATGGCTCAAGGCTGCGTATTTCTCGCGGTACCAGGCCATATTTTTGATGGGCTGACCCGGCAGTCCCAGTAGCAGGTCGTCCCTAAAGAGGAAGTATGGACTTATCGATTGCGGCGATTCTCGCGCAAGACGGCATCACCACGGGCGCGATCTACGCATTGCTCGCGCTCGCGCTGGTCCTCGTGTTTTCGGTGACGCGCGTCATCTTCATCCCGCAGGGCGAGTTTGTCGCGTACGGTGCGCTTACATTGGCCGCGCTGCAAACGCAGAGGCTGCCGGCAACGTGCTGGCTGCTGATCGCCATGGGGGTGGGATGCTTTGTCGCGGAGATCGCGGGCATGGTGCGGCACCCGTCGCGACAGCGGCACATAGGGCGCACGCTCGCCGTGCTGGCGGGCAAGTATCTGCTGTTCCCGGTGGCAGTCTATGCGCTGACGCAAAGCGTGCTGACTCAACCGCTGCCCATGATCCTGCAAGTCGCGCTCGCGCTGCTGATCGTGATTCCGATGGGACCGTTCGTCTACCGGTTGGCCTACGAACCGATCGCCGAGGCCAGCACGCTGCTGCTGCTGATCGTGGCGGTTGCCGTGCATTTCGCGATGGTCGGCCTCGGCTTGGTGATGTTCGGTGCAGAAGGCTCGCGCACAAATGCTTTCTCCGACGCCACGTTCAACCTCGGCAGCGTGTCGATTTCCGGACAGAGTCTCTGGGTGGTCGGGACGGCGGTGGTGCTGATCGTGGCGCTCTATCTGTACTTCGACCGCACGATCTCCGGGAAGGCGCTGCGCGCGACCTCGGTGAACCGGCTTGGCGCGCGCCTGGTGGGTATCGGCACGACGCAGGCTGGACGGCTTGCCTTTACGCTCGCGGCCGGCCTTGGCGCGCTCTGCGGCGTCCTGGTGGCACCAATCACGACCATCTACTACGACTCGGGCTTCCTGATCGGACTGAAGGGCTTCGTGGGTGCGATCGTGGGCGGCTTGGTGAGTTATCCGCTTGCCGCGGCGGGTTCGCTGCTGGTTGGGCTGCTCGAATCGTATTCGTCATTCTGGGCGAGCGCGTACAAAGAGGTGATCGTCTTCACGCTGATCATTCCGGTGCTGCTGTGGCGGAGTCTGGCAAGTCCGCATTCAGACGAAGACGAGGAGTGACGCGATGCAATTCGTCATGCGAAACAAGTTTTTCTGGGTATTTCTGCTGGTCGTATTCGCGTTGCCGGTGCTGCCGCATCCGATCCGCACGCCCGAGTACTGGATCACGCTGCTGAACTACATCGGTCTGTATTCCATTGTCGCTATCGGGCTCGTGCTGCTGACGGGTATTGGCGGGATGACGAGCTTTGGGCAAGCGGCATTCGTGGGGGTGGGCGCGTACTCGACTGCGTACCTGACAACGCAACTCGGCGTGTCGCCGTGGCTTGCGTTGATAGTGGGCGTGGTGCTGACAGCGCTGATCGCGCTGCTGCTTGGGATGGTGACCATGCGGCTTTCTGGCCACTTCTTGCCACTCGGGACAATCGCGTGGGGGTTGTCGTTGTTCTTCCTGTTTGGGAACCTCGAGTTTCTCGGCAAATACGACGGTATCAACGGCATTCCTGTGCTCAACCTATTGGGCTGGCATCTCGAATCCGGGCGATCGATCTACTACCTGATCTGGGTCGTCGTGTTGCTCGCGGTCGTATCTGTTCAGAATTTGCTTAATAGTCGACCGGGGCGGGCGATTCGGGCGCTGCGGGGCGGCGGCACAATGGCCGAAGCCATGGGCGTCAACACCGCATGGATGCGGGTGGTGATCTTCGTCTATGCGGCCGTGCTGGCAGCGATTTCAGGCTTCTTGTACGCGCATTTGCAACGCGCGGTGAATCCGACGCCGTTCGGTTTGAACCACGGTATCGAGTTCCTGTTCATGGCGGTGGTTGGCGGCGTATCGCACGTCTGGGGTGCGGTGTTGGGCGCGACGATCCTCACCGTTCTACAGGACTATCTGCAGACCTTGCTGCCCAGGCTGCTGGGCTCTAACGGCAATTTTGAGATCATCGTGTTCGGGATATTGATGGTCTTGCTGCTTCAGTACGCACGGCAAGGGGTCTGGCCGTTCGTCGCACGGCTCTTTCCCGGCGGGCCGCGCGCCCGCGCTCCTGAGCACGCGGAAGCGCTGCCGCAACGCCCAAAGCCTGTTGTCGGCAAGCCTTTGCTGGTCGTCGATAAAGCGCGCAAGGAGTTTGGCGGACTGGTCGCCGTCAACGACGTCAGTTTCCAGGTGAAAGCAGGCGAAATCATCGGATTGATCGGGCCGAACGGCGCGGGGAAATCGACGACATTCAATCTTGTCACTGGCGTGCTGCAAGCCACGAGTGGGTCGATTACCTTCCAGGGTGAACGTATCGATGCCCTGACTTCACGTGAAATCGTCAAACGCGGTATTGGGCGGACGTTCCAGCACGTGCGTCTGTTATCGGGCATGACGGTTCTGGAGAACGTTGCGATCGGTGCGCACTTGCGGGGAAAGACCGGTGTCTGGCGGAGCGTCGCACGGTTGAACGCCGCAGAAGAAGGGCGTTTGATGGCGGAAGCGGCGAAGCAAATCAAACGCGTTGGCCTGGAAAAGCATCTTTACGATGAAGCTGGCAGCTTGGCGCTCGGGCAACAGCGCATTTTGGAAATCGCCCGTGCTCTGTGCTGCGATCCGACTTTGCTATTGCTGGACGAACCCGCTGCCGGTTTGCGCTATCAGGAGAAACAGCAGTTGGCGGAGTTGCTACGCCGGTTGAAGGGCGAGGGTATGAGCATCTTGCTGGTAGAGCACGATATGGATTTCGTGATGAATCTGACTGACCGGCTGGTGGTGATGGAATTTGGAACCCGGATCGCGGAGGGATTGCCGGAGGACGTCCAAAAGGATCCGGCTGTATTGGAAGCCTATCTAGGCGGGGTGGATTAATGGCGGACGCAATTCTTCAAGTCGCTGGTTTGTCTGTTCGTTATGGCAAGGTTGAGGCGCTTCACGACGGGAAACTCACCGTTGGCGCCGGCCAGATCGTTTCGGTTATTGGGCCTAACGGCGCTGGCAAGTCCACTTTGCTCAATGCCATCATGGGCGCGCTGCCTTCTACCGGCTATGCGAAGGGAACCGTTCTCTATCAGGGCGAAGATGTCGCTGCGCTCGCAATCGAGAAACGTGTTTCACGTGGAATGTGTCTTGTGCCGGAGAAGCGTGAGTTGTTTGCAAGTATGACGGTTGACGACAACCTGGTGCTGGGCGCGTATCGGCGAAAACGCGCTGGTGAACGCAATTTCCTCGATCAACTCGATCATGTGTTCGACTTATTCCCGCGATTGAAGGAGCGCCGTGCGCAGGCGGCCGGAACATTGTCGGGCGGTGAGCGGCAAATGCTCGCCGTTGGCCGCGCGCTGATGGGCAAACCCGATTTGCTAATGCTGGATGAACCCAGTCTTGGTCTCGCACCGTTAATCGTGAAGGAAATTTTCCACATCATCAGCGCGTTGCGGGAAACGGGCGTCGCGACGTTGCTGATTGAGCAAAATGCACGTGCCGCGCTGCAGATATCCGACTACGGTTACGTGCTTGAAACGGGTGAGTTCGCAATGGAAGGTATTGCCAGCGAGTTGGCTCACAATCCGAAGGTTATCGAAACATACCTGGGATTGGCTAAGAAGGTCGCCTAACGTTTCACTGTTCGACTAGCTCCGATGGCGTGTTTCACGTGAAACATGCCATTTTTTTGGCGTTAGTCATTCGGCCTGAATCGTCGCAAAAGCTAACCGGCTATAATTCTTCGATATCTCTTTCGAAGGTCCGCCGTCTCGCGCGGGAACCCATGCTTTATCCAACTGAATTCGATGTGATCGTCGTTGGTGGCGGTCACGCTGGAACCGAAGCCGCTTTAGCCTCGGCTCGAACGGGCGCGGCCACGCTTTTGTTGACTCATAACATCGAAACGCTGGGTCAAATGAGCTGCAATCCCTCGATTGGTGGGATTGGGAAGGGCCATTTGGTCAAGGAAATCGATGCGCTCGGCGGCGCAATGGCCGCGGCTACCGATGAAGCTGGCATTCAGTTTCGGATCCTGAACTCATCGAAAGGGCCGGCTGTTCGTGCCACACGGGCGCAAGCGGATCGTGTCCTTTACAAACAAGCGATTCGGCATCGGCTCGAAAATCAGCCGAATCTCTGGCTGTTCCAGCAGTCAGTTGACGATTTGATCGTCGAGGGAGATCGAGTTGTTGGCGCGGTGACCCAGGTCGGGGTGAGATTTCGCGCGAAAGCGGTCGTGTTAACGGCCGGGACTTTCCTGGACGGAAAAATTCACGTGGGTTTGAACAACTATACCGGCGGCAGGGCGGGTGATCCGGCTGCGGTGTCTTTGTCGGTGCGGCTTAAAGAACTTCAACTGCCGCAAGGGCGGCTGAAAACGGGCACACCGCCGCGTATTGACGGAAGGACAATCGACTTTTCGAAGCTCGAAGAACAGCCGGGTGACCTGGATCCGGTGCCTGTGTTCTCATTCCTCGGCCGCGTTGAGCAGCACCCGCGGCAAGTGCCGTGCTGGGTAACGCATACCAACGAGCGTACGCACGACATCATTCGGGCTGGTCTCGATCGTTCGCCGATGTACACGGGCGTTATCGAAGGCGTCGGTCCTCGCTATTGCCCGTCGATTGAAGACAAGATTCATCGCTTTGCGTCCAAGGATTCACATCAGATCTTTCTGGAACCCGAAGGCCTGACGACAAACGAGTTTTATCCGAACGGCATTTCCACGAGTTTGCCCTTCGATGTCCAACTCGAATTGGTCCGTTCCATGAAGGGATTGGAACACGCGCACATCCTTCGCCCGGGCTATGCGATTGAATACGATTACTTCGACCCACGGGCATTGAAGGCATCGCTGGAAACCAAAGCAATCGGTGGTCTTTTCTTCGCAGGGCAGATCAATGGCACAACGGGCTACGAGGAAGCCGCTGCGCAGGGTTTGCTCGCGGGTCTTAACGCAGCGCTGCAAGTTAGCGGCAAGGACGCATGGTGCCCGCGTCGCGATGAAGCCTATCTGGGCGTTTTGGTCGACGATTTGGTCACACAAGGCGTGTCGGAACCTTATAGGATGTTCACCAGCCGGGCGGAATATCGCCTCTCATTGCGCGAAGACAATGCAGATATGCGCTTGACCGAGGCGGGCAGGGTGCTTGGCGTGGTGGATGACGTGCGCTGGAACGTGTTCAACGAAAAGCGCGACGCTGTTTCACGTGAAACACAGCGTTTGAAATCGACTTGGGTTAACCCTAAAACGTTGCCCACCGAAGAAGCGATTGCGCTGCTCGGAAAGCCGATTGAACACGAATACAGTTTGGCGGATTTACTGCGCCGACCGAGCGTTACCTATGCAGACATTTGTGCACTGCGGAATCACACATCTGGTCCGGAAACGCCGCTGGCCCAAGATCCAATTTTGCTCGACCAAATCGAAGAACAGGTCGAGATTGCGGTGAAGTACCAAGGCTATATCGACCGTCAAGCTGGCGAGATCGAGCGAAATGGCGCGCATGAGAACACACGTTTGCCAGAGGCATTCGATTACGCAGAAGTGCGCGGCCTGTCCTTCGAGGCTCGTCAAAAACTGATGCAATATCGTCCCGAGACGATCGGTCAAGCGTCACGTATCTCGGGCATTACGCCGGCGACCATTTCTTTGCTCATGGTTCACCTCAAACGGGCATTGGGCCGGCGCGATGGCGCTACAGGTCAGGCGGCAACGGGAAATAGCAGGGCCGGGCGTGGCAACGCTCGCTCCGTCTCGTGA
>DASYLW010000227.1:0-5346 GCA_036009385.1 Caballeronia sp.
GGCATTGATTCAGGCGCCGAAACTGGGTGGTGGTGCGTTGCCATTTGGAGCGAGTGTGGAAGACGAACAAGGCAAGAGCGTGGGCGTGGTCGGTCAGGACAGCAGAATATTTGCGCGGGGTCTTGAGGACCAGGGTGCGCTAACGGTAAAGTGGGGCAACGGTCCGGTCGAGCAATGCCGGATTGCTTATACGCTGCCCAAGAAGGATGCGAAGGCTTATAGCCCCGGGTATTTGTCGTTGCAGTCGCATTGCGTGCCGGGCGGCGAAACGGTGGCGAGCGGCGTGACCAGCGCTGCGCGTCCGGCGACTGTTGCACGGTAGAGCCTGGTCGGGCTGACGTTTGAACAAACGAGCGAAATAGGGTGACTCTAGGGTGACTCGAATTATTTACGAAGCTGCTGAATGCGCGCGACTGTCCTGCTTATCTGCATGAGGCAGTCTCCGTAGCGGATCGGCGAATGCAAACCCGATCATCACCATTTCATACCGGCAAGCATCCAGTTGGACGATGTACCCGGCTGCGTTTTTTATCGTACTAAGCGTAAGTCAGCGAAAGTCGCGACTGCCGTACAAACGGGCAGGGCAGCTTCATGGCGCAGCCAATCGGCGAAGCCGGTCACGGTGCTGGCGTCGCGGTGCGCTTCCGGTATGTCCAGCCAGTATCCGAATGGTCCGCTGATCTCGACGTCCGACATCCTCACGAGAGCACCCTCCGTCAACTCATCAGCAATCATGTTCAGGTCCACAACGGCCAGGCCCACGCCGCGTCGCGCCGCATGGATTGCCTGCTGCAGATTCGAAAATTCAATGCCATTCTCGGCATAACGCGGCGGCAATCCCGCTTTCGCCAGCCAGTCCGGCCATAGGTTCAGACGCACGTCCTCATGCAGCACGTGAAGCGCGGGCAATCGATCCAGCAAGGCCTCGACCGGCGTCCCGGTGAACGATGCCGATCCCACTAGCGCGTGCCGCTCTACGATCAGCAGTTCCGACCACCCATTCGATGCAGCGTCGCGCCCGAAACGAACGCTGCAATGGCACTCGTCGCTTTCCTGCGTACGAATAGAGAGGTCGACGTCCGGCAATTGTTCGGCCAGTGCGCCTAGCCGCGACGAAAACCACTGCGTGGCGAATGTGGGCGGCAACGACACAATCAAACGCTTGCGCTCGACGGTTCCCGTCAGGTGACGCGTTCCGCGCTCGATCACGTCAAATGCCTCTGTTACCGATGGCATCAGCAACACACCTGCCTGCGTTAAGCGGATTCCTTTATGGTCGCGCTCGAAAAGCTTCACGCCTAGTGATTCTTCCAGTAGCCTGATCTGACGGCTTACAGCTCCTTGTGTGACGCACAACGCTCGCGCCGCGCGGTTGAAACTCAAATGACGCGCCGTTTCTTCGAAGAAACGCAACGCAATCAATGATGGAAGATGTCGCATAGTGATTCCTGACCGCCCAACCTTCTCGGTTTTTCTTGTGGCCGAGTAAACATGCCTCCGTTGCGAACCAGAATCGCTCCTGCCCCGCCTTCGATCAAATTACCTTGGTTCCCGGTGCGAAACAATAGCCCGTTCGGTTGACGTTGAGGCAAAACGAATTCTCATATTGGGCATCAGGAAATGTGAGAACGGGCGTCGGATGAGGCGGGGTATAGGCCATCTGGCTAGTAGTTGGGGACTTGGGAATCGCCTATGCTGGATAGATTCCATTTACGGAGGCCGCATGACCGTACGCAATCTCGATGCATTGTTCAACCCGAAGTCGATTGCCGTGATCGGGGCGTCGCTGCGTGCGGGCAGTATCGGCGAAATGGTGTGGTCACGGCTGAGCGCCGCCAACTTCGCGGGTCCGGTCTGGCCGGTGAATCCGAAGCATCGTCAGTTGAATGGGGCCGCGGTGTTTGCGGGAGTCAGCGACTTGCCGGATATACCGACCGTGGCGGTGTTGTGCACGCCACCGCCCACATGGCCGGAGATCGTCGGCCAACTGGGAGAGCGTGGCACGCGGGCGGTGGTCATCATCGGGCAGGCGGGGCAGGCAGGAGAAGTGGCGGGCCATGACTGGACACGCCGTACGCTTGCGGCTGCGCGGCCGTTCTTGCTGCGCGTGGTCGGTCCGGCCAGTGTCGGCGTGACGACGCCGGCTGTAGGCGCGGTGCTGGGGGCGCCGTCATGCGCTATCGCGGCGGGCGGGGTGGCGTGGGTATCGGCGTCGAACGCGTTGACCAACGGCGTGATGGGCTGGGCGAACGCACGTGGCCTGGGGTTTTCTCGAGTGGTCGCGCTGGGCGACGAGGCCGACGTCGACGTGGGCGATATCCTCGATTTCCTCGCAAGCGACTCACGGACGCGCGCAATCCTGATGGCCATCGAATCGGTGCGAATGGCGCGCAAATTCATGTCCGCTGCGCGAGCGGCGGCGCGCAACAAGCCGGTGCTGGTGTTGCGCACCGGCCACGATGATCCTTTTGATGCGCTTTACAGCGCCGCTTTCCGGCGCGCCGGCCTGGTACGGGTGGATTCACTCGACGACCTGCTCGATGAAATAGAGACCCTCGGCGTGGGCCGTGTGGCCGCAAGCGACCGGGCGACCGTCGTCACCAGCGATCGCGGCGTGGCCGCGCTCGCTGCCGACGCATTCGCCGCGGCTGGAGATGCGCTCGCGCTCTGGCCGGAGGCTGCGCGCATGTCAGTAGCTGCTGCGCTGCCGCACGCGCGTCTGGAGAACCCGCTGCAACTCGGAGATACCGCCACTGCGGCGGATTTTGGCGCGGCGCTCGCAGCACTGGCGCCGCACCGCGAGACCGGGACGGCATTCGTCGTCCACGCGCCAACGCACACCGCGACTGTCGCGGAAGTCGCACGCGTGCTGATCGAGCAGCAAAGCCATGCGTATCGCGGTTTGCTGACCTGTTTTTTCGGCTGCGTGGACCATGGCACACGCGACGCGTTGCATACGCACGGAATTCCCGTCCATACCACGCCTCAACGCCTGGCGCGGGGTTTCGCACGGCTGGTGGACTATCGCCAGGGTCGCGAGATGTTGATGCAGACGCCCGATGGGCCGCGCCCTCAAACTCTGGTCGCGCTCGACAGCGCGCAAGCTCAGATCATGGCCGCGTTGACGGCGGGCGTCGCGGAGCTGGACGGCGAGCGGGCGTCGCGGGTGCTGGCGCAGTTTGGCGTTGTCGTGAAGGCGGGGTCTGCAGGTCCGCGCAGCGTCGATGCCATCGAAATCGATGTCCGCTTGCTGAACCATCGCGTGTTCGGACCTGTGTTCGAGTTCAAGGCGGTCGGCGCGCTCGGTTTACCGGACGCAATGCACGAATTTGCATTTCCACCACTCAACCCGGTTTTGGCACGAGACCTCCTAATGCGTTCGCCGAGGGCGCGGGAACTCCCTGCTGAGAATTTGTTGGCTGCGTTGACGGCCTTGTCGCAGGCTGTCTGCGAGATCGAGCAGATTGTCGCGTTGCGGTTGACGGTGCGCGTGACCCGTCAGGCGGTCGTGGTGTATGAACCCCACCTGACGCTGGCTGCGCATCGCACGCCGCTCGCCATTCAACCGTATCCGCGGCAACTGGAGGAGACGCTCGACTGGAACGGCTTGCTTATTACCGTGCGGCCGATCCGTCCCGACGACGAAGCCGCCCACAGCGCCTTCGTTGCTGCGATGACGCCGGACGACCTGCGTCTGCGGTTCTTCGGCTCAGTGCGCAGTTTCGATCACTCGCAACTCGCTCGCATGACGCAGATCGACTACGACCGCGAGATGGCGTTTATCGCCGTCACGGGCGAACCCGACGCTATCGAGACATTGGGGGTAGTGCGCGCCGTTGCCGATCCGGACAACGAGACGGCCGAGTTCGCGGTCGCGGTGCGCTCGGATCAGAAGGGCAAGGGGCTGGGAACGTTGCTGTTGACTCGGATCATCGCGTATTGCCGGGCGCGTGGGACACGCTGGCTGGTCGGCGAGGCGTTGCGCGAGAACACCGGCATGATCGGACTCGCGCGCCGTTTGGGATTCGAGATAACGGCCACCGAGGATCCGGGCGTGACCGGTTTCAGGATGAGGCTGGCCGGAGGAGAAGCGGAATCCGGCGCACTGTCGTCATGAAGGCTATGGACACGGAGACCGTGCAGGTGAGGAACGCTCGCATCCGGCCGTCGTGGTGAGCGGCCAGAATGTGTGCATGCAACATGCCTGGCCGCGACCGTCCCGTTCGACCGCCTCTCTTCAAATCAAGCAGGCAGCTTTGCGAGCGCTTCGTCGACCTGTGCCCGCGATACGGCCAATTCGTCCAGCCACGCATCGGCATACGTGCTGCCGGTTTCACGCTCCAGACGCGCGATAGTCGTCGCGCAACGCGTAGCGTCCTTGGGCGTAGCAATGAACGCCTTAACCGACGCGCCCGACGTGAAGGCTTCGAACAGCGGAACGCGAATGTCGTCGGGCAGGGCGCGAGTGGTCCATTGATACGGCTTGCCGTTGAACGACAATTGCGGCGGCATCACACGTTCTTTTTTCGCCGCGGGAATCAGGCCGAAATTGCGCGCGGCATCCGCGATCTGGTCGGCCGTAAAGAGTTCGTCCGCGCCAATGTCGAACTGCTTGATAAACGTTTCGATCGACTGCATTGCGGCCGCGCGGTCGTCGCGCTTTTGCTGGGCACGGGCGACAATATCGCGCAGCTCATCCGCTTCCTCGCTCGTGATCGTGAAGCTGGACTGCTTTTGCTGAAGTTCGGAGAAGCGCTGAAATTCGGGATCGGAGAGGAGTTTCGCCATTGCCTTGCGTAGAGAAAGACGCGAAACGTCGCGTGGAGCGACGATCCGCTTTTTGAGAGGGTCGCCATTCTAACGCGTCGCGCCGATCCGGAACCTGGCGAATCCGCGAAACCGGGTCTTTACATCGAAGCAAACCGAGTCTTCCGGCCGGCCCATTACAACGAATCCGCCAGCCCCAAGCCAAAGCCCTAGGCCGCGCTCGAATCCCGCAAATCCCGTGAATCTTGCGAATCACCGAACTCCGCATCCGGTTCGCGAAACATCGACAGCGCCGCCGCCGCTTCACCAAGCTGCGCACTGACCTCGTTAATGGACGGCGCCACGTATTCGTCGATACGCCTGAGATACGGGCACGTCAGCGTCGCAATCGCCTGGCCCGACGGCCCGAGCAGCGGAAAACTCACGTCCATCACACCAAAGGTCTGCTGACTCTCTTTATGGAGAAAACCGTCCGCGCGAATCTGTCTGTATGCATTTTCCAGCGCGAGCGGATCCAGCTCGGACTCACCCTTGACACGCGTGTGCTCGGCCAGCATGTGCGCACGTTGTTCCGCGCTC
>DASYLW010000228.1:0-7411 GCA_036009385.1 Caballeronia sp.
CCAACGCCCGCAAAAATCCCCTGCACGACAATGCCGAGTGGAAAACCGAGCAGCAGCATGGTGTGGTCGGTGATGGGGATCATCGTGTAGATCATCCCTAGCAGAAACGAGCCGATAGCAAAGAGTACGAACGACGCGCGCCGCCCTATCTTGTCGCAGAGAATGGCCCCGAACACGTAGCCCAAAAACGAGCCGACGATCAGGACCACGAGATAACCGCTCGTATTGAACACGGACAAATGACGCTCGGTTTTCAGATAGGTCGGCAGCCAGGTGGTGATGGCGTAATAACCGCCGAGCATGCCGGTGCACAACGCGCTTCCGAGCACGGTTGTCTTGAGGTGCGAGCCTTTGAAGATATCGGCGAAAGTAGCGGTTTCAGTGCCGGCGTCGCGCGCACGTCGCGTAGCGAGATAGATGTCCGGGTCGCTCACGTTGCGGCGAATGTAGAGGATCCACAGCGCGGGCAAAATACCAATCCAGAAGCACGCGCGCCAGGCGGTATCTTCCGGAAGCAACGCGAAGAACGCCCAATAGAGGATCGCCGCTGCACCCCAGCCGAATGACCAGCTGCTCTGCACGGTACCCACGGCCTTCGCCCGATGCTGCGGAGAACGAATGGTCTCGGCCATCATCACGGTGACCACGGACCATTCGCCGCCGAAACCCACGCCCTGCAGCGTGCGCGTGGCCAGCAATTGTCCGAACGAATGCGTGAAGCCGGAAAGAAACGTGAAGAACGCGAATGTGCCGATGGTCCACTGCAATACGCGGACGCGGCCATATCGGTCGGAGAGAACGCCGGCAAGCCAGCCGCCAATAGCCGATGAAATCAGCGAACTCGTCGCGATCATCCCGGCTTCGCTCTTTGTCATGCCCCACGTGGCAATCAGCGTGGGAATGAGGAACGAGTAGATCATGAAGTCGAAGGCATCGACGGCGTAACCGCCGAAACCTGCGTAAAGCGTGCGGCGCTCGCGCGCCGTCAACCCGGTGAACCATTCGAACGCTCGCAAATCCAGTCTCCCGTTCAAAGCCTGCCATGCAGGCGCAGGAGTATTCTACGGTGCGTCGGTAAACGAGAAAAGCAGGCCGAAAAGAACCTGCTTTTGGAAACTCATATGGCGTTCATACGGGCATCAACCGATCACTTCGATCTCAAGCCACCACCCTTTCAGCACTCGTGCGCTCGATGTCGATCCGGCTCTCGTGGAAGCCCGTCACCGACTCGCGATGCGCGACGCTGACGATCGCGGCGTTCGGCAATGCGTCGATGATGGCCGTGTAGATCAGCATCTCGTTCTCGGCATCGAGCGCGCTGGTGGCTTCATCGAGGAACATGAAGTCCGGCTTGTGCAGCAATACGCGGGCAGCCGCCAGCCGCTGTTGTTCACCCGGCGACATCATCTTGGCCCAATGCCCCGACTCTTCCAGACGCGTGCCGTAGGCGTTCAGGTTGCACGCGCGCAAGGCTTCGCGGCAGTCTTCATCGGAGAAAACTTCCGCCGTCGACGGATAACTCAATGCCGCCTTCAACGTGCCGATCGGCAAGTAGCTTTGCTGCGGAATGAACATGAGCTTGGCGTCGACCGGGGCGTCGATCGTGCCGTCGCCAAACGGCCACAGGCCGGCCAGCGCGCGCATCAACGTACTCTTCCCCGAACCGGACGGACCTTGCACCAGCCAGCGCGAGCCGGGCTTTACCACCACATCAGCGACCGTCGCCAGCGGCGTACCGTTCGGCAACGCGAGCTTCAGCCCGGTCGTGGTCAACGCGTCGGTACTGGTGTAATGAAGGTTGATGCCACCATGCGCGGTCGCTGGCGAAATCGCTTCCTTGATGTGCGTCGAGCGCATCACGCGCTTGAACTCACGCAACCGGTTTACGGTCGCGCGCCATTCGACCAAGGTCGAATAACTATTGATGAACCATGAGAACGAATCGCTGACCGTGCCGAACGCCGAGCTGATCTGCATCAGCACGCCGAACGTGAATGCGCCTGCGAAGTAGCGCGGCGCCGCGACCATGATCGGGAAAATAATCGCGATCTGGCCGTAGAAGGAAAGCACGAAGGTCATCCGCCGCGTGTACTTCATGATCTGCCAGTAGTTCTGGCGGATCGTTTCGAAGATACCTTTGGCGTTGGCGTTTTCCGTCGCGATGCCGTCATAGAACGCGATTTGCTCGGCGTTCTCACGGATGCGGATCAGGCCGAAACGGAAGTTGGCCTCCACTTTCTGCGCCTGGTAGTTAATCGATACCAACGGGTGGCCGAAACGCTGAATCAAGAGCGAGCCGAGCACTGCGTATAGCGCGGCTGCCCAGACCATGTAGCCCGGAATGGTGATCGGTGTACCGAACAGCGAGAAACTCAGCGCGCCCGCCAGCGTCCACAGGATTGTGATGAAGGTCACAAGCGTGACGAGCGTGGATAACAAGTCCAGCGACAACGACAGCGTGGTTGTAGCGAACGACTGCAGGTCGTCGCTGATCCGCTGGTCGGGGTTATCGGCGAGACGATCGCGTTCTATACGGTAGAAGGCTTTGTCGCCGAGCCATTGTTCGAGGTACCGGTGCGTGAGCCATTGGCGCCACCGGAAACCGAGCATTTGCCGCAGGTACCGGCCATACACGGCGAGCAGGATGTACGCGAACGCGAGGCCGGCGAAGATCAGCAACAAGCGCGGAAACTCGGCGACCCTCTTGGCCTGCAGCGTGTTATAGAAGTCCGCGCTCCAGGTGTTCAGGCGGACGTTGATGTACACGACCGCCATGTTGATCGCGATGATCGCAATCAGCAAAAGCCATGCAATGCCGCGTTCTTCCGATACCCAGTAAGGCTTGATAAGACTCCACGCCGACACTTTGTCGGCGTTTTGTTCTGTGTTGTCGGGAGTGGTGGTGGTCATGAGCTTCCTGAAGACGTGCCGGCTCGGCGGCAGGTTGTGACTTGGCGGTATCGATGCGGATGGTCCTGCTCCGTCTCAATGATCGTAAGAGGCCATTAAAGACGACGCGCGCCGCAGCATTGTTTCGGGCGTGACTTAAGTGTTCCTTAATCCCGGCCCGGCTGAGTTATCGATGCAATGCAACGGCGGGGCGCTTGCCTTACGCGTGCGCTGCAGACGAACTCGGGCATTCGCGGCATTGTGCCAGAGTGCGCGCGGCGCGAACGAAAGGGACGGCTGTCCAGTTTTGCCCGCGCAGGCTCGGCGGCTGTTCCCTGAGGTGGGTGAGCCCGTTTGCGGGTCGTTTCGCTTTTATGTTTTAATGACCGGTGACGAAACAGGGGTGCTTCGGCACGCGTCTGCCTCCTTGAAAGAAAGGAGAACGCGCGGCGAGGCTGAGAGAGTCCCTTTGCACCCGATCCGGGTAATACCGGCGAGGGAAGTTTCCGGAAACCGCAGCGTTTCCAGTTTCTTCCAGTATTGGCTGGCGCAGGCGCCGCAGGTAGTGCGCTCCCTAGCCGCTTTCTCGCCGTGGTTTCGTCCCTGAATATGTTTTGTGCGCCGCGCGTGCAACCAGGGTTCGAAACGGGCATTCCTCCCGATCTCGATTTCCGTGCTGTGCTCCGTGCGTTCTGCAGCGTTTGCTGAGGAGGCATCGTCATCGTGAACACCGTCGTGCATTCGCATCCCACCATGCACTCCACTTCCACTCGTTCCCGTGCATCTGGACGAGACGACTTTGCCGTCGTGGGCGGGGGCTTGTGCGGGCGGCTGGTTGCCTGGCTGTTGGCGGGCGCGGGGCACCGGGTGGCCCTGTATGACCGCGGCGGCGCCGCCGGCACACAATCGGCCGCATGGGTCGCGGCGGCAATGCTCGCGCCGCTAGCCGAGGCAGCCAGCGCTGAATTGCTGATTACCGAGCTCGGAGCGGCATCGCTTGAGCGCTGGCCGGGTTTTATCGCCGATATGCCGGAACCGGTGTTTTTCCAGCGCAATGGCACGCTGGTCGTCTGGCATGCCGGCGACCGCGCCGAAGCGCCGCTGTTCGAGCGACGTTTGCGCGCGAATGCGCCTTCAGCGCTTTTCCACGATGGCTTCGTCAAACTCTCCGGCGCGCAAGTCACGGCGGCGGAACCCGCACTTGGCACGCGCTTTCCGCAAGGCTGGCTGCTGCCGGACGAAGGCCAGCTTGACAACCGGCAAGTGCTGACAGCGCTGGCGGCGGGGCTAGCCGAACGTAACGTTGATCTTCACTGGAATACATCAATCGATACCGATACCCCGCCGGACGCGCATTTCGTCATCGATTGCCGGGGGCTCGGCGGTAAGCCGGCATGGCCGGCGTTAAGAGGCATTCGCGGCGAAGTAGCGCGTGTGCATGCCCCGGGTATTGGCCTGACGCGGCCGGTGCGCTTGCTGCATCCACGCTATCCGCTGTATATCGCGCCGAAGCAGGACGATCTTTATGTGATCGGCGCAACCGAAGTGGAAGGCGAAGACATGTCGCCGATGACCGTGCGCTCGGCGCTCGAACTCCTGAGCGCGGCGTTCGCGGTGCATCCGGGTTTCGGCGAGGCACGCATTCTGGAGCTCAATTCGCAATGCCGGCCGACCTTGCCCGACCATCGTCCGGCGATAGTCTGGGACGGCGCGCGAACCTTGCGAGTGAACGGGCTGTATCGACACGGTTATATGATCGCGCCCGAAGTCGCCGATTCCGCCCGTGCACTCGCCGAAGCGCTGCTCGGCGGCGCGATCACCGACCCCGGTTCCTTCGACGACTGGCGCCATCAAGCCCGCTGGCCTGCCTTGCTGCGTTGCGAACACGCGGCGCCTGTGCTTTGACTTTCATCATGAACATTCACATCAATCAGCAGCCTTTCTCCGTGCCCGACGCGGCCACCGTCACCGACGCCCTCACGGCCTTCGGCGCAAAACCGCCGTTCGCCGTGGCGCTGAACGGGCAATTCGTGGCGCGTGGCGAACATGCGTCGAAGGCGCTCGCCGCCGGCGACAAACTCGACATCGTTTCGCCGGTTGCCGGCGGCTGAGCGTCATGCGTAACCAAAGGAATCGAATCATGACTTCCACCATCACTACCGCCGATACCCTCACGCTCTACGGCTCTTCGTTTCCGAGCCGGGTGCTGCTGGGCACATCGCGCTATCCGTCGTTGCAATCGCTGTCGGATTCCATCGATGCAGCCCGTCCTGGCATGGTCACCGTCGCATTGCGGCGCCAGTCGAACACGGGCGAAGCCGGTTTCTTCGATGTCCTCAAGCGTCATGGCGTCGCGTTGCTGCCCAATACGGCAGGGTGCCAGACTGTGGACGAAGTGCTGACCACGGCGCGGATGGCCCGCGAGCTCTTCGATACCCCGTGGCTGAAGCTGGAACTGATTGGCGACGACTACACGCTGCAACCCGACCCGATCGGTCTCGTGGAAGCCGCTGGCATCTTGATCCGCGAGGGTTTCAAGGTGCTGCCGTATTGCACGGAGGATCTGGTGATCGGCCGGCGTCTGCTCGATGTCGGCTGCGAGGCATTGATGCCGTGGGGCGCGCCTATCGGAACCGGGAAAGGTGTGACGAATCCCTACGGATTGCGCACGTTGCGCGAGCGGTTGCCGGATGTGCCGCTTATCGTCGATGCCGGTCTTGGCGTGCCGTCGCATGCGTGCCAAGTGATGGAGTGGGGTTTCGACGGCGTGTTGCTGAATACGGCTGTCTCACAGGCGACGTTTCCGCCGCAGATGGCGGGCGCGTTTGCGCTGGGCGTCGAAGCGGGGCGGATGGCTTATCTCGCCGGGCCAATGGCCGAGCGCGATAGCGCACAAGCGAGCACGCCGGTGGTCGGCATGCCGTTCTGGCATCAAGACGGGAGTGCTGCATGAGTATGGCGTTGCTGGATAAGGAAGGTTTTTGGCCGCCCGCCGATGAACTGCTGGAAGCAGCCGAGCGAATCCGGCGGCGGTTGGGCGAATGGCCGGCGTCAGCGACGTCATGGCGAATTTGCCTGAGCGAGCCGGATCATCCGCGCGCGGGTGATTTGATCGTGGGCGCAACCGTCGAGCCGCTACCCTCAGGGGTCGGGCGCCTGAACGTAGAAGCGGGCCGGGCGACGCTGTACCTGGACAACGTCAAATACGCTCTGGAAGGCGAATGGTCGGATGATTGGCCGGCTGCGCTGGCCGCGTTCCTTGATTGCGGTTTCGAGCCGCACGACGCGCTCGTGCTGGCGTTCGCGTGGCGTCCGGCCAATCTGGATGAACTCGACGCGTGGCCCGTCGATTTTTCCACGTTTCCGAAGGTCGCAAACTTACCGGCAGCGCCTTCGAAGCTATTTCCCCCTTGTCCGAACAGGTTGGGCCTATATCCCGTCCTGCCGAGCGCGGAGTGGGTCGAACGGGTTCTCGATCATGGCGTCCAAACGGCGCAATTACGCCGCAAGACCACCGATTCCGGCGATTTAAAGCAGGAAATCGAACGGTCGGTGGCCGCGGGCAAGAAGCACGAGGCGCAGCTTTTTATCAACGATCATTGGCAGGAAGCCATCAAGGCTGGCGCGTACGGCGTGCATCTCGGACAGGAGGACGTGGAGACGGCCGACCTGAACGCGATCGCCGAAGCCGGTTTGCGCCTTGGCCTGTCGACGCATGGCTACTATGAAATGCTGAAGGCGCTGCATTTCAAGCCGAGCTATCTCGCGCTCGGCGCGGTATTCCCGACCACGACCAAAGTCATGCCAACGGCACCACAAGGTTTGTCGCGTTTGGAACGTTATGTGTGCTTGCTCGACGGCGTCGTGCCGCTCGTTGCAATCGGCGGCATCAACGGACCCGTCTTGCGACAAATTATGTCAACAGGCGTCGGAAGCGCAGCAGTCGTGCGGGCCGTTACAGAGGCACCCGATCTGGCTGCGGCCATTTCTGCGCTGCAACACGAATTCGGGCGATAATGCCCCGGATTCGGAAAAAAGTTCAGCCCGTTAAACCAGTCGAAAGGGACCGCCACGACACCTGTCATGCAGAGGCCCTATAATTCGGCCTCTTGCGTAAAAGGATTGTCAGCCTCCAGTGTCAGCTTCTCCCGAGACCTTGCTAGAGCTTCGCGACGTCGATTTCGGCTACGGCGGCCGGCTCGTATTATCGAACCTGAACATGCACTTCAAGCGCGGTCAGGTTGTGGCTGTCATGGGCGGTTCCGGCTGTGGCAAGACGACCGTACTGCGCTTGATTGGCGGGTTGGTGAAGGCTAAACGCGGCCAGGTGTTGTTCGGCGGCAAGGACGTCGGCAGCCAGACCCGGGAGGGCCTTTATCAGCTTCGCCGCAAGATGGGCATGCTGTTCCAGTTCGGCGCGCTGTTCACCGACCAGTCCGTATTCGATAACGTCGCGTTCCCGCTGCGGGAACACACCGATCTCCCCGAAGAACTCCTGCGCGACCTCGTGCTGATGAAGCTC
>DASYLW010000229.1:0-5666 GCA_036009385.1 Caballeronia sp.
CACCATCTGGGTACAGCGCGCTTCCGCGATCTGGCCGAGCAGCATGTATGCTTCGGCACCAGGGATGCCGTAGCCCTCTTCCAGCCAATAGACCATTTCCTCAAACGCGATGCGCAGCGCATCGTCGAGCGGCCGCGCGCAACCGACGGTACAGATGTGCGTCGGTGTCTCGATGCGTGGCCAGGTCATGCGGCTCGGCGCCCGGACAAGGTCAACCTTGAGCTTCAGGTGACCACGAATTTCGATTGCGCCCATGCCGTTACACTCGGCGTCGCCTTGCAACGCGTGCACGTCGCCAAAATACAGGTACGCGCCTTCATGGAACACCGGAAACATGATGCGATTGCCGTTCGTGACTTCCTGGATGTCCAGGTTGCCGCCGTGGGTACCGTTGTCGACGGTGAGGGTGCCGCCCGCCACCGGGGCCACGCCGATCACGCCGATCATCGGCTTGGCTTCCAGCTTGAGCGAGTCGCTCCAGTGAACAATGCCATTTTCGACGACGACGTTGCGATTCTGGATGCCGAATTCCTTCTTACGGACCCAATCCGGAAAAATGCCGATGCCCGGCCATAGCGCGGTATAACCGAGGCCGTGCACGCCAACTTCGAGGACGTCGATCACGACCATATCGCCAGGTTTCGCGCCGCGCAGGCGCACAGGCCCGGTGGCCGGATTGACGAACGGGAGCTTCACTTTCGACTCGTCCAGCTTTTCGTCGAGCTGCGTAATCAGGTGGCCGCCGATGTTCAATTCGGTCTCGACCTCGAAGGTCTCGCCAGGCGAGACTTCGGCGATGAAACCATCGGTAGCCGTCAGTGCGTACTTCAGGTCATCCTTGCGGATGACCTGGCGATGTGTGGATAGCGTGCTCATAAAATGCTGTCTACTCCTTCAGGTTGCTAATGCCACCCGCCGACAACGTCGCGGCGGATGGTTTAGTTCAATCAAACTTTTGCCAGGGCATGAGGAAACGCTCGAGCTGGCCGACGAGGAACGACAGGAAGAGCGCGAGCGCGATGGTCACCACCACGCCGGCGAATACTTTGGGAATGATGTAAAGGCTACCCGCCTTGAAGATCGCATGGCCGAGCCCGTCGTCAGAGGACATGAATTCGCCCACAATGGCACCAATCAACGCAAAGCCGACCGTGAGCCTGAAGCCCGCGAAGATGTCGCGCAGTGAGGCGGGGATCACCAGCTTGTGGAAGGTCTGCCGCTTGTTCGCGCCGAGTGTGCGCATCTGATTGATCTGATCGTCATCGACACTGGTCGCCCCCTTGTACGCGGTGACCAGCGCCACCACCACGACGGACAGCGTCGACATCGCGAGTTTCGACGCGAGCCCGGTACCGAACCAGATGATGACGATAGGCGCGAGCGCGACGATCGGAATCGAACCCAGCGCAACGATGAACGGCTGCATGACCTTCGAGACGAAGCGCGAATACCAGAGCAACAAGCCCAGCACAGTGCCTATGACATTGCCGAACAGAAAGCCGAGCAGCGTTTCCATGCCAGTCACGCCGGCGTCGTGCACGAGACTGCCGTCCTGCTGCATTTTTACGAGGTAACCCCAGATCTGGCTGGGCGAACCGAACAGGAACGCAAGCGCCTGACTCGACGTCGCAACTTGCCACAATGCGAGCAGTGCAGCGAGTAGCGCGAGTTGGCAGGCGGCCACGACCAACTTGCCGCGCCAGCGGCGCAGCAGCCTGCGCCATTTGAGGGATGCCGGGGCATACGGGGGGGCCGGGGAGCGGGTTTCTTGCACGCGGGTTCCTTTTCAACGTTCGCCCATGCGCACGTCGAGCTGAGACCAGATCTCGCGTACGTGAGCGGTGAAGCCCGCAGCGTCGCGGGCGGCCATCATGTCGTTGCGGTCGCAATCCAGGTGGATCTCGTGGATCGCCTTGATGCGGGACGGACGGTGGGTAAGGACGATCACGCGGTCCGACAATGAGACCGCCTCCTCGACGTCGTGTGTGATCAGCAGGACGGATCGACCTTGGCCCCTGACCAGCCGGGCCATGTCGCTTTCCAGCACCAGTTTCGTCTGGAAATCGAGCGCGGCGAACGGCTCGTCGAGCAGCATTACTTCGGGGTCGGTCACCAGCGTGCGCGCGAGTGCAACGCGCGCACGCATGCCTCCCGATAGAGCCGACGGGTAATAGTTGTAGTACGGTCCGAGTCCGACCTTGCCGAGCATCGCATGCGCCTTTTTCTCGCGATGCGCGCGCGGCATTCCGGTCAGTTCGAGGCCAAGCGTGACGTTGGCCAACACGTTGCGCCATGGCATCAGCATGTCCTTCTGCAACATGTAGCCGATGCCCTTGGGGACGTCATCCAACGCCTCGCCGTGCCACAGCACCGCGCCGCGCGTCGGCAGGGTAAGACCGCTCATCAGGTTCAGCAGCGTGGTCTTGCCACAACCAGATGGGCCCACCAGGCTGACAATTTCCCCCGCGCGCAGGCTGAAGGAAATGTCACCGATGACCTGATTCAACTCGCCGTCATCCTCGCCATACGATTTGCCGACCCCGCGCGCAACCAGCGGGGCGGGCTGGCGGGCCGTCTCGCCCGCCAGCGTCGCAGGCGCAACCGCGCCCGCTACGTTCATTTGGACCCCGCCACCGTTACGCCCGTGTCCGCCACGGCGGTCTTGACCGCCTTGTTGGAAAAGGTGTTGTCGATCACGTCGTTATAGGTCAGCGTTCCTTGTACGTTGCCCAGGTACTTCTGCATCGATATCAGCTTGTCCCACTGCTGCCGGTCGACCGGCAGCGTTTGCGCCGGGATCTTATACTGCAACTCCATGTCGATAGCCTTGTTCACCACGTCGGCGGGCAGGTCCGGGAACTCCGCACGGGCAACCTCCTTCGCGTAGTCGGGCTTGGCATACGTAAGGCGTGCGGCTTCTTCCAATGCGTTCACGAGCGACTGCACGACCTCGGGATGCGCCTTGGCATACTCGGGCAGCACCATGATCCCCGTGTTGCAGAACGGACCCATATAACTCGAGAAGTCGAATACCACTTTCGCCCCTTGCGCCATCGCAGCCGCCACCATCGGCTGCTGCGCAAAAGCGACGTCGGCGTGACCCGCGAGCATGGCGCCGATTTCCGTGCCCGGAGTGACTTCGACGATCTTCGCGTCCGTGCCCACTTTCAGGCCGTTGTCCTGCAGCAGTTTCTTCGTGACGCTGTACTCGGTATTCGGATCAGGCGACGTGACCAGGGTCAGGCCTTTGAAAGCCTTGGGGTCGGTGATGCGCGCCACGGTCTTCGATACGCCAAAGTAATGTGCGCGCTGCACCAGCGTCCCGACGACCATGCCCGGTCCGCCGCGCTCCCGAGACATCTCCACCATGGTCGGATCGCCGACGGCGAACTGCGCGGTCTTGCCGAGCACCGCGGCAAAAGCTTGCGTGTCCCCACCGGCCGCGCTCAGGTGCACTGTCAGCCCGTACTTCTCGAACAGCTTCGCGTGCTGTGCAACGTAAAGGTCGATATAACCGAGGTTATGTACGGCCTCGGAAAATTCGATGGGTTGCAGCGGCGCCGCGGCAGCGGGATGAGCGAACCCGAAAGCGCAGACGCTGAGCGTGGCGAGTAAAGCACGCCCAAGCCGAGGCACATCAACGGCGACAGAGTCCGAACCGACTGCTGAAAATGTACGTCTTTTCATTGCTTCAACTCCGACAGTAATGAGATCGCAGAACGCAAAAAGGTCCGGCATCAGACGCGCTGATGTCGGACCTTTTTGGCCGGTGTTATCCAAGACGCCTTTGTCTCGGACAACGGGAGTGCTGTTTGATGCTCGCCGCGCACGGCGAATCTCAGCGTGACTTATTAAGCAACGGCCGTGCCAGTTTGCGCGACGCAGTACGTGCGAGGTTCTTCGATCCTTGCGAACCCCCGATGGCAGTGGCACCGTCCATTTTTCACGCAAAGCAAAAAAGGCCACGTGAACGACCTGCGCAAGCGCCGGTGCGCACCACTTCGCGTACTCCTTGGCGTCACTGCACGCCAATGGTGCAACATTGCACAGGCAACTATCATGGTTCCGTCGCAGTAAGACCAGCGAGTCAAGCCATGTTGATATGAGAAGGATTGCTTATTAATTGAGCGAGTAGAACTGCTCTGGGGGAGACAGCGGAGTTTCGCCCCGACATTTCATCTGCGCTTTCTTGATCATGTGCATTAATTCGATGCCGCACAGAATGACGCTCGGACAGTGGAAAATACCAGCGGCGCACCGCACAGCGTTCACCCGGCTATACATGGAGCGTTGAAGGAGATGACAGAGTCGGGGACCGAACGACAGACGCTAGGTGATTGCCGGTGATGGTCGAGGCAAGCCTGAGGGCGCTTTAAATGGGGCTTTGCCGTTTCCTGTTTGCGCCGCCTAAGCCGGTCGGTGAGGCTATAGACGGAGTACGTTCTTTATCTTGCACGGCCTATCTCTCCGAGCAGAATGTGTCACCCGCGCAGCATGAAGCCAGGCACGTCGACGGGACGGCGGGTGGATCCGCGATAAATTTGGAATGAACGCAGCGGTTAGCGCGAGACCCAGCAAGCCAATCGGCACGTTCAACAGGACGCAGCCCCCAAGTGGGGCAGCGCTGTCACGACCACCGTGGCATCCAGCTTCTCAATGAAATACGCACTAGCGACGATCAACGCGATGATGACTGACGGCGGGTCGACAAAGATATGTGCGGAGAACCGAAAGCGGGTTGATCGATAGATCAGGCGTCCCCCCGGTTGAGGCCCGTCCAGCCGTAACCAGTACAAGATGAGGCTCGCTTCGTGACAGCCTGAGATAATGCTTGGCTACGCCGGGTGGCAGTCAGGGCTGCTCTTCACCTTTGCGGCGATATACTCTATCAAAACATAAGTCGTCATGTGAAGACTTATTTGTACAATAACTGACGCGGGAGAGTTATGAAGGTCAAGCTCAAGGATGGTGCAAAACCAAATCGCGAGACCGATGAGGCCCGGGCGTCAGTCAAGCGGCCGATGAAAAAGGCGCCGCAGCGCCTGCCGCGTGCCGAGCGTCAGGCGCGCGTGCTGGACAAGGCGGCCGAGTATTTCGCGGAGCACGGGCTGGACGCGCAGACCCGCGCGATTGCGGATGCGTGCGGTGTCTCGCAACGTTTGCTGTACAGCCTGTTCTCCAGCAAGGCCGCCTTGATCGACGAGGTTTACAAGCGCGAGATTGTAGGGACGTTCAAGGCAATATGGTTTGTTCAATTGAAAGACCGCGGCGTGCCGATCGAAAGCAGGCTCAACACGTTTTATCGCGAGTACTTCGACACCTTGCTGACGCGGCGTTGGCTGAGGTTGTTTCTTTATTCTTCACTCGAAGGCCTGCAGATGGCGCCGACCTATACCGAAGCAGTCGTGACGCATGCACTTGAGATCATCGTCACCGAGGCGGCCCACGAATTGGGCCGCAGCGTGCCGTCCGATCCGGCGCATCTTACAGAATTGGGCTGGCTGCTGCATGGCGCGGTGTCGCACCTCGCGATTCGCCGCCGTATCTACTCGAACGACAACACGACACCGTCCGATGCGGTGATCGCGATGCATGTCCGCGCCTTTCTGGCCAGCATGCCTTCGCTGCTACCGGCGCTGGAATCCGCCCGAGCGTGATGCGCTGGC
>DASYLW010000230.1:0-14126 GCA_036009385.1 Caballeronia sp.
GAAAACGTCACTGTGATCGATGCTGCCTATTGGGTGAAAGGCTGCAGCTCGCTTGGACGGCTGCGGTATGCGGTGTTGCTGGACATCGACGGAGGTGCGATAGAAGGCGACGACCTCTGTCTGATCGATATCAAGGAAGGCGTGAAGGCCGCGGCGCCGCGTTACACGGACGCTGACGTGGCCAAGCGCATGCCACGCGACAACGCTGAACGGGTCGTGGAAGGCGCGCGGCATCTGACGCCATGGCTTGGGGAACGGATGCGCCCGGCGCGATTGAACGACCGGTCAGTTGTGATCCGCGAGTTGTTGCCGCAGGACATGAAGCTGACGGTCGAGCAATTGACGCAGGACGAAGCGATTAAGGCGGCCCGCTACCTCGCGATGGTCGTTGGCAAAGCGCACGCCCGGCAGATGGATGCGGCACAGCGGCGCGCGTGGTTATCGGAATTGCGTCGCGCGAAGTCGAAGTCGCTCGATGCGCCGTCGTGGCTATGGAAAAGTATCGTGGAGTTGGTCAGCAATCATGAGGCGGGTTATCTTGAACATTGTCGGCGGTATGCGCTTGGGTCGCCTTCGTAGCGCACGCTATCGCGCGTCAGTCGCCAATGGAAAAGGCCGTTCACCAACGCCGGTTGGATGAACGGCCCGTCTTCGTACAAGCTAGCTGAATGCTTTAAGGTCGATCGACAAACCGGTCAGCACTCAATCGCCGTGACCACGGCGGTCGCCGCGTCCATGGTTCTCGCGCCACGCTTCATGACGCCATTCGCGGTGACGCCATTCGCGTTCGCGCCACCCTTCGTCGCGATAGCCGCCATATCCGCCATATCCGCCGTATCCATACCCGACGACAACCGGTGGTGGTGCAACGTACACCGGCTGGGGCGCGTAATAACCCGGTACGCCGATCCCCACGGCGACATCAACGTGAGCGGACGCTGCCGCCGACACCATCAATACACTCAAGCCCAGTACCGCGCCCAGGATCTTCTTCATTGTGTCTCTCCGTGCACTCGATGTGCAAACGTGTGGTTTACGTAATCGAGTGTAGGGAGAAGAGTCGGATACAAGTGCTACCGGAATACGATAAAGGTAACCGGACGTATCTCTTTCTAGAAGCCCCGATCCATCGCGAAGATCCTCAACCCGGAAAGAGCAGCGCCTATCCCAATAACATGAACGTCCAGCAATCTGCTAGGTTTGCCCCTCACCGAGAGCGGCCGCTCGATGTTCCATGTGGCTGAGTTTATAGGTGGGCGTGCGCCGCGAACGATGATCGCGGTGCGTGATAAAAACGAGATTAATCACGACAGTAGGTTGCATGGCAAAGTGCGATAACCGAAGATGTCCGAGTTGTTATCCGAACTGGAAAGAGGAAGAGGCGGCCGCGAAAAAGCGAGCGGAAGATGACGAGCAAGACTGCATCAACTGCTGGCGCTTCTATCAGAAGAAAGCTGAGGCTGTCGTCTCCGTTGACGATCCAGTCGTGCGTAATCGGCGCATCAACGCTGCCTACGCGCAATTGTGGCTGGACGATCATAGGTTCCCATGGGCCGGGCTCGCTGCATTTGCATCCAAACGGGTCGGCTGCGGCCTGCTCAACGCCGCAGAGATGATCGGCAAGTCAAACCAGCAACGTAACGCCTACCAGCAATGGAACAAAACCAGTTCGCCGGCTGAGCGCCTGTCGCCTTATGCCTCGCCGCGTATGCCGATGCCCGATCAGGCGTCGGGCGAAGGCGCACGCAAGGTTTATCAGATGCTGGCGAAGGGCAACACAGCCTTGTTTCTCGATATATGGCCGCTCCATATGTTTTATAAGGAATTCGGGTTGCAGAGGTTTGAGCGGTGTCTGCCGGAGCGAGCGTTATTGAGTGGGAGCGTTAGCTGGCCGATTGCAGATTCGGTCAGATTCGGCGTACCCACGCCGGAGATTCGAAGGGGATTTAAGGCGATTGATGCCGGAGACATTGCGGGCGGCGTAGAGCTACTGGCCCGCCATGAGCAAATTAATATCCTGCAACCGGCCATGTACGACTTCCCTGCGTTTGCCACGTTGATGAGGGCCAACCAGTTCGCGTGGGCGTTGAACATCCCAACCGGATCGGCGCGGGAAATCCAGTTGACGCTTACCAATCAATGCACTGTTACGGGTGCCAGCGCCAAATACGAGATATTCAGCAAACAGCCTCTGGCGAACCTTGCTGATCCCGAACAACGAATGGCGTTTGTCCTGCGTGCAACACACCGGTTCGACGAGTTACTGCGCCATCCGACCGAACGCTATTCTGTCGAGAACTCCCTGTTCTTGCTTGCACGAGGCGATGGACGATGACAGAAACGCGCACTAACAAATGGCGATGGCGCGTTGCTGGCCTAATTCTTGGATTTGCTGCTGTGTGGGGGATCTATGTGAACGCCAAGCCAGTCGATGAAGTTGTTTTGACACTCGGTGAACCATATCAGCAGGTACGCGAGCAATCGCGTTCCACGCTGCCTCCCGCCGTGACTAATGCAAGCTGGGGCGGCGATGTCAGTCGTCCTGCGAGATTGCGCTTCACCGACCCTAAATTTGGCTTCGTTACTCCTGCCGCGAAATTCCTGACGGTAGGTTATGACGCGCAAGGCAAGGTGTGGTCAGTGACCCTGTCGCCGCAAATCGAGACGTTGCCGCTTGATGACGCAATGGTGATCTTTATAGATTTGCAAGATCAACTTCTGCGTGGCGGATGGCATCGAATCCGGAATGCTGAAAATCCACCCATCACGGATACGCCGGCAATACGAGCGCAAATCCGAGAGCGATCCGATCCAATAACCTATTGGGTCGCCGACAGCAAATATGAAGTCATTCTCGACATCCGCCGCTTCGTTCATCAGAACCGTCGGAACGACGAACGGTACCTGATAACACTGAGGCTGAGCGGGCCGCCGTTGCTGGCGGACAGCCCCGGTGGTTAAAGCATGCTGCATGGACCGCCCAAATTCGACCGCGCTGGTAGTTGACGGTGTGCCTAAGTTGGCAGCTTGTTGACTACATTTGCTTACGCGGAGCGTGTTGAGCGAGGCCATCCACTGGACTAATGCTGTGCCGCCTGCTGTCTCGCGCGGAACATGTTGCAAACGGCTTTGCCCATGCCTGCATGAGTAGCCGTCGCAGTTCCAGCAGTCAGTACGGTGGTCTGATTAGAAGCCCGCCGCCAACCCATCCCGACGACTATCGCTTGCCGCAACATATCCACGCTCAGGATCGTTACGGTCCAGCTTCCAGATGTACTGACCCGAACCAAAGTCCATATAAGGATCATCGACGGATTTGATCGTGTGTCCCATCGCCTGAAGCGCCTCTACCGTTTCGCGATCGAGTGTCGATTCCACATCGACGGTGAAATCGCGATTCACCTTCCAGCGCGGTGCATCGCAAGCCGCTTGCGGTTGTTGCCCGTAATCGAGCAAACGCACGATGGATTGCAGATGGCCTTGCGGCTGCATGTCGCCGCCCATCACACCGAAGCTCATCACCGCTTCCTGCGTGCCGTTCACGTCCTGCGTGAGGAACGCAGGGATGATGGTGTGGAACGGCCGCTTGCCGCCTTCCACCACGTTCGCGGACTTCGGATCCATTGAGAAACCAAAGCCGCGGTTCTGCATCGAGATACCCGTGTCCGGAACAACCACGCCTGAGCCAAAGCCCATGTAGTTCGACTGGATGAAACTCACCATCATGCCGCGCTCGTCCGCCACCGACATATAGATGGTCCCGCCCGCCGGCGGCATGCCGAAGTCGAAGTGCCTTGCCTTGTTCGGATCGATCAGCTTGGCGCGCTCGGTGAGATACGCGTCGTCCAACATCTGCTCGGGCGTGACGTCCATGGAACGCGGATCGGCGACGTACTGATAGACATCGGCGAAAGCGAGCTTCATCGCTTCGATCTGCAAATGCTGCGACTCGATCTTGTCGACGGTCAGTGACTTCACGTCGAATTTATCGAGGATGCCGAGCGCGATCAGCGCGGCAATGCCCTGCCCGTTCGGAGGAATCTCATGGACCGTATGCCCGCGATAATCCTTCGAGATCGGCTCGACCCAGTCAGCCTTGTAGTTGCGCAGATCGGCAGCGTTCATCGCGCCGCCGCCCTGCTTTGAAAACGCCGCGATCTTCTCGGCGATCTCGCCTTCGTAGTACGCGCGCGGTCCGTGTTCAGCAAGTGTGCGCAAGGTCTTCGCATGACCGGGATACCGCATCAACTCACTGATCTCCGGCGCACGGCCGCGTGGCATGAAGGCATCGGCGAAACCGGGCTGGTCTTTCAGCTCGGGAATAGCCGCCGCCCATTTATACGCCACGATGCTCGCCACAGCGTGACCACGCTCGGCAATTTCAATGGCCGGTTCCATCAGGTCACCGAACGGCAACGAGCCGAACTTCGCGTGCAACGCCTCCCATCCCGCGATCACGCCAGGCACGGTGACCGAATCCCAGCCGCGTTTCGGCTGGTTCGCCAGTCCGTTTTGCTCACCGTATTTGTTCTTGAAATAATCGACATTCCACGCCGCCGGAGACACGCCCGATGCGTTCAGCCCATGCAGCTTGGCGCCGTCCCAGACGAGCGCGAACGCGTCGCCGCCAAGGCCGCATGACACGGGCTCGACCAGCGTGAGGGCCGCTGCCGCCGCGATAGCCGCATCGACGGCGTTACCGCCTTTCCACAGCATCCGCAAGCCGGCTTGCGCGGCGAGCGGATGCGAGGTGGAAACAATATTGCGCGCGAACACGGGCAAGCGCGGCGTGGGATAGGGGTTCTGCCAGTTGAAGCGGGTCATGGAAAACTCGTCTCTTTGATTGATGAAAGTAGTTGGGACACAAGTTACAGCTCGCGCGGATCGAGCGCGTCGCGCAGTCCGTCGCCGAGCAGGTTGAAGCCGAGCACAGCCAGGAAGATGGCGATGCCCGGGAAGATCGACATCCACGGCGCCTGACTGACGAAATCCTTCGCAGTATTCAGCATCGATCCCCACGATGGCGCGGGCGGCAATTGCCCGAGACCGAGGAACGACAGGCTGGCTTCCGCGATGATCGCCATGGCAACCGTGAGGCTCGCTTGCACGATGATGGGCGGCAGCACGTTCGGAAAAATATAGCGGACGATAATCCGAAAATGCCCGAGCCCGATGGCGCGCGCACCTTCCACATAGTCCTCCGCTTTGACGCTGATCGCCTGGCCGCGCGTGAGACGCACGAAGCGCGGCATGGCCGAGACGCCGATAGCAATCATCGCGTTGGTGAGGCTCGGTCCGAGAAACGCGGCCAGAGCGATGGCAAGAATCAGGAACGGGATGGACAGCAACGCGTCGGTGAATCGCGAGATCACGCCATCGACGAACTTGCCGAAGTATCCTGCGAGCAAACCAAGCGGCACGCCGATGACCACCGCAATTCCCACCGACACCACGCCCGCCAGCAACGAAGCCCTCGCGCCCCACAACAAGCGCGTGAGCACATCGCGGCCGAGTTCATCGGTTCCAAACCAATGACTTGCCGATGGCGCTTGCCGCACCGTCATGAAGCTCGCCTGAATGGGATCGTAGGGCGAGAGCCACGGCGCGAAGATGGCCACAAGAATTACTAGCAGCACTATTACCGCGCCCGCCACAGCCGCACGATTGCGCATGAAGCGACTTAACGCGCGATTGCGTTCGCGCGGCAGAGCGGCTGTTTCGACTTCCACAATGGTCGCCATCAGCTTTTCCTCAACCGCGGATTGAGCAGAACGTATAAGACATCGGCGAACAGATTCACCACGATAAACCCTACCGCCGTGACCAGCACAACACCTTGAACGACGGCGTAATCCCGATTGAAAACCGCGTCGACGATCAGCTTGCCGAAGCCAGGAATGGTGAACACTTGCTCGGTCAGCACCGCGCCCGCGAGCAGTTCGCCGAACAACAGCGCAAGCACCGTGACGATCGGAATCAGCGCATTGCGAAAGCCGTGCTTGACCACCACCGTGCCGCGCAGCAAGCCTTTGGCGCGCGCCGTTCGAATGTAGTCGCTACGCAGAACGCTCAGCATCGCGCTACGCGTATGTCGCATCAACTGCGCGCCAAGCGCCGCGCCCAACACGAACGCGGGCATCAGCATGGTCTTGATGCTCAGCCAGAAGTCCTCGGCCGGCGACACGTATCCGGATGAAGGCAACAACTGCCATTTCACCGACACCAAAAAGATCAGGATGATCCCGAGCCAGAAGTTGGGTATTGACATGCCGGTGAGCGCGAGCACATTAGCGCCATAGTCGAGCGCCTTTCCCTTGTTCGCCGCCGATAAAACCCCAAGCGGCACGCCGATTCCAACCGCGAAGATCATCGCCATGATGGCCAGTTGCAACGTCACCGGCAACTTCTGCGCGATGAGTTTGGTCACCGGCACATCGGTTCTCAGCGACGCGCCCAGATCCCCATGAACAATGTCCTTCACCCACAGCGCGTACTGCACGGGCACGGGTTCATCGAGGTGATATTTCAGCCGCAACGTAGCAATGACCTGCGGGTTCTGGTCTTCACCGGCCATCGCCAGGACCGGATCGCCGGGTAGCATTTTTTGCAGGCCGAAGATCATCATCGACACCAGGATCAGTGTCGGGATCGCGACGAGCGCGCGGTTGGCGATGATTCGCAACATGAACGGTTAACCCTTGATGCTCACGCCACGCAGACGGATCAGCCCGTCAGGATATGGCGTGAAGCCCTGCACTTTCTTCGACAACGCGTACGGCCACGGCTGCGCGTAGAGATAGATGATTGGGTCTTCATCGGCGAGTAATTTCTGCGCGGCATCGTAGATCGGCTTTCGCTCGGCGACTGTTGGTTTCACGCGCGCATCGTCGAGCAGCTTGTCTACGTCAGGATTGCAATAACGGCCGTAGTTCAGATTGCCCTTGCAGGTCAAGAACTGATGCAGGTTGCCATCCGGGTCCGTGCGGCCCGACCAGCCGAGATAGAGCAACTCAAAGTCGCCTT
This sequence comes from Caballeronia sp., assembly GCA_036009385.1. Lineage (GTDB taxonomy): Bacteria > Pseudomonadota > Gammaproteobacteria > Burkholderiales > Burkholderiaceae > Caballeronia. The sequence goes on from DASYLW010000230.1 coordinate 7,024, forward strand.
TCGTCGACGCGTTCAGCGCAGCGGCGTAATCAGTCGGACGCAGTTTCAGGTTGATGCCGGCCTCCGACAGCATGGCTTGCAGCATCTGCGCCATCTGGTTCGATACCGTGTTATTACCGAAGGTTAGCTCTATATTAAGCTGCTCGAAACCCGCCGCCTTGAGCAACGCTTTCGCCTTCGGGATATCGCGCTTGGTCGTCTTGACCGATGCATCGAAGTACGGACTGTTCGACGGTATCGCCTGGTTGATTGGCGCGAAAATTCCGCCGCCGATCACCTGGTTGATCGCGTCGCGATCGATGGCAAGCGCGAACGCCTGGCGCACGCGTTTGTCCTTGAACGCCTTCGGCGCGCGCGGTCCGTTCGAGACGTTGAACGTGAGGTCGTAGTAGCCTAACCCGCTCATCGAAATGAAGTTGAGGTTCTTGTCGCTTTTCACCGACGCAACATCGGAAGGCGCGAGACGTTCCAGCATGTCGAGCGAACCCGAACGCAGGTTCGCGAGACGCACGGTGCTGTCGGGAATCGGCTGGAATATGACTTTCTGGATCGGGTACTTGTCGGCGTTCCAGTAGCCCGCGAATTTCTGCAGAACCACCCGGTCGTTTTGCACGCGCTCGACAAACTTGTACGGACCCGAGCAAACCGGATGCGTGGAAACGCCGGCGTCATCTGTCAGCGTTTTCGGCGCGAGCATCATGCCCGCCCGGTCGGTAAGTGTGGCGAGCAGCGCGGCATCGGGCGCTTTCAACACGATCGCGACGGTGAACTGATCGACCACGTCCACGTGATCGATGGAAGCCAGCTCGCTCTTGCGATTGCTTGCAGGCATGGAACGCGCACGGTCGAGATTCGCCTTCACGGCGGCGGCGTCGAACGGCTCGTCGTCGTGGAATTTCACGCCTTGGCGCAGCTTGAACGTGAGCGTCTTGTTGTCGGTGCTCATGGTCCAGGACGTCGCAAGCATCGGCACGATCTTCAGGTCCGGGCCAATATCCACCAGCGAATTGCAGAGCGAACTGAACACGATCCGATCTACAACCTGACTGCTGCGCGCCGGATCGAGGGTACCAATATCGTCTTGCAAGCCGATACGGATCGTCGAGTTCGACTGAGCCATCACAGCGCTGGTGCTTGAGAAACCTGCGGCGAGCGCCGCGGCCAACAAAATCTTTCGCATCTGGACTTCCCCGTTTGCCGTTAGTTCGATTGTTCTTGCGCAGCACCGTCGACCATCGCCTGACGTTGCCGATACTCCGCCAGGCGCTCGATAAGCTTCGGGCTGACGATGGAAACAAGAGGCGCCCCGCCGCCCGCATTCTGGATTTCGCGCCAGAAGTGACACGCGACCCGGTGGCCGTTCTCGAGCGTTTCGCTGACCGGCTGTTCGTCTGAGCAGCGTGCCCGAGCATGCGGGCAACGTGGATGAAAACGGCAGCCAGAAGGTGGCGCGGTCGGACTCGGCAGATCGCCGGTCAAGGAGGGTTTATTGCTGCGCTGACGCGGACTGCTCGCCGGAATCGCTTGCAATAACGCTTGCGTATAAGGATGAAGCGGATGATCGAACAGATCGTTCACGTCCGCCATTTCCACGATTTCGCCGAGATACATCACCGCCACGCGATCGCTCATATGGCGGATCACCGCGAGGTCATGCGCGATCATGATCAGCGTCAGGCCAAGCTCCTGCTTCAGCGACTCAAGCAGGTTGATGACCTGCGCTTGAACGGAGACATCGAGCGCGGAGACGGGTTCATCGCCGACGATCAGCTTGGGCTCACCCGCCAGCGCTCGCGCAATGCCGATACGCTGCCGTTGACCGCCCGAAAACTCATGCGGATAACGTTCGGCATAACCGGGTTGCAATCCAACCGTATGCAGCAAGTCGGACACGCGTTGCCGAAGTGCCGCGCCCTTAGCCAGACCATGCAATGCGATTGGCTCGCCAATGATTTGCCCCACGGTCATGCCCGGATTCAGCGATGCGAACGGATCCTGGAAGATGATCTGCATCTCGCGACGCAAGCGGCGCATGGGCTCGGCGCCCAGATGCGTGATGTCTTTGCCTTCGTAGATCACCCGGCCTTCGGTGCTATCGATAAGACGCAGCAACAGGCGTCCAAGCGTCGACTTGCCGCAACCCGATTCCCCGACGATCGCAAACGTCTCGCCCTTCTGCACGGAAAACGAAACACCGTTCACCGCGTAGACCGTCGGCGTACGCGTGAACAAATTGCGGGTCCCGCCAAAGTGTCTGGTCAGTTCCCTGGCTTCAATAATAGGAGCGTCAAGGTTCATGCCGCCGCCCCGCCACCGCTCAGGGCCAGTTCAACCGGCGCGACCCAGCACGCCACTCGATGCGTTCCGTCCAGGTGTTTGTCCTTTGGCACCGCATCGATACATCGCTGCTCCGCAAACGGACAACGTGGCGCGAACCGGCAACCTTTCGGCATCTGTTCCGGCGACGGCACGGAACCGCGAATGGTCGCGAGCGCGCCTTCGCGTTTTCCCACCGATGGAATCGCGCCCATCAAACCGATGGTGTACGGGTGCTGCGGGTCATCGAAAATTTCATTGACCGAACCATATTCCACGATCCGTCCCGCGTACATTACCGCGACGTAATCGGCCACTTCAGCCACCACGCCGAGGTCGTGCGTGATCAACACCATCGCCGTGCCGGTTTCAGCTTGCAGGCTGCGCACCAGCGATAAAACCTGCGCCTGGATAGTGACATCGAGCGCGGTCGTGGGTTCATCGGCGATCACCAACTGCGGTCGATTCGCCAGCGCCATCGCGATCATCACGCGCTGGCGCATGCCGCCGGACAACTCGTGCGGATACGCGTCGAGCCGTGTTTCCGGCGCGGGAATGCGCACGAGGCGCAGCATATCCAGCGCTTCCTTGCGCGCCGCCGCGCCGCTCAAACCACGATGCCGCTGCACGCATTCTGCAATCTGATGCCCGACCGTGAACGCGGGATTGAGCGAGGTCATAGGCTCCTGGAAGATCATCGACATCCGGTTGCCGCGGATATCGGCGAGTTCGCGTTCGCTCAGCTCGAAGAGATCGCGGCCGTCGAAGATCGCTTTGCCCGCCACGATATTGGCCGGCGGGCTCGGCAGCAAACCCATCATCGCCAGCGACGTCACGCTCTTGCCGCACCCCGATTCCCCGACGATGCACAGCGTTTCGCCCGCATTCACAGAGAACGAGACGTCCTCGATGAGATTGGGAACATGCGCGGCGCGCGAGAATTTCAGCGAGAAACCGCTGACTTCGAGTACGGGATGCCTGGCAGGCGGATTGACGTGATCGGGGAGATCAGGCTTGTTCACTGGCAGCTTGCTTAACGTCGACAAATTCAATACTCCGCTGCGGGGCGTGACAGGCGGCTAGCCGCGAGCTTTCAGTCTATATCGGCGCGGGTGTTGACGATCCTGCGGCCGCCTGTCGTCACAACTTTCAATGAAGTAATTATGTCGGCCCAAATGCATCAGGAAATATTAAACTTTCTTTTTGATGCTTAACTTTTACTTGAATGACTCATGTCAACTCTCACGTCAACTAATTCATGCCGACAATTCGAATGCTGAAGACATTCCGCGCGGTTGCGCGGACGGGCTCATTTGCGGCAGCCGCGGATAAGGTCGCGCTTACCCAGGCCGCGGTCAGCTTGCAGATGCGTGGGCTGGAGCAAGCGCTGGGCCGGCAACTGTTTGACCGCAGCGCGCGGCAGATCACGCTGAACCGGCAGGGTCATGAGATTCGTCCGAAGGTCGAGCAGATATTGGATCTGCTTGATGAACTGGAAGCCACGCCTGCCGGGTCGATGCAAGGGCCTGTGGCGATTGGCGCTGTTGTTTCAGTGATCGGGGCGCTCTCGTTGGGCGTTGCACAGCTAAAGACAGCACACCCGGGGCTCGATGTGAGGTTGCTGTCGGCGCGTTCGGACGAGCTGACGGTCATGGTGGAGCAAGGTGAGGTAGACATTGCGGCAGTAGTAGCGCGCCCCGACCAAACCCTGCCCGGCACCCTCAAATGGACACCGCTCTACACGGAGCCGCTCATGTTGATCGTGAGCCACGAGATCACCGATACCGACCCGCGCCGGATTTTGGCGTCGCATGGGTTCTTGCGTTTCGACCGGCGTGTGCGAACTGGCGTGGGCGTCGATCAGGCGCTAACGACGCTCGGGTTGGAGGTGACCGAGTATCTGGAGCTGAATTCCATCGAGACGATTGTCGCGCTGGTGAGGAAGAACGTGGGCGTGACCGTGTTGCCGCAGCTACATAGGGCGGGATGGCAGACGGACCCGTCGTTGCGGCTGATTTCAATCGCGCAACCTCCCATTCTGCGCACGGTCGGGATGGTCGAGAGGGCTTCGTACGGGCGCAGCGCCATCACGGCGGCGATTATCGACACGCTCCACGACTAGATTCTGCACACCGAGGCCGCCCGCAGATCCGCATCTCATTATTAGCCGATTGCGAAAAGTCAATTGTATCCTATCGATACAATAATTCGATAGTAAGGGTATACACTGCATTTCATCGACGCGGTGAGCAGAAAAACAAGCCACTGCGCCCCTTAAAACTCATGCAAATCGGAGCACATCATGAACAAGAATCTTATCGCCGCCCTGTTGGTCGCCACTTCCGCAGCCTTGGCTGCCCCCGCATTTGCCAGCAGCGGCTACGGGCCGGCACCGTCGTATAACCCGAACGTTGGCGCACCGGCATCGCAACGCGGCCAAAGCGCACAAACGATTGCAGCTGAAGAAGCGCAAGCTAACGCAAACGCAACGTCCTACGGTGGCGTGCAAGATACGCAATCGCAATCGGGCAGCCGCGTTAGCGTGAGCAACCAACGTTCGCTTTACTCGCACAACTAATTTCAGGGCCGTACGACCGGAGCGATCGATCATTCGATCAACATCCGCTTCGTCGTAACGCCTGAAGAGTGCAAAAGCTGAAGCCCGGGAGAACGCAAGTTCTCCCGGGCTTCAGCTTTTTAAATCTGCGGCAAAGTACTCCAAGGATGGTCCCCGGTGTGGTCACGGCTCGATCAGGATGCGCTCAGCGCGGCTTAATTTTCTCTTAAGTCTCTCACGCTAGGATGCCTGTCATTGATCCCCCTGTAGTACCCCTCTTCAGGCCGCTTTGCGGCCTTCTTTTTTAGGTACGTCCGATGAAGACCCTTTGGCGTTTATGCGCAATAGCGGTATGCCTGGTCGGCGGCGTCGGTATAGCGGTATGGCTGTTTTCCGTAATCGTTCGAATTGCCTGATCTGCAAGGAGCATGCGCTCAGCTTTCACGGATGTTTAACTGTGCCTGCATATTGAACGCGAGTTTCATCGGTTGCCATTCAGCGCTCGTTGCACCCGGCAGCGGACGCTGAAAGCTTGCCATCAACGCATTCCACTCCGTCACGCGCGGATGAACATCGGCTCCGGCGACGAGTTTATCGAAGCTGAAATCAGGCTCCGTTTCAATCAGCATCACGAGGCGCGTGTCACGCCGCCAGATCGTCATATCGATGATGCCTGACGCTCGCAGCGCAGCCAGCACTTCGGGCCAGACCGCCTCATGATAACGGTCGTATTGAGCGATGACCGCAGGGTCATCGTGGAGATCAAGCGACAGGCAATGGCGCATGACGTCAGCCTCCGTTCATCAAGCCGCCGCGCGGGCATCGACGCAAACATGCGTGCGCTGCGTCGCCTGAATCGCGTCCCAATCCCAGTCGATACCGATTCCCGGTTCCATCGGCGCCACCGCATAACCCTGCTCGATCTGAACCTGCTTGCCGGTCAGTGCATCCAGTTGCGGAATGTATTCGAGCCATGTTGCGTTTGGCACGGCCGCGCACAAACTCACATGCAGTTCCATCAGGAAGTGCGGGCAGATGGACACATTCATAGTCTCGGCCAGATGCGCCACTTTCAGCCACGGTGTGATTCCGCCGACGCGCGCGACGTCGGCCTGAACGATCGAGCATGCATCCGCCTTCAGATACTCGGCGAATTGCGCCGGGTGATACATTGATTCTCCCACCGCAATGGGCACTGAACTCGCGGCGCAAAGCCGCTGATGTGCCGCGATATTTTCAGCGGGCATCGGCTCTTCGAGCCATGCGAGCCGCAACGATTCAAACGCATGCGCGCGGCGGATGGCTTCGGACAACGTGAAGCCCTGGTTCGCGTCGACCATGATCTCGAAGTCATCGCCCATCGCGTCGCGTACGGCAGTGAGCCGTCGCGTGTCTTCGGCCAGATGCGGCCGTCCGACCTTGATCTTTGCGCCGTGGAAACCGGCGTCGCGCGCTTGCAAGGTTTGATCGACGAGTTCTGCTTCCGATAAATGCAACCAACCGCCTTCGGTGGAATACGTACGTGTGCGCGGCTTCGATCCGCCGGCCGCGACCCACAACGGCAGGTTCGCCACGCGCGTGTTGCGGTCCCATAGAGCGGTATCGATGGCGGCGAGCGCGAGGCTCGTAATCGCGCCGACGGCTGTCGCATGTGTATGGAAAAACAGGTCGCGCCAGATAGCTTCGTACTCGGCGGGGTTTCGGCCGATCAGCAGCGGCGCAAGGTGATCGTGCAGCAACGCGACAATGGACGAACCGCCCGTGCCAATGGTGTAGGTGTATCCGGTGCCCATGCTGCCGTCGCTGCAGCGGAGCGTCACCAGCACGGTTTCCTGCACCACGAACGACTGGATCGCGTCAGTGCGCTTGACTTTGGGTTGAAGGTCGACTTGGCGGATGTCGACGGAATCGATGGTTGTCATTAGGGGTTCCTTTAGATGCTGTTGCGGAATTTTTTTTGGTTGTTCTGGGGTGGGCGTTTGGGTGCGTGGTTTCGGGGTTGGCGGTCAGGGTCAATGCCGGGTTGCCTGGTTCCGGGGTTGGCGGTTTGATTCATTGCCGGGTTGCTGCTTTCGGGCTTAGTGGTGTACTTAGGTTGGCTAATTTCTTTATCACTATTAGCCACTGCGCGTGGCGGCGCGTCATTTCTTTGTCCAAAGCGACAAAGAAACGAAGCAAAGAAAACGCTTTCACCGCTCTACCCTAAGTGTCCACAGCGTGCAGTTCCCAT
>DASYLW010000231.1:0-18861 GCA_036009385.1 Caballeronia sp.
GCGCTCTGTTCGATCGCGCCGGTCAGATAGAGCTTGGCATCGGCGGTAGCGGCGGCGAGTGAGTCTCGTTGGGGCAGCAGCGCCGCAATCGACGACGACAACGTGCACCCCGTCCCGTGCGTGTTCTTCACCGGCACACGCGGTCCGCCAAGCCGCAGCGATCCGCTGTCCTCGATCAGCCAGTCGGGGCTATCGGTGGAACTCAGGTGGCCGCCCTTCATCAACACCGCCCGTGCGCCCAATGCTCGCAGCGCTTCGCCCTGGCGCACCATTGCGTCTTCGTCTTCGGCCGATGACGCGTTCAGTAACGCAGCCGCTTCCGGCAAGTTCGGCGTGACGAGCGTCGCGAGTGGAAGCAGTTCATCGCGCAACGCAGCCACTGCATCCGGCGCGAGCAAAGCGTGATGGCTCTTGGAAATCATCACGGTATCAAGCACAACATGCACGGGCCGATACCGACGCAACGCCGCCGCTACCGCGCGCACTACGTCGGCATTGGCGAGCATGCCGATCTTCACTGCATCGATGCGGATATCGTCGAAAACGGCGTCAAGCTGAGCGGTGACAAACGACGCGTCGGGCGTATGGATGGCCGTCACGCCCCGCGTGTTCTGCGCCGTGAGGGCGGTGATGACGGACAAACCATAAGCACCGAGCGCCGAGAACGCCTTGAGGTCGGCCTGGATGCCGGCGCCGCCGCCGGAATCAGAACCGGCGATGGTAAGCACATTGGGAATTGAATGGGTCATGTGGTTTTCAGGAGGATGCCAGCAATCGTTGCGCGGCGAGATGCGGGTCGTCAGCGGTGCAGATCGCCGATACCACCGCGATACCGCCCGGTCGCGCGCGTTTGACATCGGCGGCGTTGTGCAACTGGATGCCGCCGATAGCCACCGTCGGATGAACAGAGCGCGCACACAGCGCGGCGAGGCCGTCGATCCCGCATGCCGCCGATGCGTCCGGCTTGGTCGGGGTATCGAATACCGGTCCCGCGCCGACGTAATCGATCATGGCGCCCAGCGTGTTGGCGTGATCGACTTGCAGAGCGTTCGATACCGACAGCCCGATGAGCGCCCGCGCTCCAAGCAGCTTCCTGGCGACATCCGGCGGCAAGTCGTTCTGGCCGATATGCACGCCATCGGCGCCGGCCGCGAGCACAACATCCACGTGGTCATTGATGATGAGCGGCACGCCATACCGGCGCGTCAGCGGCAGCAGATCGAGCGCGAGCTCAAGCCACGCGCGTTTGTGCCACTCGGGTGCGCGTAGTTGCACGATCGTGACGCCGCCGTCGAGCGCTGCCCGCGTGAGCTCGAGCGCGCGTGCATGGCCGCCGCACTGGACGGGATCGAGGACGAGATACAGGGAAAGATCAAGGTCCATCACGCGCCGTGCGCGACGTCGCGAGATACGAGCGTGGCGGCGAAAAGGTTTGCATCGAGCGATGCCAGACGGTCGAGATACGCGACCGCAAAACTGCCGGGCAATGCAGCGTCGCGCGATGCCAGTTCGCCCGCGATGCTCGAATAGGCGACAGCGGCGACCGTCGCGGCCCAACGCTCATCGTTATCGGCAATGCCCACAAACCCCGCGACCGTCGCCGATAACGCACAGCCCACACCGGTCACGCGCGTCATCAACGGCGATCCATTCGATAACGCGACCGTGCGGCGTCCATCGGTGACGTAATCGGTTTGACCCGTGACGGCGACAATGGCGCCTGTATTCAGCGCGAGAAGTTGGGCAGCGTCGAGCGCGGCTTCGGCGAGCGCGGTGCTGTCGACGCCGCGTGCACTTGATTCACCGCCCGACAAGCTAATGATCTCTGATGCATTGCCGCGAATCACGCTCGGATGTGCATCGAGCAGATCGAACGCGAATGCCGTGCGGAAACTGAGCGGGCCGACCGCCACGGGATCGAGCACCCACGGTTTATGTGCGCGATTGGCGGCGTCGACGGCCGCGCGGATCGCCTTGCTCTGCGGCAAGTCGAGCGTGCCGAGATTCACCGATACCGCGTTGACCAGCGGCACGAATTCGCCCACTTCCTCGCGGGCGATGACCATGGCGGGCGCGGCGCCCAGCGCAAGCAGCACGTTCGCCGTGAAGTTCGTGACAACGAGATTCGTCAGGCAGTGGACGAGCGGCGCGCGTTCGCGCACACGCACGGCGAACGAAAAGAGGTCGGCGGCGAGCATGGCAGGGTGTAAAGAAAAGGGTGACAAGCGGGATTATCGCGCGCCGGACGGTTGAATGCCCGGCGTGGCTTCAGACTTCGGTTTGGCCATGAGCCGCGCGAGACGCCAGGGCCGCCGTTCAAAGCCACCGCTCAATGACGCGATTCACCGATCAGCGCAACCGAATCGAAGGCCCGCTGATTCGCCTGATGCCGGCGCATGACAAAGTACATCATCAGGCAGACGAAGGTGCCGAACAGCACGATCACGAATTGAATCGGTACGTCGAGCCAGACGAGGACCGCGTACAGGCACAACATCACGAGCACCGAGAGGTTTTCGTTGAAATTCTGCACCGCGATCGAGTGACCTGCCGACAACAGCACGTGGCCGCGATGCTGCAGCAGCGCATTCATTGGCACCACGAAAAAGCCCGACAAGCCGCCTACGATCATCAGGAAGATATACGCGACGATCAGGTAACCCGGAACATGCATGCGGCCGAAATAGATGCCCCAGTGCACGGGAAACAAATGCTTCGAATAGAACGCGAGCAGCATGACCGCAACGCCCATCATGATGCCGACCGGCAGCACCGACAGCGACTTCTTCAGGGGCACGCGGGCGGCTGCGAGAATGGCGCCGACCGCGACGCCGACCGCGATGATCGCCTGCAAAATGGCGGCCTCGGACAACGACATGCCGAGCGACACTTCCGCCCATTTGAGCACGATGAACTGTAACGTCGCGCCCGCGCCCCAGAACAGCGTGGTCACGGCGAGCGAGATCTGGCCGAGCTTGTCGTGCCAGAGCGCGTTGAAACAATCGGCGAAATCGGTGATCAGTTTGAGCGGGCGATGTTCCTGCTTCGGATAACGTGCGCCGGTGTCGGGAATCCGCAGATTGAAAAGGGCCGCGATAATGTACATGAGCACGATCACGAGCATCGCGGCTTCGGCGGGGGTCTCGACCTTCGGAATGTGCAACTGGAGAATGTGCGACGCAATGTGCGGACTGATCAACGCACCGCCCATGACAGTGCCGAGGATGATCGAACCTACCGTGGTGCCCTCGATCCAGCCGTTCGCCGCAACCAGCCGGTCAGCCGGCAAGAGTTCGGTGAGAATGCCGTATTTCGCGGGCGAATACGCAGCGGCGCCGAATCCGACAATGCCGTAGGCGAGCAATGGATGCGCACCGGCCAGCATGGTCAGGCAGCCCACGACCTTGATCGAGTTGGTGACGAACATCACGTGGCCCTTCGGTCTTGAGTCTGCGAAGGCACCCACGAAAGCAGCCAGAACAACGTATGACAGCACAAAAAACAGCTTGAGCAGCGGTGTCATCCAGTTCGGGGCGTGAAGATCTTTCAGCAGTGCGATCGCAGCGATCAGAAGGGCGTTGTCGGCCAGCGACGAGAAAAACTGCGCGGCCATGATGGTGTAAAAACCTTTTTTCATCTGATCCGATGCTAGTCCGCACTGCGGGTAATCCGCCCCGTTCGCACACGGCGCGCTCGTCGCTCGCGTCCGGCTTTGCGCTCAGGCTCCCGTTCAGGCAATTTCCGTTCGAAATGGGTTGTGTGCACGGCTTTATAACACGAAAATAGGAGCATTCTGCCTAGCAGTAACCTGCATGACAATTCGCAGACGTTCAGGCCGGAACGCCGCCGGTCTGCAAGGTGCGGATAAGGTATTGATTCGGGTACTGATTCAGCTATTGAGTCGCTAAATCGGGCATTTTCGAATTTATCACCGTGCGCACGGTCTCTTGTTAAACGGCCATTCCATGCAATGATTGATCGTGGCCCATCAACCCCGAGCTGTCTTGGCATGCTCCCGGGCGATCATCAATAGGGCACGATCCACTGCTGCCATAATGGGTGTCGGCGCAGCGGTTCAGATTTCGTCAACCTGTGACCGCTCTCACATAATCACCTGCTCATCACCTGTTTTTTGAAACCAAACTTCCATGCCGCGCCCCATATCCGCCACGATCCACACCGCTGCACTTGCCAGCAATCTCGCCGTCGCACGCCGTCACGCGCCGAAATCCAAGATATGGGCCGTGGTCAAGGCCAATGCATATGGCCATGGCGTGGCGCGAGCGTTCCCGGGATTGCGTGCAACGGACGGCTTCGGCCTGCTCGACCTCGAAGAAGCGGTCAAGTTGCGTGAGTTGGGCTGGGCCGGTCCTATTTTGTTGCTGGAAGGTTTTTTCCGTCCAACGGATATCGACGTTATTGATCGCTACAGCCTGACCACGGCCGTGCATTGCGACGAACAGTTGCGGATGCTGGAAATGGCGCGACTGTCGAAGCCGGTCAATATCCAGTTGAAAATGAACACTGGCATGAACCGGCTCGGTTATACGCCGGAGCGCTTCCGGGCAGCGTGGGAACGCGCGCGGGCGGTGCAGGGCGTCGGCCAGATCACGCTGATGACGCATTTCTCCGATGCCGACGGTCCGCGCGGCATCGATCACCAACTTGAAGCGTTTGAACGCGGTGCCGAAGGCATTGCGGGCGCGCGCAGCCTCGCCAATTCCGCAGCCACGCTGTGGCATGCGGCGTCCCATTTCGACTGGGTGCGGCCCGGCATCATCTTGTACGGCGGTTCGCCGTCGGGCAAAACGGCCGATATCGCTACGACCGGATTGCGTCCGGCCATGACGCTCGCGTCGGAGCTGATCGGCGTGCAAACGGTGCCGGCCGGTCACTCGGTTGGCTACGGTTCGGTGTTCTCGGCCACAGGTCCTATGCGGATCGGCGTAGTGGCGTGCGGTTACGCAGACGGTTATCCTCGAGTGGCACCTGAAGGCACACCGGTTATCGTCGATGGCGTGCTGACGCGGATCGTCGGCCGGGTATCCATGGACATGCTGACTGTTGACCTGACCCCGGTCCCAACTGCCGGGATCGGTGCGCCCGTGGAATTGTGGGGCACGAAGCTGCCGATCGATGACGTCGCGGCTGCGTGCGGCACGATCGGTTATGAGTTGATGTGCGCAGTCGCGCCGCGCGTGCCAATGCGGGCGGAATAGGGCGGAACAGGGCGTCCGCTCACGCGGTTGTTCGAGCAGATAACGACGGAATTCAGGAAGGCGAGTGGCGAAAGCAGCGAAGGTCAAGACACTGTACGTATGCAGCGACTGCGGCGGTCAGGCGCCGAAATGGCAAGGTCAATGTCCGGCCTGCGGAGCGTGGAACACGCTGGTCGAGTCGGTGGCGGAGTCGCCATCGGCGCATCGCTTTCAAGCACTCGCGAAGACCTCGCCGGTGCAGCGCTTGTCCGAGATCGAAGCGTCGGACGTGCCGCGCTTTACCACGGGTATCGGCGAATTCGACCGGGTGCTGGGCGGCGGTCTGGTGGCCGGCGGGGTGGTGCTGATCGGCGGCGACCCGGGCATCGGAAAATCAACGCTGCTGCTGCAATCGCTGGCGGAGATCGCCCGCGAGCGGCCCGCGCTTTATATCAGTGGCGAAGAGTCCGGCGCGCAGATCGCGTTGCGCGCGCAGCGGCTTGGCCTGCTCGGTGATTCCGGCAAGGCAGCGCCTGATCTGCGCTTGCTGGCGGAAATTCAGCTGGAGCGTATTCAGGCGACTATCGATACAGAGCGGCCGGAAGTTGCGGTCATCGATTCAATCCAGACGGTTTATTCCGAAGCGCTGACCTCCGCACCGGGCTCGGTCGCCCAGGTGCGCGAGTGCGCGGCGCAGCTCACGCGGATCGCGAAGCAGACGGGCACGGCCATCATCATGGTCGGGCACGTGACGAAGGAAGGCAATCTCGCTGGGCCGCGCGTGCTCGAACACATCGTCGACACAGTGCTGTACTTCGAAGGCGATACCCACTCTTCGTTTCGCCTCGTGCGCGCGTTCAAGAACCGCTTCGGCGCGGTGAACGAACTTGGCGTATTCGCGATGACCGAGCGCGGTTTGCGGGGCGTGGCGAATCCGTCGGCGCTGTTTTTATCGCAGCATGAGCAGAGCGTGCCGGGTTCGTGCGTGCTGGTAACGCAGGAAGGTTCGCGGCCGTTACTGGTGGAAGTGCAGGCGCTGGTCGATACCGCGCATGTCCCGAATCCGCGGCGTCTCGCCGTAGGGCTGGAGCAGAACCGGCTCGCGTTGCTGCTGGCCGTGTTGCATCGGCATGCGGGTATTGCGTGCTTCGATCAGGACGTATTTTTGAACGCGGTGGGCGGTGTGAAGATCACAGAGCCCGCTGCCGACTTGGCCGTATTGCTCGCAATTCATTCGTCGATGCGTAACAAGGCGTTGCCCAAGGGCCTGATCGTGTTCGGCGAAGTCGGGCTGGCAGGTGAAATCAGGCCATCGCCGCGAGGGCAGGACCGCCTGAAGGAGGCCGCGAAACTGGGCTTTTCAATCGCACTGATTCCAAAGGCGAATGCGCCGAAGCAACCTGTCGAGGGGCTTGAAGTGATCGCGGTCGACCGGATTGAAGAGGCGATCGACCGCGTGCGGTCACTGGCTTGACGCTGCTTGGTATCGGTATCGGTATCGGTATGGGTATCGGTCATGCGCTCGTGTCGCGTTGCGACGGCGTGGTCGCCGGTCCCTTAGTAATGTCGTGTAAAAAACCGCGAGGTTCCTGTAACCCACGCGAGGCGTCGTTTTTCTATGCTTGTATCGCGACAAACCCGGATACGAGCGCAAAAAGGAAAAAGGAACCACGCCTTGAAACACGCAGATCAAACTTTCTCTCGCCCAACTTTTCATCTGCGCGGCTGCCGTGTGTCCGCGCCCATTCAGCAGCCATGGGGCGGAGGGTGCCGGATCGTCGAGTGGATCGACGCTGAAGGGCAGATATCGCGTCGCGTAGTGGCCGAAGACGTGACCGAAGATCAGGTGGTGGCAACCATTCGGTGCCATGTAAAGGGCCGCAAGCACGTGCTGGTCGACGACGAAGGAATGCCGCGGCAAACGCTGCCCCGGCGCTAGAGCTGTGCTACAGCTGATCAGGCAGCGGGCTTTCAGCCAATCTGCTCCAGCTCCTCGTGCGCCTCGAGCCATTGTGCTTCGAGCGCTTCTAGCCGACCGTTCACATCGGCCTGACGGCGAATCGATTCCGTAAGTTGCGTCTTCATGGCGGGCTCGTAACTGGCGGCATCGGCCACGAAAATATCGAGCTGTGCTTTCTCGGCATTCAGCTTGTCCATCTCCTTCTCGATCTTCGAAATCCGCGACTGCAGCGGCTTTTTCAAATGCGAAAGTTTCTGCCGCTCTTGTGCCTCCAGGCGGCGCTGCTCCTTGCGGTTCTGCCCCGATTCCAGCGAATCGTCCACTGAACCGGTGTTGACCCTATCCTTGGCCGCCGCCCGCTGCTCGGCCGCATGTTGCAGCAACCAGTCGCGATAATCGTCGAGATCGCCATCGAACGGCTGCAACCGATGCTTTGCTACGAGCATGAAATTATCCGTGGTGGCGCGCAGCAAATGGCGATCGTGCGACACCAGGATTAATGTGCCTTCGAACTGCGCGAGCGCCATGGTCAGCGCGTGACGCGTTTCGAGATCCAGATGGTTCGTCGGTTCGTCGAGCAGGAGCAAATTGGGCTTTTGCCAAATGATCAGCGCAAGCGCGAGCCGGGCTTTTTCTCCACCGGAGAACGGCGCGATCTTAGCGGTCGCCATTTCGCCGGAAAAATTAAAGCCGCCGAGAAAATCGCGCAGTTCCTGTTCGCGTGTGTCGGGCGCGAGCCGCGCGACATGCTCGAGCGCGGAGTCTTGGGGACGCAGCGTTTCAAGCTGATGCTGCGCGAAATAGCCAATGCGCAAGCCCTTACCCTCGCGCACCGTGCCGCTCAACGCTTCAAGCGTGCCGGCCAGCGTCTTGATGAGCGTCGATTTCCCTTGTCCGTTCGCACCCAGCAAGCCAATGCGCTGACCATTCTGGATGGACAGCGTGACGCGTTCCACGATCGGCACTTCACCTGCGTCCGTGTGATAGCCGCAGCGCACTGCCTCCATGACCATCATCGGGTTCGGCGCGGCATCGGGCGCGCGAAACTCGAATGTGAAAGGCGAAGAAGCATGCGCCGGTGCGATGATTTCCATGCGCTCCAGCGCCTTCACGCGGCTTTGCGCCTGTTTTGCTTTGGTCGCTTGCGCCTTGAAACGGTTGATGAAGCTTTGCAGATGCTCCACCGTCTTTTGCTGTTTCACATACGCACTTTGCTGCAACGCGATTTGTTGCGCGCGCAGGATTTCGAACTGGCTGTAATTGCCGCCGTAACGCTTGATCTGCCGGTTTTCCAGATGCAGCGTGACATTGCAGACGGAATCGAGGAATTCGCGATCGTGCGAAATCACCATCAACGTGCCCGGATATCGGTGCAGCCAGTCTTCCAGCCAGATGATCGCGTCGAGATCCAGGTGATTCGTGGGTTCGTCGAGCAGCAGCAGGTCCGAGCGGCACATCAGTGCTTGCGCCAGGTTCAGGCGCATCCGCCAGCCGCCGGAGAAGCTCGTCACCGGCTCCTTTGTTTGCGCGAGCGTGAAGCCCAGGCCGATCAGCAGCGTTTCGGCGCGAGCGGGCGCGGTATAACCGTCGGCGTCAGCAAAAGCGGCGTGCGCGTCGGCTTCAGCGGCGCCGTCGTGGGCCGCCGATGCCGCCGCAATTCGCGCTTCGATGCGTCGCAATTGCGTGTCGCCATCAAGCGTGTAGTCGAGCGCGGTGCGATCCACAGCCGGCGTTTCCTGTGCGACGTGCGCGATTTGCCACGACGGCGGCATCGAGAAATCGCCACCGTCCGAGTGCAGATCGCCGCGCAGCACGGAGAAGAGCGTGGACTTCCCCGCGCCGTTAGCACCGATGAGCCCCGCCTTTTCGCCAGGATTGAGCGCGAACGTGGTCTGTTCGAAGAGCGGTTTGGTGCCGCGGGCAAGGCTGAACTGGTTGAAGCGAATCACGGCGTGGAAACCCAGGCAAGTACGGGAAAACGCTATTTTAGACCGGCGCGGGTGGTCGCCACCGGCTCATTGACATTGGCACGCCGTTAGCCGTTCGGCCGAGTGTTTTTTGACCTGGGTTTCGCTTAGACTGGATTTTTTCAGGCGGAGCATCGAATGAACCCTATCTACTCGTTTTCGGCGGTTGCCCTTGGCGGCGAAACCGTCAGCATGGACAGTTATCAGGGCAAGGTGCTGCTGATTGTGAACACCGCAAGCGAGTGCGGATTCACGCCGCAGTACAAGGGTTTGCAGGAGTTGTACGAACGTTATGCGGATCGCGGGTTTGCAGTGCTCGGCTTTCCGTGCAATCAGTTCGGCAAGCAGGAACCGGGCGATGCGGCGCAAATTGGCAGCTTTTGCGAGCAGAACTATGGCGTCACGTTTCCCATGTTTGCGAAAGTCGACGTGAACGGGGCGAACGCGCATCCGCTGTTCCGTTACCTGACCGAGGAAGCACCGGGCGTGCTCGGGACCGAAGGCATCAAGTGGAACTTTACGAAGTTCCTGGTCGACAAGGAAGGCAACGTGATCACCCGGTTCGGCTCGGTGACGAAGCCAGATGCGCTTTCCAGCGATATCGAAAAGCTGCTCTGACGTCTGAATTTGCGTTGGCGGCTTTTTGATCTGACCGGGACTACGACACCGGCCGAGTGCGTGGCCGGTGTCGGGCTCCTGGAGGGTGTCGTCCGACTGGGCGTCGCCAATCAAACATCTCGTGCTTATGCATCCCCGGACGAGCGTTCGGCCGCTTCTGCGCGTCTGTAGCTTCCGGGAACGGTTTGAGTCTGAGGCCACATCGAAGAGCTAAGAAGATTTCCAGACAGGCCGGCCGCGACCGGCAACTGGGTTCGTCCATTGCGGCGAGTGTAAAATTATGTCGTACATATTCCATATTTTAGGGAAAATTATGTATGATTTAATTTTTCGATCCACACCAATTTGCCGCCACGATGAAACCAGAAAACGCAAGCTCGCCTACCATGACGAAGCTGCATGAGGCGATCGTTGTTCATCTAGTCGACGCGATCGTCTCGGGCGTCTATCCGGTCGGCTCGTCCTTGCCGAACGAAATGGAACTCGCCGCGGCACACGGCGTAAGCCGTACGGCGGCGCGCGAGGCGATGCAGAAGCTCGCTTCACTTGGCCTGATCGAGAGCAGGCGACGCAAGGGCGCGACCGTTCTCGCGCGTGATTCGTGGAAATTGCTGGATGCGTCGGTGTTGGACATGGCGGTCTTGCGCGTAGAGGACGTGTCGTTTTTTCAGGCACTCGTCGAAGCGCGCCTGCTGATCGAACCACGTGCCGCCGAACTTGCTGCAGCAAGGGCTTCCGAGCGTGATCTTGCAGGGATCGAAGCTTCGCTGAACGCGATGGCCAGCGAAGCGGACGGCACGCGCGGCGCGGACTGGGCGGCGGCGGATGTCGCTTTTCACGCGGGCATTATCGAAGCGGCCGGGAATTGGGTCTTCACGCAACTGATCGGCACGGTCCGGGCCGCGCTCGACGCAGGCATTCGCCTGACCGGCAAGCAAGCGCTGTCGGCGCAGGCGTCGCTCGAGCAGCATCGCGCCGTATTCGATGCAATCCGGAGCCGCCGGCCCGAGGAGGCGCACGCGGCAATGACGCGGCTGTTGCTCGCCACCCAACGCGACTTCAACGCGCTGGAGAATGGTGCGGTTCGAGCAACGCTTGCCGGTAGCAATCAGGCGGCCAGCAACGCTGATTCACGGGCACAAGAAAAGGACATCGGGTAATTGCGCGCGGTCCGCGAACCGGCACGCCCATCCCTCATTACTCCACATAACGGCCCTCCGCCAGGAGACAAGACATGCGCAAACTTCGCTCGCAACAATGGTTCGGTACACACGGCAAGGACGGTTTCATTCACCGCTCGTGGATGAAAAACCAGGGCATTCCACACGACAATTTCGATGGCCGTCCGGTGATCGGCATCTGCAACACCTGGTCGGAACTGACGCCGTGCAACGCCCATTTCCGCGAGCTGGCCGACTACGTGAAACGGGGTGTTCGGGAGGCGGGTGGACTGCCGCTCGAATTCCCGGTGATGTCACTCGGCGAATCGAACTTGAGACCGACCGCGATGCTGTTTCGCAATCTTGCCTCCATGGATGTGGAGGAATCCATTCGCGGCAATCCGCTTGATGGCGTGATCCTGCTCGTCGGCTGCGACAAGACTACACCCGCGTTGCTGATGGGCGCGGCATCGTGCAACTTGCCCGCGCTCGCCGTATCCGGCGGACCGATGTTGAATGGCCGTTATCGCGGCAAGCCGATCGGTTCGGGCACGGGCGTCTGGCAGATGTCGGAGGAAGTACGCGCAGGCACGATGACGCAAGAGGAATTTACCGAAGCGGAGTCGTGCATGAACCGTTCGCGCGGACACTGCATGACGATGGGAACGGCTTCCACCATGGCGTCGATGGTCGAGGCGCTCGGCATGGGCTTGCCGCATAACGCGGCCATTCCCGCCGTCGATGCGCGCCGTCAGGTGCTGGCACATATGGCGGGCCGCAGGATTGTCGATATGGTGCATGAAGACCTCACCATGGACCGGATCCTCACGCGCGAAGCCTTCGAAAACGCGATCCGCACGAATGCTGCGATCGGCGGATCGACGAACGCGGTGGTGCATCTGATCGCACTCGCCAAGCGCATCGGCGTGCCGTTGACGCTTGACGATTGGGAACTGGGTTCGGACGTACCGTGTCTCGTGAATCTCCAGCCATCGGGTGAGTATCTGATGGAGGACTTCTACTACGCAGGCGGCTTGCCGGCCGTGCTGAAGCAGCTTGGCGAACAGGGTTTGCTGCACAAGAACGCGCTGACCGTGAACGGCAAGACGATCTGGGACAACGTGTCCAATGCCCGCAACGACGACGAAAAAGTCATCACGCTGTTCACCGCTCCGTTCAAGCCGAAGGCGGGTATCGCCGTGCTGAGGGGAAATCTTGCGCCAAATGGCGCCGTGATCAAACCGTCGGCGGCAACGCAACATTTGCTGAAACATCGCGGCCGCGCGGTCGTGTTCGAGAACGTGGAGGAATTGCACGCGAAAGTGGACGACGAAGCGCTTGATATCGACGAGCACTGCGTCATGGTGTTGAAGGGCGCGGGGCCGAAGGGCTATCCGGGGTTCGCGGAAGTCGGCAACATGCCGCTGCCGAAAAAGGTGCTGCTGAAGGGTATTACAGACATGGTGCGCATTTCGGATGGCCGGATGAGCGGCACTGCGTACGGCGCGGTGGTGTTGCACGTGTCGCCGGAAGCGGCAGCGGGCGGCCCGCTCGCGCTCGTGCAGACCGGCGACATGATTGAACTCGATGTCGAGGCGCGCCGGCTGCATCTGGAAGTATCCGATGAAGAACTCGAGCGGCGGCGTGCGTTATGGATCAAGCCGGCGTCGCCACTTCGCGGCTATGTGAAGCTTTACGTCGATCACGTGCTGCAGGCGGACCAGGGCGCAGACCTCGATTTCCTGGTCGGCTCGAGTGGCGCGCCTGTGCCGCGCGACTCTCATTGAACATTGGAGATCGGGTCCGATGCATAAGACTGCCAAGAACGATTTTTCGCCTGCTGGTATCTGGCCAGTTCTCTACGCTTATTTCGATGAACACAACCGGCTTGATCGTGATGCCATGCGCGTGCAGGTCGAGCGGACCATCGCCGCAGGCGCTCCCGGTATCGTGATACTCGGTCTTGCGACCGAGGTGCAGCGCCTGTCGCGCGCCGAGCGTGAGCAAGTGGTGAACTGGGCGAGCGAGGACATTGGATCTCGCGTCCCGCTGGCGGTTACTGTCACCGGCGATACCGTCCGGGAGCAGACCGAATTCGGCAATTGGGCCGTGGCGCGCGGTGCGCAATGGCTGATCCTGCAACCGCCGTCCACGCGCACCGAGCCCGAACGCTTTTACTTCGATTTCTTCGCCGCCGTCATGAACGGGTTGACGGACACGGCCGGCGCAGGGATTCAAAATGCGCCCGAGTACCTGGGCGTCGGTTTGTCGCCGGAAGCGCTCGCCGAGCTGGCGCAGCAATGCCCGAACTTCCGCTGGTTAAAGGGTGAGGGCGCGGCAACGGTGCTGCGTACGACCATCGACTGCCTGGCGGCGGCCGGCAGCACGATGCCCGTCTTCAACGGGCGCGGCGGCCAGGAGTTGCTCGACAATCTGCGCGCCGGCTGCGCGGGCATGATCGTCGCGCCGGACAGCTTCGATCATCAGGTGGAAATCTATCGGGCATTCGCACACGATCCGGCCGCGGCGCAGTTGAACTATGAGGAGGTGTTGCCGGCGATTGTCTTCGTGATGCAGTCGCTCGATGCGCTCACGTGTTATGGCAAGCGCATCGCGGCGTGGCGAATGGGGTTTGAAGTCAGGCACGATCGCGGGATGGCGCCGACAGCATTCGGCCTGGAATGCGCACGGCGCTTCGCCGATAGTCTCGGACCTTACGGGGTTAACCGCGGGTTAAAAGCGCGGGTTAAAAGCGCGGGTTAAAAGCGCGGGTTAAAAGCGCGGGTTAAAACCGCGGGTTAAAACCGCGTCAAAGAATCGGTGAGAACAAGCGCGCGACGTGCATCGCCATGCGGCGCCACGCAGGGGCGCCGAGATAATCGTCGCGGCTGATTTCCCATGATTGCGCGAAGTCATCGAGCAGCATTTTCTCGACTTCCCTGGCAAAGCCCCGATCCACGGTCAGGACCATGATCTCGAAGTTGAGGCGAAACGAGCGGTTGTCGAGATTCGCGCTGCCAATGGCGGCGGACATGTCGTCTACCAGCACCACTTTCTGATGCAGGAAGCCCGGGCGATATCGAAAAATCTTCACGCCGGCGAGGAGTGCGTCGTAGGCATAGAGTTTCGATGCAGCAAACACCACGCGATGATCGCGCCGGCTCGGAATCAGGATACGCACGTCCACGCCGCGCAATACGGCGAGACGCAGCGCCGAGAACACGGCTTCGTCGGGGATCAGATACGGCGTCGTGATCCAGATCCGCGAACGAGCCGCGTTGATTGCTTCGACGAAAAACAGCGAGCAGGTTTCCTGATGGTCGGCGGGGCCGCTCGCGAGGACGAGGCAGCTCATGTCGTCCGCTGATGTCTTCGACGCTTCCACCTCCGGAATGCGCTGCGTCGCCCAGTACCAGTCTTCTATGAACACAAACTGAATGCTCGCGACCGCAGGCCCGCGCACTTCAATGTGCGTATCGCGCCAGGGAGACAAACGCGGATTCGCACCGAGATATTCCACGCCTACGTTGTGGCCGCCGACGAACGCGCATTCGCCGTCAACCACCACGATCTTGCGATGATTGCGGAAGTTGATCTGGAAGCGATTGACGAACTTGCGCTTGGTCGCGAACGGATGGGTTTGCACGCCGCCCGCGCGCAAGGTGTTGACGTAGCGTTTGGGTAAATCGAAGCTGCCGATGCTGTCGTAGAGAAAATAGACGCGCACGCCTTGCTGCGATTTTTTGAGCAGCAGGTCTTTCAGCTTCCGGCCAAGGTCATCGTCGCGGACGATGAAAAACTGCACGATCACATAGACTTTCGCCGCGTCGATGGCTTTGAAGATTGCATCGAAGGTGGCGTCGCCGTTGATCAGCACGCGCACGGAATTGCCGCGCAGGAACGGCATGCCGCTCAAACGCGTCAGCGCGCGAATGGCCGGATGGCCAAGATACTCCGCGGGATCTCCTGCCGCCGCGCCGCGCAGACGGGCGGCTTCATCGGGGAAATTCCATTCCGATGGATGCGCGCTCTTGCGCAGGATCTCGTTTTCCAGTCGACGCGCGTCGATATACCCGGCGAACTTGCTGCGCCCGAGGAAGAGATACGGGATCAGCGTGAAGTACGGCATGGCGACAAGCGACACGGCCCACGCGACCGCGCCTTGCGAGGTGCGCGTGTTGAGCACCGCGTGGCACGCGGCGACCGCGCCCAGCAAATGGGCGATCATCACAAACGTGCCGAGATGAAGCCAGTCCTGCCACTCGAAGTGCATGTGCGCGGTGCCTGTAAGTCGGGAGTTGCGCCGTCAGCCCGGCAAGTCGGCTGCCTGGATGAGAAACACGTTGTCGTCGCCCGCGCTGGTCGAGAGCCAGACAATGTCGAGGCCGCCCAGTGTAGCTTCCACGTTGGCCCGTTCGTTGCCGATTTCGACCACGAGCACGCCGTCTTCGGTCAGCCACTTGCGCGCTTCACCCACAATCCGCTTCACGATATCCATGCCGTCCGCGCCACCCGCGAGCGCAAGTTCCGGCTCGTGGCGGTATTCGGCGGGCAAGGTCTGCATGGCCAGCGCGTTGACGTACGGCGGATTCGTGATGATGACCTCGTAGCGGCCAACAGGCAGCGGTCCGAACAGATCACCTTCGTACAACGCCACGCGCGAATCCAGGTCGTAATCGTCCACGTTCCGATGCGCGACTTCCAGCGCGGGCGCGGAGATATCGACGGCATCGATGTCCGCATTCTGGAACGCCTGCGCCGCCAGAATCGCGAGGCAGCCAGAACCCGTGCAGAGTTCCAGCACGCGCGACACTTCGTCTGGGTCCTGCACATAGGGTTGCAAGCCATCCTGCAGCAACTCGCCGATAAACGAACGCGGCACGATCACGCGCTCATCCACGTAGAAACGGTGCCCATGCATCCAGGCCTCGTGCGTGATGTACGCCGCCGGCACGCGGTCGGTCGCGCGCCGCTCGATCACTTTCATGATGGCGTCAATTTCGGTATCGAGCAGGCGGGCGTCGAGGAACGGGTCGAGCGTGTCGAGCGGCAAGTGCAGGGTATGCAGCACGAGGTACGCGGCTTCATCGAATGCATTCGATGAACCGTGGCCAAACGACAAGTCTGCTTCTGTAAAACGCGAGACGGCAAAACGCAGCAGATCGCGAACGGTGGTGAAGGGAAGCGCCATCGCAGGCTCCTTATAAGAGTGAGTCGGATCAGGCAAGCAGGGTTTCAAGCACGCGTCGATACACGTTTTTCAATGGTTCGATAAACGCGACTTCAACGTGCTCGTCGATCTTGTGAATGCTGCCGTTGGGCGGTCCGAACTCGACCACCTGTTCGCAGATGCGAGCAATGAAGCGGCCATCGGAAGTGCCGCCGGTAGTGGACAGTTCGGTGCGCACGCCGGTTTCATCGAGAATGGCTTGTTCCAGCGCGTTCGACAACGTGCCGCGCGGGGTGAGGAACGGCAGGCCGCTGACGCTCCACGTCAGATCGTAGTCCAGCGCGTGTTTATCGAGGATCGCGTGAACGCGGCTTTGCAGCCCTGCCACCGTGCTCGCCGTGGAGAAGCGGAAATTGAACATCAGGTCGATGTGACCCGGGATCACGTTCGTTGCGCCCGTGCCGCTATGCAGGTTGGACACTTGCCACGTGGTCGGCGGGAAATATTCGTTGCCGTTGTCCCAATGCGTGGAGACGAGTTCAGCAAGCGCGGGCGCGAACAAGTGAATCGGGTTCTTCGCGAGATGCGGGTAAGCAATATGCCCTTGCACGCCTTTCACAACCAGTCTGCCGGACATGGAACCGCGACGGCCGTTCTTGACCATATCGCCGAGGGTCGCACTGGAGGTGGGCTCACCGACAATGCAGTAGTCCAGCCGCTCGCCGCGCGCTTTCAACGCTTCGATCACTTTGATGGTGCCGTCGGTGGCGGGGCCTTCTTCATCGCTTGTAATCAGGAAGGCGAGCGAGCCGCGATGCGCAGGGTGCGCCGCGATGAACTCTTCGCTCGACACAACGAATGCTGCGATGGACGTCTTCATGTCCGCCGCACCGCGACCGTACAGCTTGCCGTCGCGGTGAGTCGGCACGAACGGCGGCGACGTCCATTGTTCCAGCGGCCCGGTCGGCACAACGTCGGTATGGCCGGCGAAGGCGAGCAACTTGCCGTCGGTTCCGTCCGTGCCGCGTTTCACGGCCCAGAGATTCGTGACGCCGCCCGACGCAATTGTTTCGCACTCAAAGCCGATGGCCGCTAACCTCTCGATCAACAGGTTCTGGCAGTGCTGGTCGTCGGGCGTGACGGACGCGCGCGCGATGAGTTGTTCCGAGAGAAGAAGGGTGCCGGACATGGATTCGAGCCACTTTCAATAAGAAATGCCGGCGCGGCGGCCGGCAGGGATCAAGATTCGCGCGCCTTTTACCAGGGGCGCGATGCTGCGCTTAAAAGCTTGAGGCTCAATTCTTAAACGAACAGCGTTTCGTACTTCTCGGCATCGAAACCGAGCGATTTCACGCGGCCGTTCACGACGAGCACGGGCCGCTTGATGATCGACGGCTTGTGGATCATCAACGCGATCGCGCCTGCCGTGGAACCGGCTTCGTCCTTGTAGGTATCCGACAGGCCGCGCCACGTCGTGCCGCGCCGGTTGATCAATTCGTCGAGCGTGACGTCCTTCAACCAGTCCTGCAACAAGGCCGTCGATACCCCGGCTTTCTTGAAGTCGTGGAATTCGAACGGCACGTCATGTTCTTCCAGCCACACGCGCGCTTTTCTCACGGTGTCGCAATTCGGAATTCCATACACGACGATCTTTTTCGCGGCCATGGATCAATCGCCTCGCAGCAACTCGTTCAGGCCGACCTTGGCGCGCGTTTTCGCGTCCACCTTCTTCACGATCACCGCGCAGTACAGGCTATGCGAGCCGTCCTTCGAAGGCAGGTTGCCCGCGACCACCACCGAGCCCGCCGGAATGCGGCCATACGTGACCGAACCCGTTTCGCGATCGTAAATTTTGGTGCTTTGGCCGAGATACACGCCCATGGAGATCACCGAGTTCTCTTCCACGATCACGCCTTCCACCACTTCCGAACGCGCACCGATAAAGCAGTTGTCTTCGATGATCACCGGGTTTGCCTGCAGCGGTTCCAGCACGCCGCCAATGCCCACGCCACCCGACAAGTGCACGTTCTTGCCGATCTGCGCGCACGAACCGACGGTCGCCCAGGTATCGACCATCGTGCCTTCATCCACATATGCGCCAATGTTCGTATATGACGGCATCAGTACAACGTTCTTCGCGATGAACGCACCGCGGCGAGCAATGGCCGGCGGCACGACGCGAAAGCCGCCCGCAGCAAAATCTTCAGCCGTGTAGTTGGCGAACTTCGACGGCACTTTGTCGTAGAACTGGCTGTATCCGCCAGCCGGCATCGGTGCGTTGTCTTCCAGGCGGAACGACAGCAGCACCGCCTTCTTCAGCCATTGATTCACGACCCATTCGCCATCCCGTTTCTCGGCAACGCGCGCCAAGCCTTTATCGAGTTGCTCGATGGCGTGGGCGACGGCGTCGCGCACTTCGGCGGGCGCCGATTTCGGCGACAGCTCGGCGCGGTTGTCCCAGGCGGTATCGATGATCTGCTGAAGTTGTTGCGACATGGTCGTGACTTAAGTGAATGCTGCGATTTGAGGAGGGAGTTACCGGGTCAACTAACGCTGAGCCAGCGTGCCGCAAAATTCGACGATACGCCGTGCACCTTCCACGCATTCGTCGACGTCGGCGACCAGCGCAATGCGAATGAAGCCGCTACCGGGATTCGTGCCATGGGCGTCCCGTGCCAGATACGAGCCCGGCAAAACCGTCACATTATAGTCGGCGTAAAGGCGGGCGGCGAACTCGGTGTCGGTTACGCCGGTGCGCGTCACGTTCGCCCACAGATAGAACGCGGCG
>DASYLW010000232.1:0-4757 GCA_036009385.1 Caballeronia sp.
TTCGCTGGTCGATCGCATGCGCTCCGCAATCGATAGGCGTACCTTCAGCGGCAAGCTCAAGAACAGTTGTTGCGCAACCGGGTTGCGCGCAAACCGGCGAAAGCGCTGATACGCGGGGTCGGCAGTGCAGAGCGCATCGCCATGTGCCACCACGATACGCGTGGCGAACGCCGTGATAACAAATGGATCGGGCAACGGCAGCGCCCCGGCGGCCCGCATGAACCGCTTGCCGAGCAGGAAGTCGCGGTTGCCGTGCATCACATATAACGCAATACCGCGTTCGGACAAGGTGTGCATCAACGCCGTCATGCGTCTCGCGAACGCAGCACGTGGCCCCGCCACCGATGCATCCAGCACGTCGTCGCCCACCCAGAATTCGAACAGGTCGCCGAGAATGAACACCGAGTCGGCATCGTTCGCCGTCACCTCGATGAAATGCTCGAACGCCGCCACCGTGTGAGGAATGGCATCGCTCAAATGGAGATCGGAAATGAAAAACAGCGGGCGCGCTGTATCTTTCGCGTCCGCTGTTTCAGCTTTTTCAGCTGTCTCGATCACACTGTGCGTCGAGTCGATCATTCCCCGGCGACGACAGCCTTTTCGATCACGACGTCATCCACCGGCACGTCCTGATGAAAACCCTTTGAGCCCGTCTTGACCTTGCGGATCTTGTCGACGATATCGAGGCCTTCCACCACCTTGCCGAAGACTGCGTAACCCCAGCCTTGCGGCGAGGGCGACGAGTGGTTCAGGAACTCGTTGTCACCCACATTGATGAAGAACTGCGCGGTGGCCGAATGTGGGTCGTTCGTACGTGCCATGGCGACGGAACCGTGTTCGTTCTTCAGGCCGTTGTTCGCTTCGTTGTCGATAGGCGCGTCCGTCGGCTTTTGTTTCATGCCCGGTTCGAAACCGCCGCCCTGGATCATGAAGCCGTCGATCACGCGATGGAACACGGTGTTGTCGTAGTGGCCTTTCTTTACGTAGTTCAGAAAGTTTTCGACTGACTTGGGAGCCTTCTCAGCGTTCAGCTCGATCTTGATGATGCCGTGATTCGTATGCAGTTCGACCATGATGAGTTCCTTTCCCTTTTCAAGAGTAGATGGGGCAATACGCGATGCGCACGGCGTATGCCTGCTTCATGTTTCGCTCGCCATGAAGGCGAGTGGCGATGACTTTTTCCCCGGCCTGGCGTTGCAGCTTGCTTCCAGGCTTACTTCATGACGATTACTTCGCGACGACGCTAGCCGACTGGATCACGACGTTCGTTTGCGGCACATCGCCCATCGGGCCGCGCGTGGTAGTCGGCGTGCCTTCGATCTTCTTCACTACGTCCATGCCCGCGACCACCTTGCCGAACACGGCATAACCGTTGCCGTCGCCATTGGGGTAATCGAGGCCGGTGTTATCGACCGTGTTGATGAAGAACTGCGAGGTGGCCGAATCCGGATCGCTCGTGCGCGCCATGGCGAGCGTCCCGGTTGTGTTCTTCAGCCCGTTCTTGCTTTCAAGCGGAATGGGCGCGCGCGTGGGTTTTTCAACGAAGCTGGTCGTGTAGCCGCCGCCCTGAATCATGAAGCCCGGAATCACACGATGAAAAATCGTGCCGTTGTACTGGCCGGACTTTACATAGTCCAGAAAGTTGGCGACGCTTTTCGGCGCCTTCTCAGGATACAACTCAACCTTGATGTCGCCTTGTGACGTCTTGAGCAGCACGGTCGGGTGAGCCGCAGTCTGCGACGACTGAGCGAAGGCGGGGGCCTGGGCAATAAGTGCAGCGCTGCCGAGCGCCAACAACAAACTTTTCATGAGTAATCGATCCTCTGGTTGGAGCAGTTACCGGTGAAGACTTGTCGAACGTTCGAACTTCCAGATGCCTGGTCGTCTGAACGTTCGATCCTGCCGGATTATCGGATTAAGGATTCGTCGGCGCGAAGTAAGGCGTGGTCGAGAGCGGTACGCTGGGTCCGCCGAACGGCGAGTAAAGCGGCGACGACATGTCGTTAGTGTTAGAGGTAGTGCCCGACGTCGTATCCGTTGCCGGCGCCGTCCAGTCACCAGAGGCCGCACTCGATGCAGCCGTGGCAGACGAAGCCGCCACCGCCCCCGAGGCGGCGGTTACATGCGAGGCGCCCGACGCGGCTGCGGCCGCAGCCGCGGCAGCTTCCGGACGACGTCGCGGCGGCGGCGACACGATCTTCTGAATGTCGCCCACGCGCTGCGCCGTCAACGGACTCCTCGATCCGAGCGACTGCGCCCGCTTATACGATTCGCTCGCGAGCCGCAGATACAGATCGCCGAGATTTTCGTACGCCAGCGCGTAACTGGGATTCGCCTTCGTCGCCGTTTCGAGAGCGACGCGTGCTTCATCGTAGCGGCCCTTCTTGGCGTAGAGCGCGGCAAGATTGTTATACGGCTCCGGCAGCTCGGGATAGGCCTGGGTGATCTCGGTGAACGCGGTGATGGCTTCGTCGTCCCGGTTCAAACGCGCGAGTACGGTCGCACGCTTGAATTTGGCCTGCACGTCGCGCGGGTTGGTTTTCAGGCGTGCGTCGAGTTGCGCCAGCGCGCTGGGCCATTGCTTCTGCGAGATAGCCAGGTCGATGGCGGGCGTGTCGTCCGCGGTGGCGGTGGAGACTTGTGCAAACGCCGGCGCAACCGGCAAAAAAGTTGCGCCAAGTCCGAATGTGACGGTTGCAAGGGCGGTCGCCGCTAGCTTGGCAACGCTTGATGCGCGGCCGCTTGAAGGTTTCATAGGCTCTGGTCTGGATGTTATACTCCGACCCATTCTAACAAAACGTCTGCAACGTTCCGCTGAACGTTCAAACAGTCGTTACACCACTCGCGGCCGCCTCCGTTTTGATCGCAGTGTGACCGTCATGTTTCTCGCGACGGCGCGCACGGTTCCCAGCGCTTGAAGTTCGAAGCCGGGCCAGGTCAAACGTGCTGAACGTGCTGGAACTTGCCGGAACGTGTCGCATCGCTGATGTTCGCGTCGACATCGTTCTCGTTGCCGGTCTCATCGTCGTTCTCGATGTTGCTGTCGTTTCACGGCTACCTGTAGCATGGGTCGCAGCAGTGCAAAATGCACCGTTGTTATCGTCAGCCGGAAACGGGCGCTTACATGAAGAGCGCGTACATGAAGCGAACGAACGCGGACATGCAGCACGCCGCCACAACCGCAGTCGCAAAATTGGCCAGCAGTCGAAACACGGATGTCCCGGCCTACGCACTATCCCACGCACCATCGCTTATGAACTCATTGCGCATCTACAACACGCTCGCGCGTGACAAGCAACCTTTCGTGCCGCTCCGTGCCGGAGAAGTGCGCATGTATGTTTGCGGAATCACGGTGTACGACTATTGTCATGTCGGGCACGCACGCATGATGATCGTGTTCGATATTGTCCAGCGCTGGCTTCGCACGCTTGGATACAACGTGACTTATGTGCGCAACATCACAGACATCGACGACAAGATCATTCGTCGCGCGGTGGAAAACGGCGAGCCGATCAAGGCATTGACGGGGCGATTCATCCAGGCCATGTATGACGACCTCGATGCGCTCGGCGTAGAGCGTCCCGATCTCGAGCCACGCGCGACCGACTTTGTTCCGCAGATGCTGGGCATGATCCAGACGCTCGTGCAGAATGGTTACGCATATCAGGGTAAAGACGGCGATGTGAACTATGCGGTACGCAAGTTCGACGGCTACGGCAAGCTGTCGGGCAAGTCGATCGAAGACCTGCGCGCGGGCGAACGCGTGGCTACCAGCGATGCCAAGCAGGATCCGCTCGACTTCGTATTGTGGAAAAGCGCAAAGGAAGGTGAGCCGCCGGATACCGGCTGGGATTCGGCATGGGGGCGTGGCCGGCCGGGCTGGCATATCGAATGTTCGGCCATGGGCTGCACCTTGCTCGGCGATCGTTTCGACATTCACGGCGGTGGTCAGGACCTGCAGTTTCCGCACCATGAGAATGAAATTGCGCAGAGCGAGGCGGCAACGGGCGTTCAGTTCGTGAACTACTGGATGCATAACGGCTTCGTGCAGATCGACAGCGAAAAGATGTCGAAGTCGCTGGGCAACTTCTTTACCATCCGCGAAGTCCTCGAAAAATTCGATGCGGAAGTCGTGCGTTTTTTTATTGCGAGGGCACACTATCGTTCGCCGCTCAATTACAGCGACGTCCATATAGACGATGCACGTGGGGCGCTCACGCGCTTGTATACGGCATTGAAAGATGTGACGCCGGATGCCGGGCCGCTCGACTGGAGCGAAACGCATGCGCAACGTTTTCGCGCGGCGATGAACGACGACTTCAACACGCCGGTTGCGATCGCCGTGTTGTTCGAATTGGCAAGCGAAGTGAATCGCTCGCAGGACGCCGTGCTCGCGCGTCAATTGAAGGAGCTGGCCGCCTTGCTCGGGTTGTTGCAACGTGAGCCGCGTGCGTTTCTTCAGGACACACCGCGCAGCAGTCGCGATATGGTTGGCAAAGAGGGTGCAGAAAACCTCACGCCTGCCGATATAGACATGAAGATCGCCGCTCGCGTTGCTGCGAAGCAGGCAAAGAACTATGCCGAAGCAGACCGGATTCGCGCCGAATTGCTCGAAGCCGGGATTGCACTTGAAGACAAACCGGGTGGGTTGACCGAATGGCGTCGTGCTTAAGCGCCTCTCGTTCCCTTTGATCGACTCGCCAGGTAGGAGGCATGATGGCAACGGCCAGAAAGGCGCCGGCTAAACGAGCCGCGTC
>DASYLW010000233.1:0-4043 GCA_036009385.1 Caballeronia sp.
GAATGGGTGCCGCGCGCGCTGGCCGTGGGTGTCGACATGGGCTTCCAGCGCCTCGACGATCCCGATAACGAACATCCTCTGATCGTGCGCGGCAATCTGGTGCTGGTGCGTGAGGTGATCGGCAATCTCATCGATAACGCGCTGAAATACGTCCCCACCTCGCGGGCTGAAGGCGCGCTTGTGACCGTTACGGTGACGCAGACCATCGATGAAACCGGCCGGAAGATGGGTGAAATCGTGGTGGAAGACAACGGCCCGGGCGTGCCGCTGGAGCAGCAGCCGGATCTCTTCAAGCGTTTCTTTCGCGGCGATGGCCACGGTGTGGAAGGCGGCGCCGGACTGGGTCTCGCGATCGTCCACGACATCATGGTCCTGCACAACGGCAGCGTGCATTACGAAGACGCTCCAGCGCCCGAAGGCGGCGCGCGTTTCATCGTGCGGATGCCTTTGAAAACGGCATGAAAAACGCCACGGCGCAAACCTGCCGTGGCGTTTTTTTTAGCTGACACCCTCTGCAAAAGTCCTACTTTTTCTTCTTCAACGCCAACATGGTGCCGCGGCACTTTTTGGCGCCGCAACGGCACTCGTATTCCTTTTTGAGCTTCTTCGTGATGCGACCGTCGATGACGAGACCGTAGTCGTAGTACAGCTCTTCATCTTCCTTGATCGCACGCAGCGCGTGAATGAACACGCGCCCTTCCTTCTCTTCGGCTTCACAATTCGGCGCGCACGAATGGTTGATGTAGCGTGCGCTATTGCCGTCGACCTTGCCGTCGATCACCTTGCCGTTTTCGAGCGCGAAATAGAACGTGTGGTTCGGCTCGTCGGGGTTGTGCGGATGACGGCGCAACGCCTCTTTCCACGAAATGCGTTCGCCTTTGTACTCGATTATCCGTTCGCCTTTGGCGAGCGGCATCGCGGCGAACACGCCCTTGCCGTGTATGCCCGAACGGCGGACGGCGACCCTCCGTGAACTCATCGAACGAATCCTTTAAAACGAATCGGTTTGGCTTGGCAGACGCTTCAACTTCGCCCCCGTCCTGGTTTCACGCGAACGGTGACGAACCGGAACGTGGCTTAAAAAAACGCGGCGGCCTGAATGCGAGGCGCCGCCGCGTTGCTGTCTTTCTCATTGCACTGGTTGCTTCGGTTGCTTCGGTTACTTCATGTGCTGCCCGTGTGAAGTTGAAACCATACAGGCAAACAACGGCATCGTACACGCTAGGCGCGCACGAGTTCAACCGCTCCATAAATTCAAGCTGCGAGTTTCAGCGCTGACCGAACGAGATATCGCCGAACAACGCTTTCTGTTCACGCGGCTGCGAGCGCCAGTATTGCGGCGGCGCTTCGACGGTCGCACCCAGTTGCGCGGCCGCGTGCCACGGCCAGCGCGGATTGTAGAGCAGCGCGCGCGCCAACGCGACGAGATCCGCCTCGCCCGACTCAATAATTTCTTCGGCATGCTGCGGGTCGGTAATGAGCCCCACGCCCATGGTGTTCACGCCCGTGGCTTCCTTGATGGCTTTTGCGAACGGCAGTTGATAACCCGGCGACAGAGGAATCTTTTGCAGTGGCGATACGCCGCCCGACGACACGTCGATCCAGTCCACCTTGTGTTTCTGCAACTCCCTCACGAACACAATGGTCTGCTCGAGATCCCAGCCGCCCTCAACCCAATCCGATGCCGACACACGAAGGCCGACGGGTTTATCGGCGGGAAAAGCGGCGCGCACGGCGTCGAAGACTTCGAGCGGAAAGCGCATGCGGTTCTCGAGTGAACCGCCGTATTCATCGGTACGCTGGTTCGCAAGCGGTGAGAGGAACTGATGCAGCAAATAACCGTGGGCCGCATGCACTTCAAGTGCATCCACCCCAAGGCGCGCAGCACGTTTTGCCGTCGCCACGAAGGCTTCGCGGATGCGGATCAGGCCGGCAGCATCGAGTGCGAGCGGCGGCGTTTCGCCTTCCTTATGCGGAATCGCCGACGGAGCCGAGGGCAACCAGCCGCCTTGCGAAACCTCGATCAACTGACCGCCTTCCCAGGGCACTGCGCTCGACGCTTTCCGGCCAGCGTGGCTTATCTGCATCGTGATGGCGATGTGCGAATATTGTCGAATCGCGTCGATGACCGGCTTGAGCGCGGCTTCAGTCACGTCGTCCCACAGACCGAGATCGCCCGGCGTGATGCGGCCATCAGGTTCGACCGATGTTGCTTCAAGGCAGAGCATGCCGGCGCCCGAGAGCGCGAGGTGTCCGAGATGGATCATGTGCCACGCGGTGGCCTCGCCGCGAACGGCTGAGTACTGGCACATCGGCGAGACCACGATGCGGTTCGGAAGCGTCACGCCTCGCAGCGTGAAAGGCGAAAACAGAGCGCTCATGGGGGAGTTTCCGAAGGAAGGGAAAGGAGGCGAATTAGAATAGCACTTCGGTTTTTTCCATGCTGACAGCAGACCTGATTGCCCGGACAAATCACGCCGACGCACTCGCCCGCTACTTCGCCTGGCCCGCAGGCGTATTCAACCTCATCGCCCAGGACTCGACCTTGCCGGTATCGAGCCGCTTTGCCGCCGTGCTTCGCCACGACGGCGTCAGCGCCGCGAGCACCGCTATCTGTTCAAGCGCTGAGCGGTCATCCCGATCAACGTAAAACACTCGCAGCAACCGCTCGATCGTCCATTCGGGATGCGGCCGCGCGAGCCGTTCCATGACATCGCCCGCACCGGTTTCACCGGGTTCAAGCACGCGGTAATACCAGCCCGTGCGACGCGTGTCCTGCACGCGTCGGGACATGTCATCGCGGGAAAAATGGAGATTGAGTTTCCAGCAGGGCTGGCGCGGCTGCGACACCTGCACGATCACCGTGCCCAGACGAAACACATCGCCGACACATACATCTGCTTCATTCAAACCGCGCGTCGAGATGTTTTCGCCGAATGCGCCGGGAGCATTGAAGCGGCTTGAGCCTATGGACGATGCCGGCCATTCGTCACGCCAGACGGCGTAGTGGTCGCGGCTATAGTGATGCAGCGCTTTCTCGGGACCGCCATGATGCTTGCGCTCGAACTGGTGGTCGCCTTCCAGCCCGGTTTCACTCACATGAACACGCGACTGCACCGGCACTTTGTGAATCGCGCTGTATTTGCCTTGCGTGCCGAGCGGTGCAACTTCTCCGGCAAGCACGGCTTCAATAACAGGATTCATGGTGCATTACCTTCAGTTCGTCTAAATCTTTATTTGGCTGGTTTATTTGGCTGCTTCGAAACGGTCCAGCCATTCGCCAAACATCTTGCGCGCGGCACGTTCGAGCGCCGGGCCGTGCCGGACCGTGTCAGCGCGTAAAGCAGTCACGGTAATACCGCTTTCCGCCACTTCGCCAGGGTACGCAACCAGCCAGCTTTCAAAACGGTCGACCAGCACTTCCGGATGACATTGCAAGCCCAGGACGTGGCCGCCCCAACTGAAAGCCTGATTCTCGCAGAGATCGGTGGATGCGAGCCGCGTGGCGCCATCGGGAAGATCGAAGGTATCCCCATGCCAATGGAGAACCGGCGTTGACTGACCATCCGCTTCGAAATGCCGCAGAGCGGAAGCCCGTCCCGCCTCGGTCAGCGTCAGCGTCTTCCAGCCGAGTTCCTTCTGCGCCGCCGGATAAACCTTCGCCCCCAGCGCACGGGCAATCAACTGCGCACCCAGGCAGATACCGATAGTCGGCAAGCCCGCCGCAACGCGCTTTTCCAGCATGGCGAGCAACGGATTCAGATGGGGAAACAGCGCGTCATCATAAGCGCCGATCGGGCCGCCGAGAACGACCATCAGGGAAGTATCGAGCGGATTGGGAGCGTCGATGCGAGCGCGGCCTACGTCGAGGTAACGCACCAGTTGGCCACGATCGCCCAGCACCAGTTCCAGGCTGCCGAGATCTTCGAAATAGACGTGGCGTATCGCCAGGACTTCACGTTTCATCGGCGGTCATCCATGAGAGCCGGCAAGCTGGGATCAGCGCGCGCGGCATCAGGCGGCTCACACAAAGGAGAGGCACG
>DASYLW010000234.1:0-4627 GCA_036009385.1 Caballeronia sp.
GTCGCGGAACGTTTTATGCGTGCCCTAGCCCGACCTCCATTTACTACAGGCGAACCCAGCGATGATTCAAACTTTCGAGCAAACCATCGACGGTAAACCGGTGCAATTTTGTGCAACCATCGCAGACGGCGGCAATCCGCAACGCGTCATCATCAGCCGGGCGGATTCGGCGAAGTCGCTGGTGATTATCGAGGCCGCAGGGATCATCGGCGCCATCAAAGCCGAGGTCGAAGCACCGGAAACGTTTGTCGCCGAAGCTGTGCGCAAGGCCCTCCGGGAAGGGCTTATTGAACGAGCTCTCGCCTCGGGCGAAATCCTGATAACGAACCTTTAACGTGTAGTGCGGTGCACTGCGTTTGTCCGCATCGGCCAAGGAAAAATGCCCGCCTGTTGAACGTAGGCGGGCATTTTTTACTGGCCGCAGGTGCAAGCTACGGCTGCAAATTTAAAGGCGCGGTGTGCCGTTTTTTGGATCGGCCGGCACTAGAGGTGTCGTGGAATCAGGACCATCGGGTTCGTCGGGATCGTCCGGGGGCGGCGGCGCATCGGGGTCGAGCAGCTCGTCGGGATCGGGGTCGATCGGCACAGAAGTCGGGTCCGGCGGCGGCGTGGACATATCCAGTTCCTCATCAGCGATCTGCGGACCGCGCGTTGCACGGGAAGTGCGTGTATCAAAACCGGCGCAACTCGTGTTCCCGCCGCGGTCCGTTTGCCTTTAACGTGCCAGCTCTGGCTCAGTGCCGGGTCGCCGTGCCGCATTTAACCGATACCGCGTCCGGCGCCTTGTCGTCCACCTTGTCCTCAGATTCATGGTCCGCTTCATGGTTCTTCACGCGCTTGCTCTCAATCGCCCGCCACGCGAGGATAGCGGCGAATAACAACAACGCCGCCGATACCCCCGCCGACGCCTTTACGCCCCACACGATCTGCGCGCTTTCCGCCATCGCCGAGTGACTCGCCAGCGCGCCAAACGCGGCGACACCTATCGCGCCCGCAGCTTGCCGCGCGGTGTTCAGCACCGCCGACGCCGTGCCCGCGCGATCCGGCGCGACCGTGCCCAATACGGCGGTTGTCATCGCGGGGACGGCGAGTCCCATGCCCGTCGGAATCAGCAGGAAGGGCAGCAACAATGCCCACACCGGCGTAGACGCATTGACGAAAAGAAGCGCGGCGAAACCAGCTGCATCGATCAATGCGCCAACGATCATCGGCAAGCGCGAGCCGAAGCGCGCGACCACGACGCCGCTCGCCAGATTCGATAACAGGAACCCGCCGGTGAGCGGCAGGAACGCCAGCCCGGCTTCCAAAGGTGTATGGCCCAGCACGCGCTGCAGGTACAGGCTCAGCACGAACACCATGCCGTAATACGTGAGGTTCACGCAGATGCCGAACACCGTGGCCGCATTAAACGTGCGGTCCCGAAACAGCGCGGGCGGCAGCATGGGCGCTGACGCACGCCGCTCGACCAGCACAAGTCCCGCTGCCGCGAGAAGCGCCACGGCAGTCCCGCCGATCACGAGCGGGTGCGTCAGGCCCAACGGCCGCAGTTCGATCATCGCGCCGACGAAACCGGTCAGTGCAACGGTCGCGAGGATTTGCCCGGGCAAGTCAATGCCGCGTGTTTTCTGCTCCGGTTTTTTATCGGCGATCCACATATAGGTCGCCACGATGCCCGCCGCGCATAACGGCACGTTGACCCAGAAAATGCTGCGCCAGCCGAATGCAGCGATCAACAGGCCGCCTACGATCGGTCCTGCGGCAATCGACACTGCCCCCGCCGCCGTCCACAAGCCCACGGCACGCGCACGCAGCCCGTCGTCGTGACCGCAAGCCTGATTGAGCAATACCAGGGAGTTGGGCAGCATCGCGGCCGCTCCTATGCCCTGCAATGCGCGTGCAGCGACCAGTTGGGTCGCGTTCATGGCGAAACCGCATGCGGCGGAAGCCACCGCGAACAGCACCAGGCCCCCGACGAACAAGCGGCGTGCGCCGAAACGGTCGCCGAGTACGCCTGCCGAGAGCATCAGCGCGGCGAAGGCAAGCGCGTAGGCGTCGACGGTCCACTGCAGGCCCGCCACGCTCGCGTGCAGGTCGCGGCCAATGCTCGCGAGCGCCACATTGACGATGGTGACATCGAGTTGAGAGACCACGAAACCCATGCTGGCCGTGGTGACGATCAGCGCCTGGCGTGTGCTCAGCCCGGCGCGTACGGAGGAAAGATTCGAGTTCATGAAGACCAGCTTATCGACCTGGAGCTCCCGACGTTTCCGTGATTCGTGAAATATGCATGCACGACTTTTTATGGTCCTGCCCGCTCTTTTGCAGCCTGTCAAACCGGTGGCATGGCGTCCAGGCAACACTTTTTTGAAACGGGCCGATTCCGTCACGTGTCGGCACAAACAGTGACTTCGCGAGACATATTGAAAGCATTTGTGACGACATCTTGGTCGTAATTAAGAGTTTTCCGATAGATCAGCCCGGTACCGCTCTGCAGAATTCGCGCGTCTGAAGTGGTCTCGTGGAGCGTCATGAGACCTTCTTTGTTGCCTTCAACAGCGTCTTTTTAGTACGCGCCGAAGTCACCGTTTGCAGGTTCACCGGTCCCCGCTATCATGCGCATCGCAATTCTTCAATCCGATCCCCAACACCGCTTCGTTATCGGCGGAATCATCGAACGTCTCAACCATGTCTGTTTTCCGTTCAGCGACGGTTTGTCGATGTCGAAATCGCTGTCCCGTTCCACTGTCGACATGCTGATTCTCGACTGGCATTCCGCAGGCTTGTCCGGGCTCGACCTGTTGAAATCGATGCGCTCGGGCATTGGCGAGCGCGTACCCGTGATGTTCGCCTCTGCGGACGGCGGAGAGAGCAATGTGGTTCGCGCGTTGACCGCAGGTGCCGATGACTATGTCACGCACCCCGTGCGTTCCGCCGAGTTTGGTGCACGCGTGGAAGCGTTGCTGCGGCGCGCGTATCCGGCGAATACCGCTGCAATCACCGAACTCGGGCCGTATCGCTTCGATTCGCGCCAGCAGAGCGTCACCGTACGCGGCCAACCGGTGCAACTGAGCGGCACCCAATTCCGCCTGGCGTTGCTGTTTTTCTCGAACATCGGGCGCGTGTTGTCGCGCGATCATATTTTCGCCATGGTCTGGGGACGCGAGTTTCGCGAGTCCACGCGGACCATCGACAGCCACGTTTCGCGCCTGAGGCTTGCACTGACGATTGAACCGATGAATCACTTCCGCTTGCAGCCGGTGTACAAGAGCGGCTATCGGCTATTGCATCTTTACGGCGACACCGTCGACGACGAGAGCATGTGTGAAGAAGCCACTGCCTGATACCCGGGTGGTGTCCTGGCAAACAAAACCGTCGCAAGACGGTTTTTTTGTGTGCAGCCAGAAGTCGTGTCCGCTCAAATGGACCAAATGGTTAATTTGTCGATGTCCACCGAGAACCGATGTGCTGCGCCGGCCTTCAGGCGGGCGTCATCGCTGGGAATATCGAACGTCACACCGCCAATTTTCAGACGCGCGTACCGATCCCCGCGCCGCAATTCAATGCCGTCGACCGTACCGTGGAACGCACCTTCATCGGACGGCATGATCGCAAGCGCAGGGAGCCGCCACATCACGGTTTGTCCCACCGGAATGGCCGTATTAGCCGCCACGTGCACACGCAACTCGCCGCCCAGTTCGATCTTGTTTGCTTCGAGCACGCGACCTTGCCCGACATTGTGAAGCCCAAGCAATTCCGCCACGCGCATTGAAGCGGGGCGCTCGAAGACCTCGCTTACCGGTCCGGCCTGAAGCACACGGCCGTGCTCGAGCAACAATACTTCGTCGGCCAGCAGCGCGGCTTCATCGGGATCATGGGTGACGATCACGGTGACAGCCGATATCTCGCGCTGCAACGCGCGCAACGATTGCTGCAGACGGCGTCGGCGCGGGGTATCGAGTGCGGCGAAGGGTTCGTCGAAGAGCAGCAACTGGCTATGTTGCGTGAGCGCGCGGGCAAGCGCCACGCGCTGGCGCTGACCGAATGAAAGTTCATGCGGCAAGCGGCGAAGCAGGGTTGAGAGGCCGAGATGATCGACCCACTGGCGCGCGCTCGCAGCATCCGCGCTTAACGGAAACGCCAGTTGTTGCGCGACCGTCATATGCGGAAAAAGACCGTAGTCCTGCGGCATATAACCGATCCTGCGCTCTTCGGGCGGCAGCGCATCGAGAGGGCTTTTTCCTAGCGTCACGATAGCCCTGTGCCCGGCTTCAAGGCCCGCGATCAGGCGTAGCGTCAGCGACTTGCCCGACCCCGACGTGCCGATGATCGCAAGACGCCTTGTACGCGGCGCCCATTCAATGTCGAGATCGAAGCTGCCAAGACGTTTTTTCAACACGATGCTGAGGCGGCGATCGTCGTCGTCCAACGCCGCGTGGGCCGTGGTGTCTTCATCGGCATCATCGCCATTAATGAGGTCCGGGCTGAACGAAGCACGACCCTTGCGGCTATAGATGGACAACGCGGCGCATGCAATGGCAATGGCAAGCGTAGGCAGAAGCAAGGGCATCATGGCCGGCAGGCCCTGGCCGCCGAATACGACATAGGTATAAACCGGCAGCGAATACGG
>DASYLW010000235.1:0-4706 GCA_036009385.1 Caballeronia sp.
CCGAACGCATCGGGCGTCGTAGTGGCAAAACCGACATCGCAATAGGCCGACGATGCCCAGCGCTGGATCGTGCCCTCGCTGCGCATTTCGAGCGACACGGCAATACGCGGATACGCCGCGAGAAATCGCTCGATCACAAGGGGTACGAACGATAACGCCAGCACCGGCGCCGCCACCAGGCGCAACCTGCCACTGCCGAACTGGCGGATTTCCCGCGCCGAATGACCGAGCTTTTCGAGTCCCACGAAACTGCGGTCGACCTCGCGATAGAAGGCCGTGCCCGCATCGGTGGCCTCGATTCGCCCGCCATTGCGCGTGAAAAGCGTCAGTCCCGTCGATGCCTCCAGTTCCGCAATCAGGCGGCTGACGCTAGGCTGCGACGTGCCGAGTTCTTCGGCCGCCGCGGTCATCGATCCCCGCAGCATCACCAGCCTGAACGCTTCGATTTGCCTCTGGTTCATGTGTGTCTCTTCCCCGGATTGGCTGAGTCCACAGGGAAGCTTGCCATATCAAAAATGAATAGAAGGACTTTTTGGCCGTATTTGACCGGATGACGGAAGCGCTCCTAGACTGGTTGCAACTAGTGACTCCCAGCAAACCATGCGAGCCGACGCGCTGCTTTTCCACAATGACTTTCGCATCGCACCGTATTGGTGGGACGCCGCGCCGCCCGAAACGTCGCGTGTCGCGCTGCCGTCAAGCGTGGACCTGGTGATCGTGGGAAGCGGCTATTGCGGGTTATCGGCTGCGGCGGAAGCGGCGCGGCAAGGGCAAGCCGTCGCGGTGCTGGATGCCGCGGAGATCGGCTCGGGCGGCAGCACGCGCAGCGGCGGCATGGTATCGAGCGGACAAAAACTGGCGCTGACCGACGCCATTCGCGGGGTGTCGGCAGAGAGGCTTGGCCGCTTGATGTCGGAATCCTCGGCGAGTTTCGACTATCTCAAGCACCTGATAGCCAGCGAGTCGCTCGACGCCGACCTGCAAATTACCGGTCGTTTTTTTGGTGCGTTCACCCCCGGGCACTTCGAGCGCCTGCGTCAGCAAGGTGAGTTGCTGCGCGAGAAAACCGGCGTGACGGTGCACGTGGTGACGCGTGCGGAGCAACGCGCCGTGGTGGGGTCGGACTACTACTACGGCGGCATTCTCGTGGATGAATACGGCGGCCTGCATACGGCGAAATATCATCGTGCGCTACGCGAACTTGCGCGGCGTTGCGGTGCGGGCCTGCATTCGCATGCCGCCGTGGAACGGATTGAACGGACCGGCGAGCGCTTCGCTGTCCATACAGCGCGCGGCAAGATCGATGCAAAGCGGGTACTGGTCGCGACCAATGGTTATACACGGAATCTGCTGCCCTTTTTCTCGCGTCGCGTGCTGCCGGTGGCGAGCTATCAGATCGCCACAGAACCGCTGCCGCCGGGACTCATGGATGTCTTGAATCCAGGTCGCCGCATGATCAGCGACTCAAAGCGCAACTTGTTCTATACGCGTCCTTCGCCCGACGGCACGCGCATGTTGTTCGGCTCGCGGCCATCGTTTCGCGAAGTCGGTGAACGCGAGGCGGCGCGAATCCTGCACAAGAAGATGGTACAGCTCTGGCCCGCGTTGCGCGACGTGCGTATCACGCATGCATGGAAGGGCTACGTTGCGATGACCGGCGACAAGCTCGCTCATATTGGCGAGCGCGATGGCGTGTTTTACGCGCTCGGCTGCAACGGCAACGGCGTCGCGTTGATGAGTTACCTCGGGCAGCGCATTGCAAGAACACTACTACGTCTCGATGCCGCGCCCGGCGCATTCGGCGAAGGTTCGTTCCCGCTGAGTCCGGGCAGCATGGCGCGCAACTTGAGCGTGCCGGTGGGAGCCGTGCTGTATCAACTCGACGATTGCTGGAACGGACGCGTGCGCGGCGCGTTGTCCTGACGTTCGTGGTTCGTTTTAACCCTGATTGTGACGCTGCATTGACCCGTCGTATTTTCATCTCATCGCTGGTATTCCCTGGAGCAACATCATGCGGTTTCGGCACCTTCTCAGCCTCGCTTCTCTCGTCGCTTCCTTCTCGTTGATGGCCGCTACCAGCGCCTATGCCGACGACGTCGGCACGCTGGCGCCGGGCAAGCTGATGGCAGGCGTGGATGCTAACAACAAGCCTTACTCCTACATCGATAACGGCAAGATGACCGGCTTCGACGTGGAGTTGCTGCGCGCGATTGGTGCGAAGCTCGGATTGAGCGTCGACTTCCGTGCGCAGGATTTCAGCGGCTTGCTGCCGAGTGTGTCGAATCAGCAGATCGATCTCGCCGCCGGATCGATCTCGATCACGACGGACCGGCTCAAGATGGTCGATTTCTCCGAGGGCTATCTGACTGGGCTGCTTAGCGTAGCGACCCTGCCCGATAGCGCGATCACCGGCGACAAGGCGTCGGTCAAGGACAAGCGCATTGGCGTAGTGCAAGGTACGATTGAAGACACGTATTCGGACAGCTACTTGCCGGGCGCGCAGATCGTGCGGTTCCCTAACGTGAACGCGGGTTTTCTCTCCCTGCGCTCGAAATATATCGACGGCTTCTTCATCGATAAATCACTCGTCGACGGTCTGCAAAGCAAGTACCCGCAGTTGAATCTTGCCGACCGGCTGGATATTTCCGCGATCAACCTGCCGGCAGGATTTCCGATACGCAAAGGCAACGCAAAGCTTGAAGCCGCGGTCAACAAGACGCTTAACGAACTTGTAGCCGACGGCACCTGGATAAAGCTCTATACGCAGTTCCATCCGGGTTATCCGAAGCCCGCGAGCCTGCCACCCTACGTGATGAAAACCGGTAGCTGAACCGGTATTTGAATTTCCGCCGACATGATCCGGAGAACGCGATGAACGCATTCCTGCAGAACTTCCTCGACTGGCAGTTGCTCACGGGATCGCTGCCTTCGCTGCTCGAAACCGGGCTCGTCAACACGCTCGTGCTGTCGCTGTTCTCGACCTTGCTCGGGATCATCGCGGGTATGGTCCTGGCGCTGATGGCGGTGTCGCATATGCGCTGGCTCGAGGTTCCTGCGCGGGTGTTCGTGGAGGTCTTTCGCGGTCTGCCGGCAGCGCTCGTTATCCTGCTGGTCGGGCAAGGACTGGCGCCGGCCGGGCTCGCGGTGTTCGGCCCGAATCCGTATCCGCTTGCCATCGTGGCGCTCGGGCTGATTTCATCGGCGTATATAGCGGAGATATTTCGTTCGGGCATCCAAAGCGTGGGCAAAGGGCAACTCTCCGCGTGTCAGGCGCTCGGCATGACGTACTGGACCGCCATGCGTCACGTGGTCGTGCCGCAAGGCATCCGGCGCATTTTGCCCGCGCTCGCCAACCAGTTCATTTCAATTGTGAAGGACTCGAGCCTCGTTTATTTTCTCGGGCTTCTGACGTCGCAACGGGACTTGTTCACGATCGGGCAGAACACGTCGGTGAATACGGCCAACCTGTCTCCGCTGGTTGCCGCCGGGCTCGTCTACTTGCTGATTACCGTGCCGCTCACGCACGCAATCAATCATATCGACCGCTGGACCAACCGGCATTCGAATCCGCGATACGGCACAAGTACGGCCACCACGCGCAAGCAACTGAATCGTCAAGCGGCAGCGGCACGTGCGGGCATGGCCGAACAACACAACTAAGGGCGGGGAAAAACCACTTTATGGGACCACCAGTCGAGACCGTCACCAACGACACCACCCTGCCGGACGAAGTGGATGTCGTGGTGGTCGGCGGCGGGATCATTGGCGTGAGTACGGCGTTGTATCTAAGCGATAAAGGCCTGCGCGTTGCTGTGTGCGAGAAGGGTTATATAGCCGGCGAACAATCCAGTCGCAACTGGGGTTGGGTGCGTGTCACGCATCGCGACATGCGCGAGTTCGAACTGAGCATAGAAAGCCTGAAGCTGTGGCGCACGCTCGATCAAAGGCTTGGCATCGACACTGGCTTCAAGCAATGCGGCATCCTGTACATGGCTAACGACGACGCGAAAATGGAAGGGCATCGCGTATGGCTTGAAAAAGCGCGTGCCTTAGCCGGCAATGATGGGTTCGATACCCGTGAAGTCGATCCCAAGACCGTGGCCGATTTGCTGCCCGGTGCAACGAAATCTTTCAAGGGTGGCCTGTACACGCCCGGCGACGGCCGCGCGGAACCGCAGAAAGCCGCACCGGCTATAGCCAATGCATTGCGCAAACGCGGCGTGAAAATACTCACGCCCTGCGCGGTGCGCGGCGTGGAAACGAGCGCCGGACACGTCAGCGCAGTGGTGACTGAGCTGGGAACAATCCGCTGCAAGAGCGTGGTGGTTGCGGGTGGCGCGTGGTCGCGGCTCTTCTGCGGGAATCTGGATGTCAACGTACCGCAGTTGATGGTGAAGGCTTCCGTGTTGCGGACATCTCCTATTGAAGGCGGCCCAGCGGTAAGCGCCAGCAACAAGGAATTTGCATTCCGCAAGCGCGCGGACGGCGGTTATACGATTGCGTTCGGCTTTCGCACTTACACGGATATCACGCCTGATAGCTTCCGCCTGCTTCCCCAATATATTCCCGCGCTCAAGAGTCAGATGGGCGCATTGCGGGTTGGATTGGGCGCGCGTTTCTTCGATGAACTGCGTCGTCCGCGTCATTGGACGCTCGATCAACGGACGGCCTTCGAGGACGTTCGCACGCTCGACCCCGAGCCGATT
>DASYLW010000236.1:0-9030 GCA_036009385.1 Caballeronia sp.
TACACGACCAGCAGGATCGAGCCCTGATCGACGAAACGCAGGATGCTGCGGTTTTTGTCGAGCCATTTGCTGATCACCGGCCGCAGCA
Source organism: Caballeronia sp. (assembly GCA_036009385.1). GTDB lineage: Bacteria > Pseudomonadota > Gammaproteobacteria > Burkholderiales > Burkholderiaceae > Caballeronia. The sequence continues at coordinate 89 of DASYLW010000236.1, forward strand.
ACTGTCCTGCAATGAACGGTACAAGCAGTTGCAGCACGATATTGCCGACCGTGTGCCACGCGGAACCGGCGTGGCCACTGCCGTCCGTCACTACGAGACCCACCAGCGCGGGCGTGATGAAAATGCCGAGCAGGCTCGACGCCGAGGCGGCGCAAACCGCCGCCGGCACATTGCCCTTCGCAATGGATGTGAACGCGATAGACGACTGCACGGTGGACGGCAGCGTGCACAGGAACAGGATTCCCATGTACAGCGCCGGCGTGACGAGTGGTGTGAGCACGGGTTTCAGCGCCAGGCCGAGCAACGGAAACAGCGCAAAGGTGCTGAGCAGTACAACAATGTGCAGACGCCAGTGCGTCATGCCCGACACGATCGCTTCACGGGAAAGCTTTGCACCGTGCAAGAAAAACAACAGTCCGACGGCAATGTTGGTCAGCCAGTTGAAACCGACCGCCGCCGCGCCGCGGCAGGGCAGCAGGCTGGCAAGAATCACCGTGCCTACCAGTGCGAGAGTGAAGTTATCGGGGAGAAACTTGGGGCGGGTCATCAGAGATTCGCATGTTTATGATTACGCATGGCGGCTTCCGGTGATCCCGTTTTGCGCCTTTAAAAGGCGCATGGACTCGCGCGAAAACCGTCGCAACCCGCTATTTTGAGTGCATAACGATTCAAGATGCAAATTCATTTAAGTGATCTATTAATTCTACAAGCGCATGAATGATCGGTTTCCGGTACGCACACAAGCATTTAGGGAGCCGGCACGCATCATCAGCGGACCACCGGTCAGCAGTCGCAACAGGGCGAATTTGATAAGACAGAAGCTTCGCAATCCATCCCAAAAAGGGCTAAAAATCAGTGAAGTAACATGGTGTTACAACCCTCTGGAAGGCCTAACACTTTTTGGCTCGACTCCGGTCGCACGGCACAATAAATTGAATGACAGACTGGTCGGCGGGCGCGGTCGTTGAGAGACGCGGGCCTGATGCTCCGACAATTGACCAGTCAGCGATGCTTGGCCGTATTCACTGTCCGCCAACACGCTCAAACAGAGTCGGACAACTCGCAGTATCGACATGTTGCTGACCCGATTTCGACCTACCGCTCGCTTGATCCTCGCCGCTGCTGCCGGTCTGGTTGCGGCGTCGATGTTGTGGGCGTCGCTGGCTTTCGCCGGCGGGGACAACGGCGGGATGTTCGACCGCAACGGCGGGCAGGCTCAGGGGCAATGGAGGGCTGCAAATTCCGCGAACCCTGTGAACCGGCACGCGATGCGAGTGGAGGACGTCGAGCGTGGAGCACAGCCGTTCCGATATCAACGCGTCGCTGCGGGTTCGGGCCTGACGCCGATCAGCGCGGAAGTGCGCGGCGGACCGCGCGCCGACCAGGCTGCGCAATTACGCACCGGCGGATCGATTCGCGCCGACATCGCCCGTTATAACGAAGAGCGCAGCAGCCCGCGTCCGTCAGGCCGCCAAGGCGATGACCCGCGCTCGCCGGCGAACTCCCCTTATCGGAATTAATGGCTGCAGCGAGGGAGGTGCTCGGCGTACGGCCGGGCGCTTACGGAACCGCCCAAGTGAACCAAGCGTGCGCGCGGGACGCTAGAAGGCGAAACGTGCCGCTGCACTGCAGATCCTAAAAAATTCCGCACATTTCGCATTCCCCGCATTCCCCGCATTCCCCCCGAGATCTTCCACGCACCTAGTTCGAAAAGCTCAAAACGCTGATTCGACTAGCCGCAACTTTGCTTGAGCGTACAAAACAAAAAACAATTCCCGCGTCTATGGCAAGCGTCGCAATGACGTAATCCCGCCACAGTCTCATCACCAGAAGCCCGCGTCCATTCCTCTCAAAATTAGCCGCATTAACAATGCGTTCGACGAGCGTTTCTGATCGTATTTTTATTGTTGCCGGAATGCAGATTGCCCCGGTGCACCGTGGCATATAGCATCGCGGGCGATCGGATTGCAGGCCGGCCCTTCCCGCGAGTGTCCATTTCACATCGCAGCACATCGGGCGATAAAAGTTCGTCGCGCGCAATGTATTCAAACCGCTATAGACGGCATAAGGAAAGTTATTTTTGTCCAGAAAAATGATCCGTAAAGATGGTCCCGCTCCAAGCCATCTGCACGCATAGCTGACATTTATAAGAACAGTCCGATAAAGCGAGGCAATGCCCCTCGCTGAATCCCGATTTAACGTTAATACGACAGGAGAGTCCATGAAGCCACCCGTGAACCGCGTGCTTAAGGCCGCGGCCAAGGCTACCGTTACTGCCGGCATGTTCGGCTTGCTTGCCGTCAGTTCCGCTCAAGCGCAATCGAGCGTCCAGTTGTACGGACAGGTTGACGAATGGGTGGGCGCCACTAAATTCCCGGGTAGCGCCACGGCGTGGAATGTCGGTGGCGGCGGTATGTCGACGTCGTACTGGGGCATGAAAGGCAGCGAAGATCTCGGCGGCGGTTATAAAGCGATCTTCACGCTGGAAAGCTTCTTTCGGGCGCAGAACGGCAATTACGGCCGCTTCCAGGGCGATACATTTTTCGCGCGCAACTCGTATGTCGGCATTGAGTCGCCGTACGGTACGTTCACCGCCGGCCGGCTGACCACGCAGTTGTTTGTATCGACGATTCTGTTTAACCCGTTCATTGATTCGTACACGTTCTCGCCGATGGTTTATCACGTGTTCCTCGGTCAGAGCACGTTCCCGACCTACACGACAGACCAGGGCGTGGTCGGCGATTCGGGTTGGGACAATTCCGTTCAATACACCACGCCGGATTTCAGCGGATTGTCGGGTAGCGCGATGTATAGTTTCGGCAATCAGGCCGGACAAAACGGCTCGAAGAAATACAGCGCGCAATTCCTGTATTTTCATGGCCCGTTTGCGGCGACCGGCGTGTATCAGTACGTGAATTTCAGCTCGACGCCGGGTGACCTGACGTCGTTCGTGGCCGGCTACAAGAGCCAGAGCGTAGGCCAGTTGGGCGCCTCATACGACATGAAGTTCGTCAAGTTCTTCGCGCAGTACATGTACACGCACAACGATATCGACCAGGGTTCGTTCCATGTGAACACGGGCCAGGGCGGCGTGACCATTCCGGTCGGCGTGGGTTCGGTAATGGCGTCGTACGCGTATTCGCGCAGCAACGGCGGACTCGACCAGACGCACAAGAGCTGGGCGCTCGGCTATGACTATCCGCTGTCGAAGCGCACCGACGTCTATGCCGCCTACCTGAACGACAAGTACACGAGCATGTCGAGCGGAGACACCTACGGCGTAGGCATTCGCACGAAGTTCTGAGCGAGCAGAGCGACTGTCAAACATCGGTTCTCAGTAAGGCAAAACGCCGCTCCCTTATCAACCCAGGGAGCGGCGTTTTTGTTCTGAGCCGCGCAAGCGATCCAAAGTGATTCGCGAATCAGTCGATCTCGGCGTTCCTTTATCGCGAGATGCCCAACCGCGTCTTTGCATCGTCGTATTCGTGTTTGAGCCGCGACACGAGTTCCGCGACCGTCGGCACGTCGTCCATCAGGCCGACGCCTTGCCCCGCGCCCCAGATTTCCTTCCACGCTTTGGCTTTGATCGCCGAGTCGCCGAAATTCATTGCTGCTTTATCCGATGCCGGCAGCGCGTCCGGATCAAGTCCGGCGTTGAGAATGCTTTGACGAATATAGTTGCCGTGCACGCCGGTGAAGAGGTTCGTGTAGATGATGTCGGCAGCCTTCGACCCCACGATCGCACTCTTGTAATCTTCCAGCGCGTGCGCCTCGCGCGTGGCAATAAAACGCGTGCCGATATACGCGAAATCCGCGCCCATGGCTTGCGCGGCGAGAATGGAGCCGCCGTTGGCAATGGCACCGGACAACGCGATCGGGCCATCGAAAATACGCCGGACTTCGCCGACCAGCGCGAAGGGCGACGTCATGCCCGCGTGTCCGCCGGCGCCGGCTGCAACCAGGATCAGGCCATCTACGCCCGCTTCCAGAGCCTTCTCCGCGTGCCGCAGGTTGATCACGTCGTGTAAAACGATACCGCCGTAGCTATGCACGGCGTCGATCATTTCCTTGACCGGTGCGCGCAGGCTTGTAATGAAGATCGGCACGCGATGCTCCACGCACACCCGCACGTCAGCCTCAAGCCGCGCGTTCGAATGATGCACGATCTGGTTGACCGCGACCGGACCGACCGGCGCGCCGGGATTCGCCGCCTTATGCGCCTCGATTCCTTCGCCGATCTGCGTGAGCCATTCGTCGAGCAGCTCGGCGGGCCGCGCATTCAGCGCAGGAAACGATCCGACGATCCCCGCCTTGCACTGCGCGAGCACGAGCTCTGGATAGCTGACGATGAACATGGGTGAAGCGATGACCGGTAGCGCGAGGTATTGCAGGGCGGCGGGGAGTGCCATGACACGAGTCTCCTGATTGAGTGTGAAAGCCGGCGATACGCGCGCGTCCATCTGGCGAGGGGTCACGACAACGGGGCTGGCGATTGTTGCCGGACTAGGGCGTTGCCTAAACGAAAGTGCCGCACGCTAAGAATGCGAACGACCGTTCGATTATAGGCGAATCTTCCGATGCGCGATGGCCGGGGACATTGGAAGAAGTCTTCAAGTTCTACGAAAGCGCCTGCGTGCAAGCAGTTTAGTATCGCCGAGGACGCCTACAATGCTTTTCCCGCCACGCTGACTATTCACGCTATGTCGTTCGAAGACTACGAGCCGTTCACCTTCGATGCCGCAGGCGTCGACATTGTCGGCGTGAAGGGCGGTAACGGGCCGCCGCTTCTGCTGCTTCACGGCCACCCGCAGACGCATGAGATCTGGCATCGGCTGGCGGACGTCCTGGCGCAGCATTTCACCGTGATCGCGACGGATTTGCGCGGTTACGGGGCATCGGCGAAACCGCCCAGCGACGCGCGGCACACACCCTATTCCAAACGCGCGATGGCCGCCGATCAGGTCTCGGTAATGCGGCACTTCGGGTTCGAGCACTTCATGGTCTGCGCGCATGACCGCGGCGCGCGCGTGGCGCATCGGATGGCGCTGGATTTTCCAGCGGCTGTCGACCGCCTGATGCTGCTCGATATAGCGCCGACGCTCGCCATGTACGACGCCACCGACCGCGCTTTCGCCACCGCCTATTTTCACTGGTTCTTCCTGATCCAGCCCGAGCCGTTGCCGGAATTGCTGATCGGCGCGCATCCGGACGCGTATGTCGAGCGCGTGATGGGCGGTCGGCACGCCGGTCTCGCGCCGTTTGCGCCGCATGCGTTGCAGGCCTACCGCGACGCGCTGCGCCAGCCCGGCGCCGTGCATGCAATGTGCGAGGATTATCGGGCGTCCGCGAGCATCGATCTTGAGCACGATCGGGCGGATATCGAATGTGGCAACAGACTCGCGTGTCCGTTGCGGGTGTTGTGGGGGCAGGAAGGCGTGATCGAACAATGCTTCGAACCCTTGGTCGAATGGCGTCGGGTCGCGCGCGATGTCAGCGGCCGGGCGTTGCCTTCGGGCCACTATATTCCGGAAGAAGTACCCGACGAGTTGCTCGCGGAAATGCTCGCGTTTTTTGAGGCAACCGAAGCCGCATAAGGGCGCAGCGTGCGCGCGTCATGGCGCATTCATCTGGCCGTTATAAGTCTGTAGGGAAAGCACCGATGCGTCTCAAAAACGAGCGCGCTACGATGCAATCGGCGCTGATCACGTCAACAAAATTCCGCCGCTTGGGCTTGGCCGTTCGACGATAAATCGATAGCTGACAAGCGGCTTTCTTTTGGCTGATTGGTTGTTCGGTTGTTCGGTTGTTCGACGCCGTGCCGCTGTGCTCACGCAGCGCTCACTGTCTCGCCATCCACCTTCAGCACGCCACTCGCTGCCAGTTCAGCGAGATACTTGCGCACTAATCCAGGACGGTCGCCGGAGAGAAGATTAGCGGCGGCGCGCATTGCTCCCGCTTCATCTACGAGCAGCAATAACGCGCTGACCGGCATCGAACGTAACTCCATCAGCTTGAACACAATCAGCACTTTCAGCGCATTCTTCGCATTGCGCAGCGGATCGGCACGCAAATAATCGATTCGCGAGAATGCGATATCCAGCGCCTTCGATACATTTGTGAAGGGCGCGCCGTGGCCGGGGATCACCGCCCGCACGTCCAGCGTGGCGATCAGATCGAGCACCGCGCGTTGTTCCGCGAAACCGCTTTCGCCATCCAGTTCAGGAAAGATCACGCCGAAGCCGTTTTCCCATAGCGCGTCGGCGCTGATCAGCAGCCGTTCTTCAGCGCAATACAACATCAGCGAATGCGGATCGTGACCGGGCGCGCCGAGCACCGACCAGTCGAGGCCGCCAAGGCGGAGCGTCGCTCCCGGCGCAATTGTGCCGGTGAAACTGAAGCGCTCGCAGGTCTGCCCGGTCGAGTGGAACGTGAGTTTGTCTTGGTCCCATTCACGCACGGCGTCGGCTTCGGTTTGCGGAATCAACGTCTCGCAGACGAAGTTTGCTTGCAGCAACGCATTCCCGCCGCAATGGTCCGAATGCAGATGCGTGTTCACGATCAGATCGAGCGTGCGTTCATTCCCTAGCGCTTGCCGCACTAGCAGAAGCGTCTGCGGCGCGTGTGTCGAGTAGCCGGAATCGACCAGCGCGGTGCGGGTGTTATCGATAAAAAACACGTTATTCGACGATAACCAGCCGCGCTCAAACACCCGCATGGACACCGGCAACGTGATCATGTGTTCGGCCTCTTCGGCATCACAACGATGGTCGCGCTCGCCTTGACCACGATCTCGCCGTGCTGGTTCAGCGCCTGCCCTTCCAGCTTCACGAGATCGCCATCCAAGCCCGGTTTCCAGTGTGCATCGGTCACTTGCCAGCTCATTGCGAGCACGTCGTTCGCCTTGACCGCGCGCACGAGCTTGATGCCGAATTCAAGGCCGAGCGGCTGCGCGTACGTGGAAAAATGCGTGGCGAGCATCGCCATCAAATGTGCGGTGGGTTGCGTGCCGGACGCGATCAGCGAGCCGAAGCGGCTGGCTTCGGCGTAGGCATCGTCATGATGCAGCGGGTTGAGATCGTTCACCCGCGTGGCGAATGACTTGATGGAATAGGGCGGCAAAGCAAGCGAGGCCGCGAAGTGCTCGCCGACGCGCACCACGCGCGGCGCTTTTGTCCGCGCTTGCGCTTGCTTCAAGACCTCGGCCTTTTGCGCGTCATCGAAGGAAGACCAGCCTGCTATTTCATCGATCGTGCGAAAACAGCCGTCGCAAAGCCCCGTCGATGGATTCATCCTGCAGACATCGATACACGGCGATGCAACGGCCTCGGTCATCACGCCGTCTCGCGCAACGCGACATCGGCGACCGGCGCACCCGTCAGCGTGACCAGTTCCTGCGGCGTCAGATTGAACACTGCGTGTGGATGACCGGCGGCGGCCCAAAGGCTGTCGAGCCCAAGAAGGTCCTCATCAATCAGCGTCAGCGGCGGCGTGGCATGGCCGATCGGGCACACGCCGCCGATTGCGTAGCCGGTTTTCTCGCGGACGAACCTGGCGTCGGCGCGGGCGAGTTCGCCGAGCCGTTCAGCCACCTTCTTCTCATCCACACGGTTCACGCCGCTCGCAATCACGAGCACCGGCGCGTCGTCTTTTTTGCGGCGAAACAGGATCGATTTGGCGATTTGCGCGACCGAGCAGCCAAGGCCGGCCGCCGCTTCAGCGGATGTCTTGCCGGTTTCGGCGAGCATCACGACCGGACTGGCGTGTCCGCGCTCTTGCAGCAGGAGCGCCACGCGGCGAGCGGATTCGGGCAGGGCGTCGAGTGTTTCGTTCATCGTGTATTTATCCAAAAAATAAACCGATCATCAAACGCAAGGCGCCACGCCGTCGCGTTTCTTCGCGAGCAATGCGCGTCCCACTCGCGACGCGCTCGGTTTGCCGATCGCCTGCGAAATGAAATCACCGATGTCCACAAGTTGATCGAGATCGACGCCGGTTTGAATACCGAGTCCGTTCAGCAGGAAGATCACGTCCTCGGTCGCGACGTTGCCGGTCGCGCCTTTCGCGTACGGACAACCGCCGAGTCCCGCCACGGAGGCGTGGAAAATCTCGATGCCTTCCTGCAGCGACGCATAGATATTCGCGACCGCCTGACCGTAGGTATCGTGGAAATGGCCGGAGAGCCGTTCGCGTGGGAACACCGTCGATACCGCCGCCATCACCTCGCGCGTGCGGCCCGCGGTGCCCACGCCGATGGTGTCGGCGATATCGATTTCATCGCAGCCGAGCGCCTTCATGCGCTGCACGACATCGACGACGGCATCGACCGGCACGTCGCCCTGGTACGGGCAGCCCAGCGCGCACGAAATGCTGCCGCGCACGCGCAAGCCCGCTTCTTTCGCGGCCTTCGCGACAGGTTCGAAGCGCGCGATGCTTTCCGCGATGCTGCAGTTGATGTTCTTCTGCGAGAACGCTTCGCTCGCCGCGCCGAAGATGACGATCTCATCGACTTTCGCTTCCAGCGCCGCTTCGAAGCCGCGCAGGTTCGGCGTGAGCGCCGAATAAATAGTACCCGGACGCCGCTCGATACCGGCCCTCACTGCCGCGCCATCGGCCATTTGCGGCACCCATTTCGGCGAGACGAACGACGCCGATTCGACGTTCTGCAGACCGGCGTTTGCGAGCCGGTTCACCAGTTCGACCTTTACCTCGGTCGCGACGAATTCCTTCTCGTTCTGCAGGCCGTCGCGCGGTCCCACTTCGACGATTTTCACTTTGGCGGGTAGCATGCCTGTCTCCTTTGGATACCTTGAGAGCGCTTAATAGCCGCTTAATAGCCCCGTTTCACATCGACTATGCCGGATATCGGCTCGCCGCGCGTGAGCGCCATGATCTTGCCCGCGACTTGCTCAATGCTTTCTTCGCGCAGCGTTTCGGCCGAGATA
>DASYLW010000237.1:0-4193 GCA_036009385.1 Caballeronia sp.
GCAATCAACGCGGCGTCCCCATTCGTGCCGCTGCGGTATGGTCCCGCGACGAGTATCAGTTGAGGCGTCACGGCGCACTCCTTTCAATGACAGCATTCAAAGCGGCGAACTGCAGCAGCATGATGGTTTTCGCATCGACGATCTCGCCGCGACGCACGGCACTCAGCGCATCGTCGAGCGTCAATTCGATCACTTCAAGATCCTCGCCTTCGGCCTCCACGCCGCCGCCGTGTCCCACGCGCGTCGAAGCGTCGTACTCGGCGATGAAGAAATGCAGCTTCTCCGTCACCGAACCGGGGCTCATGTACGCTTCAAAAACCTTCTGCACGTTGTCCACCCGATACCCCGTTTCCTCTTGCGCTTCGGCCCGGATTCGCTCCTCCGGCGAGGCATTGTCGAGCAGTCCGGCAGCCGCCTCGATCATCATGCCGTCGTGGCCATTGACGAACGCAGGCAACCTGAATTGCCGGGTCAGCACGACGGTGCGCCGGTCGCGGTTGAACAGCAGGATCGTCGCTCCATTGCCCCGATCGTAGGTCTCACGGCTTTGACGCTGCCACGCCCCGTCTCGGCGCTGGAAGTCGAATGTCGTCTTCTTCAGCACGTACCAGTCGTTGGACAGAACGGTCGAGTCGATAATGCGAACCCTGTCTTTCGTAGCCACCATGTCATCAACTCCAAGTCGCGCAAAAGGAGTAGTCATGGTATCGTGCAAATTCGTGCAATATCAAGATATTTCGTGCAAACACCATGCTGACCTTCCAACGCAAGAAAGCGATTCTCAAAACCTTGGCGCGTGATGGACAAGTGCTCGCCAAGCAACTCAGCGAGACGTTCGGGGTGTCCGAAGACACCGTGCGGCGCGACCTGCGCGAGTTGGCCGGCGAGGGATTGCTGCAACGCGTTCACGGCGGCGCGCTGCCCGCTTCCACGGCCGTGGCGCCGTTCGCCGAGCGGCGAGGCATTGAATCGACGGCCAAGCGCGCGATTGCTACCGCGGCGGCGGCCATGATCGAAACCGGGCAGGTGGTGATCATCGACGGCGGTACGACTTCTGCAGAACTCATCCGCCAGATTCCGCACGATTTATCGGCAACGGTGGTGACGCATAGTCCGAGCGTCGCGGTCGGGCTGGCCGATCATCCGTTGATCGAAGTGATTGTCATCGGCGGGCGGCTTTACAAGCATTCGATCGTGACAGTCGGCGCCGCTGCCGTTGAAGCGATGTCGCATATCCAGGCCGACATCTATTTCATGGGCGTGACCGGCGTGCATCCGAGCGCAGGCCTGAGTACGGGAAACTTCGAAGAGGCATTCGTCAAGCGTGCCCTCGCGGCTCGCGCGGCGGAAACGGTTGTGCTGGCGTCATCCGATAAGATCAACGCCGCGTCGCAGTACGTGATTGGTGACATTACGCTGGCTCAGACCATTATCGTCGAGCAAGCGACGGAGCTTGCATTGACCAAGCCGTTAGAGGACGCAGGCATTACGATCGTGCGGGCTTAGTTAAGGGCAAGCAGAGAGCAAGCGTCTTAGGCGTTGTTCAATCCGAAAGAGGACTACGCGGTGGTCGTGCTTTCCAATACTGCAGGTGGACCTGATGGAACATCTGGAACATTTGCGGATCTGCTCGCCTTGCATATCCGCCAGAGGCTCGACGGCAAGCCCGCTATTTCGCCAGGCGGTCTTCGCCAAGCCGGTGGCCGCTAACGATTGGAAACGAATTAGAACTGCCCGCTTGCGAGCATCGCGTCCAGGCATGCTTGCGGACCACCCACGACAACACGTGCGGTGCACGCAAGCATGAGATTCATGTTCAAGCCGAAATCCTCGACCACGAAGCCGTTCGCACAATACGCAGCGGATTCGTCCGTCTTCACCGATACACGCTCGAGCAGCGAGCGGTCGTCATCGGTATACGCCCATATCGGCTTGCCGAGCGCGGCGGCAAAACCGACTTCGAACGCGGTGCCGCTGTCGGGCTCGCCGACTCCACGAAAGTCATTCAGGTTGGCGAGGACGACATCGGCTGAACGAATGGCATCCATATTCGCGCGGCAAATCCACTGCGCTTTTGCGCGGGGCTCAAGCCCGTCGGGAACCTGTCCGTCCAGCGGATAGAGACCGATCATTCCGCGCGCCTGGCAGAGCGCTTTCAGATGTTGGCCGTGACTGAGCGCGTCGCTGCGGAAGACGTCGAAGCCCGCGAGGTAGACGCGCGGGGTGGCCGCAGCGCGCTCGATGGGCAGAGGGGAGGGTGCGAAATGCCCTTCGCGCACTTTGCGTCGAACCCGGTTCAATTGTTTATGAACCGATGCCACCAGTTTCCCGGTGCGCGTCGCGATTTCGTCGACGCTTAAGCCCTGGTCGACCAGCTCGATCAAAGTCAGTTGCTTCTTGGTTGGGCCGCGCATTGCGCTCCTCATGTAACGCATCCGGCAGACATTCCCCGTAGGGGCGTAAGTAGAATGGCGAACGCGGGTTAAGTCAAGAACCCTCTTGTGTGCGCTCAAACTTTACTCCGCGACCGTGTCAGGAAAATCGGTGGATTAACACGGTGCACTTCCGGCAGACGGTCTTCACGCATTTGCCAAGTATAAAGATTATCGAATTCGCACCGTTCGGGGTACGTAAATCTGCACGCGTCACAGCGGACAAGCGGCTTGGCCGAACATTCAGTTTGAGTGACTTGCTTCGACGAAGCGTGCGAAATCCCTTGTTGCACTTCACCCTTGAAACCGCCCCGCTGGATTCTGCGTGATTCTGTTTTATTCCGCCGGCAGCGCCTGGCGTCGATCAAGCGAATTGGCTGCAATCCATGCCCTTTCATTGCAGTGCGCGCAATCGTGTAACTTGAGCCAAGTATAGAATAGCCGCTTATGCGCGTGGGCTTCCGCTTCAGCACCGACAAATCGAATCGGCTCAGCCGGACCGTCGTATTGACACTGGCAGGGAATGTTCGAAGTAAGCTGCTTAATACTTAGGCATCCTTGTTTAAGTATGTTCCGGTGTTGCTGCAGTCGATCCGCACGCGACACCCTGGATTTATATCCGGGCACGACCTATAACACCGTTCATCGCGCTGGTTAAGGCATTGCACTTAAGGTCGGGCATAGCTGGAAGACGCCGGACCATACCCGTTCTTATGATGATTCTCCCTGCTTCATGACCTGCGAATCCTGACGCAGGGGAAACCCCCGGTCATTCGAACCGAACCGCTTTAGTAGACCGGCATGCGTGGTTATCGACGCTGCCGTTTCGTTAAGGCATTGCGAGGCTGACCGTCTCAAGTGGGACGGCGTGTCGAGCGTAGATGAGGTCCCGCTTGGCGACGGTGCAGCCTTGACGAAAGTGCTCCGCCGGCCAGCATCGACTTTCGCGATCACTCGATTCGTCTGGTAGACCGTCCCGCGCCACCCTTTCACCCAAGGAGGAATTCATGGACACGCCCATGGATGTTGTGAAGCGGGCTTATCAGGCGTTTGGACGCCACGACATCGAGGCAGTCCTCGAGTGCATCGCGCCGACGGTCGACTGGCGGATTGTAGGCCCCGCCTCGTTGCCTTTTCCAACGCAGTGCCGTAACCGGCAGGAGGTCGGTCAATTTTTCAAGGAGCTGCTTGCGGACGGGGAGATCACGCTGTTCGAACCGCGGGAGTTTATCGACGCGAACGAGCATATTGTCGTTCTGGGGTTTGTCCGGGCGATACTCAGCGAAACCGGCAAGCCATTCGAGTCGGAGTGGGTTCACATCTGCACGGTCAAGGACGGCTTGGTGACGCGCTGGATTGAGTTCTTCGATACGGCCGCGCGTCTGAGCGCTTAGCGACAGCGAATGCCGCGGTTTCGGGCGCGGCACACTTTATCGTGATGCCGCACCGCGCATGATCCGACCCGGGTCATGCGCGCTACTTCTTCGTGGCGGATTCTGCCGTGCAATTGTCCGGCGCATGACACGAATGCAGCAAGTCGTCGATGAATCGCGTCGCCGCTACGCGATAGCGTTCACCCTGTCGGACCTGCGTTCGCTTTCGCCAACTGGCTTCGACCCACCGTTCAGCCACGCCGTCTCCACGTGCAGGAGTTCCGACAAGCGGCGGCAGTCGGCGGCTCGCGGCAGCGTGATACCCGCGCGCCACAGCGCCACATCCCCTTCAGTGACACCCAGCGATTTCGCCACGCGTCCAGACGAA
>DASYLW010000238.1:0-6383 GCA_036009385.1 Caballeronia sp.
CGCTCCAGCCCTGCGTAACTGGCGACAAGGATCTTCGGATCCAAGGTGGATTAACCCACCGGGAAGCGCGGGGTGTCGTTTTGCCGTTCGCCTGGGCAGCTGAGATCCGCACGCGTTCGTCGCGTTGCCGGTGGCTGTCCGTCTCGCGTAAACGGAGCTTCTTTCTTCCGCCTCGCTTGGGACCCATCGTGCTTCGCGCTCTTGGCGAGCGCGGCGCATATGCGCACGCGCGATCCGGTCAACTGGCATCCATTCAACGGAAAACGTATGTTTGATAAAGCCCAAAGTACTATCGCCCAAGTCGATCCGGAATTGTTTGCGGCGATCGAGCAGGAAAATCAGCGCCAGGAAGAGCACATCGAGCTGATCGCGTCGGAAAACTACACGAGCCCTGCTGTCATGGCTGCCCAAGGCTCGCAACTCACGAATAAATACGCGGAAGGCTACCCGGGCAAGCGCTATTACGGCGGTTGCGAGTACGTCGATATTGTCGAGCAATTGGCTATCGACCGCGTGAAGCAACTGTTTGGCGCTGAAGCCGCCAACGTGCAGCCGAATTCCGGCTCGCAAGCCAATCAGGGTGTGTTCTTCGCCATGCTCAAGCCTGGCGACACCATCATGGGCATGAGCCTGGCCGAAGGCGGCCACCTCACGCACGGCTCGCCGGTCAATATGTCGGGCAAATGGTTCAACGTGGTCAGCTACGGCTTGAACGAAGCCGAAGACATTGACTACGGCAAGACCGAAGAACTCGCCAAAACGCACAAGCCGAAGCTGATCGTAGCGGGCGCTTCGGCGTTTGCACTGAAGATCGATTTCGAGCGGCTGTCGAAGATCGCGAAGAGCGTTGGCGCGTATTTCATGGTCGACATGGCGCATTACGCCGGTCTGATTGCAGCCGGCGTTTATCCGAATCCGGTGCCGTTCGCGGATTTCGTCACGACAACGACCCACAAGAGCCTGCGCGGCCCGCGCGGCGGCGTGATCCTGATGAAGGCCGAGTACGAGAAACAAATCAACTCTGCCATCTTTCCGGGCATTCAAGGCGGCCCGCTCATGCACGTGATCGCCGGTAAGGCTGTCGCGTTCAAGGAAGCTTTGTCGCCGGAATTCAAGGCGTATCAGCAGCAGGTCGTGGACAACGCGCGGGTGCTGGCCGAAACGCTGGTGAAGCGTGGCCTGCGGATTGTCTCGGGCCGCACCGAAAGCCACGTGATGCTCGTCGATCTGCGCGCCAAGCACATCACGGGCAAGGCGGCGGAAGCGGCACTCGGCAAGGCTCATATCACCGTGAACAAGAACGCGATTCCGAATGATCCGGAAAAGCCGTTCGTCACCAGCGGCGTGCGTATTGGATCGCCGGCCATGACCACGCGCGGCTTTGGCGTGGCTGAGGCCGAGCAGGTGGGTAACCTGTTTGCCGACGTGCTGGATGCGCCGGAAGACGAAGCCAACCTCGAGCGCGTACGCGCGAAGGTCGCCGCGTTGACCAAGCAATTCCCGGTCTACGGCTAAGCCATGCGCTGCCCCTTCTGCCGGCATGAGGACACGCAAGTGGCGGATTCGCGCGTGTCGGAAGACGGGGCGGCAATTCGCCGGCGGCGGCGTTGCCCCGCCTGCGACAAACGCTTCACCACGTATGAGCGCGTGGAACTCGCGTTGCCGTCGGTAGTAAAGAAGGATGGCAGCCGCACCGAGTTCGATCGCGCGAAAATTGTGGCAAGCATGCAACTGGCGCTGCGCAAGCGTCCGGTTGCGGCTGACGCTGTTGACGCCGCCGTTGCGCGGATCGAATACCAGTTGCTTGGCAGCGGCGAGCGCGAAGTTCGCAGCGACCGTCTGGGCGAACTCGTGATGAACGAGCTGCGGCAGCTGGACACCATTGCGTACGTGCGTTTTGCTTCGGTCTACAAACGCTTTGAAGACGTGTCCGAATTCGAAGACGTGCTCGAGGAGTTCCGGCGCGCCGCGCCGCGCAAAACCAGTCCCCGCAAACGCTGAGCGTTTCTGCATGTCGTTGGTCCTTTCTCGCTTGAGCCCTGTGATTGTTTCGATAGTATGTCGAAGCTTTCGCACGTCCGATACTCGACCGATCGGCTAATGGCGGACATCGAAAATTCTCTTTAGATTGAGCGTTGGTTCAGTTCAATCGGTAAGGGATGCAGATGAATTTACGATGTTTGGCAGGCTTCACGCTGGTCGAGCTTGCGGTTGTGCTTGCAGTGATCGCTGTCGTTGCCACGTTCGCAACGCCGTCGGTTGTCGTCTGGCACAAGCGCGATCAGATCGATGCACGCGCACGCACGATGATGTCGACTCTCACGCTCGCGCGCTCGGAAGCGATCCGGCGCGGCGCACGCGTGACCTTGTGCCGGATCGATGCCGCGCACGCGTGTCTCGCGGCCAACAAGGCCTGCGACGGCGGCTTCACGGACTGGTCATGCGGATGGGCGCTGTTCGCCGATCGTGGCGGCTCGCGTGTGTTGCTGCGAATGCAGCCGGCGGCGAGCGGCATCGCTATTGGCGGTGCGGGCAGTGAGTTGTCGTTCACGCCGCCCTTGGGCCAGATAATCGGCGGCTTTCGCAGCTTCGACTTCAGTGCCCGCAACAACGGGTTGGCGACACTTGGAGTGCGCGGGCGCCGCTGTATCCGGCTCGCGGCCGGCGGCCGGCCCCGATTGACACAGGGCGCATGCGGAGCGCCGACATGACCCGTTTATTGCACAGGGTTAATCGGGGAGATTCACTGATCGAAGTCCTGGTCGCGATGTCGCTGACGGCCATTACGGCGCTCGGGATTATCGGCTCGCAATTGTCGCTGGCTCGCAACGAACGTTCGCTGGCGGCACGTGAATTGGCCACGTCGATTGCAGATTCCGTCGCTGAGGGAATACGTCACATGACCGATCGCGATCCGGTCGTGACGCAATGGCGCACACGAGCCGCGGCACTGTTGCCCGATGGCGATGTCGATGTGCTCGATCGTGGTGACGGCTTGCACATCGCGGTCGTGAAATGGCGGGCGCAGGCATCGAGCGGCGACGACGCGTTGTGTGCAGAACCGGGCGTGGGTGTGAATCTGGCCTGCGTGGCCGTGGCGTTCGCACGATGAGCGAGTACAGATACCCTCAGCGTGGCCATACGCTGCTCGAACTATCAATCTCGGTGGCGCTCGGTTTGCTGATCGTTCTCGCAACCATGTCGCTGTATCGCGGGCAGCGGTTTGCCTACGATCAAGCCACGGAAACAACGCGCCTGCGCGACGCAGCAAGTAGCGCTCTCGACTTGATCGGCCAGCAAGTACAAATGGCGGGTTTCGTCCCAGCAGGCGGCAATCAGGCAGACAAGAGCCCGTCGCTGTTCGGATGCTCGCCAGGACGCCCGACCGGCAGCGACGCCGCGCCCGTGTGCGAGACACTTGCGAGCCGTTCCGACGGCATCGTTGTTCGCTACGCCGCAGATACCATCTCGACGTGGCCGTCCTCGTCCGGTTTGCCGACAGACTGCCTTGGGCAGATATCGGCGGGTGACTGGATCGTCAATCGCTATTACGCGAAGGCGAGTTCGTCCACGGTCGAGCCCGAACTGTATTGCGAAGGAAGCGGCAAGCCCGGTACCGGGCAGCCACTGGTCGAGGGGATCGAGCGGCTCAGGTTCGGCTATTGGCTGAAAGATGCGTTGTCCTCCGTGGACGCCGCGGCAATCTCGCGGGAACGCTGGCCGCTGGTCGTCGCCGTGGATGTGTGCGTGCTCGTGCGCGGAGACAGTGCGAGCGCGACGGCTCACCCGCGTTATATCGATTGTGATGGTGCGTCGGTCATGTCCGCGGATGGTCGCATCCGGCGAGTTTTCCGGCGCCGCGTCGCACTGCGTAACGCGACGGACTCACCAACCAGTCCAGGAGCGGCGCCGTCATGAAAAAACGTATCCGCTCATGTACCCACCTACGTAGACACTCACGCGGCATTGCGTCGCCGATCGTCTTGCTGATGTCGTCGATGCTACTGGTCACCGCCACCGCATGGCTCGAGGCGGCGCTCGTCAGCGCGCGAACAACAACTAGCCTGGGTGAACGCGTACAGGCATTTCACAGCGCCGACAGCGCGTTGATCCGCTGCGCCAGCATCGCGCTTGACTCTCGGCTCGAGCTAAAACCCCGCACTGATCCGCTCGCCGCTGAACCGAATAAATGGCGACTGAAGACTTCGTTTGAAGGTACATCGGCGAGTGCTGTGATGCCGTTTGCATCGTGGCCTTACGCGATACGGCCACCACAGTGCCTCATTGAAGCGTGGCCGGCCCGGGATAACGATCAAGCCGGTGCTTTTTTGATCACGGCCCGCGGTTTCGGCCGGATGGCGGACAACGAGTCGTGGCTACAGCAGGAGGTTGAAATGGGTGAAGGCGGCGTCGTGCGGCACTGGCGCCGCATTGTCGCGAAGCCGTTTCAAGGGAGTTCGCCTTGACCATGACAGACAAGGGCTTCACGCTGCTCGAACTGATGATCACGCTCGGCGTGGCGGCGATCATCGCGATGTTCGCGATGCCGGTTTATCGGGAACAGGTGGCAAGAGGGCATCGACTGGATGCAATGAGCGCGCTTTATCGCGCCGCTCAATATGTAGAGGGCGCGCGAACCGTTTCGAGCAATGACGTTGCTGCCAAGCTGCCGCCTGGCTTGGATCAAGCGCCCGCGTTGGGCACGGCGACTTACGTGTTGCGGATGCTCGGTGAGTCGGAGCAGAACGGCGGGTATTCGATTGAAGCGGAGCCGGTCAACGCAAACGACGCGTGCGGAATCTATTCGCTGGACGCGACGGGTGTCAGGTCAAACCGGTCGGCGGCAAAACTCACGCCGCCTAAAGTGGCGGCGTGCTGGAGCGGAAAATGAGTGAATTGAACGAACGCGACGCCGTACAGTCCGGATGCCAGCGCCGATCCCCGCGCCTGTCCTGTCAAGCGTCTGGATCGACGGCAGCGTCGGGCGCCAACGGCTTGCCCGGACTGGACTTGATCTGTTGCCACACGCGATACGCCTCCCAGCCGAGCAAGCCCAGACCGCCCCATTTGAGCATCGGTTTCGCGCTGGCGATCAGGCGGGAGCGCACAGGTTTCGTGAGCACGAGCGAGGCGAGAGAACTCACAACGGGGTATTGCTTAAGCAACAGGCCCAGGCCACCGCTGCCACTGAACAGTCCGCTGAGGCCGCTTATCCGGCTCATGAACCCGTTGCCACCGGATGCCCGACCGCGTTTGCGGCGCCCCGGCATCAGCAAATTCAGGACGCTGAAATGCGAGAACTTGTAACGCAGATCGGCGCCGGCTTGCGCAAGTTCCATGCGCTCGACGTCCGCCCGCGCGATCAGCAGTTCCTTGCGCAACGCACGCATGTGAGGCGTGCTCAGCTTGTGCGCGGTAGCTCGCTTCTGGGCTTTGAAGGTGTCGTCGTAGTGACTCATGGCGTGGCGGGCTCTTGGAAAGTCGTCGATGAATACTGTTTTGTCGTGCTGCCCGGGCGTCGCCATAAGGTGAGCCCTTGGCGCACATCAGTTGAACGTGTCGCGGTCCTTCCTGAATTCGGCAATCGTACTGTCGAAGACGTTGGGGGCATTGAGCAGCCCGGCGCGTGCGCGGATGGCGCAAAACACGGCGACCAGTGCGTACGCAACCGTGATCCCCGCGAGCGATTGCCACCGGTACGTGTCCCAGAACGCGATCGCAACCAACACCGTGAGCGTGATGAGCGCCATCATGGTGAGCATCATGGCGGCAAGACCGAGGAACAGTACGCCGATCAGCCGCTCCTTTTCCTCTGCGAGCTCGATGCCGATCAGTTCCAGGCGCGTTTCGAAAATGGCGAACACCGAACTGACAATGCGGCGCAACGGCCCTTGCGTACCTTGCGTATCGTGCTGAGATTGCCTTTCTGTCGTCATAGCTTGAGCGCGAGGAGCGCGTTGTTTTGGCGCGAAGGTTTCCGGCCGGGTCGCGTAGCCGCGCCGGCCGGTCGAATAAGCTGGACGCCGGTCAGGAAAACGCCGGCGGTCCCAGGCGGTTACGGTTGCTACCGGCGAAAACAGCCCTGCGAAAACAGCCCTGCGAAAACAGCCCTGCGAAGTTAGCCCTGCATACAGCAAATAGCGAACCGCACCAAGATCATGGCTACCCTGGCCTCGCGGATTGGCGAGAGCTAGCGGCGATTGATCAACAAACCAACGACGACGCCTAGACCTGCCGCAATTCCGATTGATGCCCACGGGCGTTCGTGAACGAAGTCGTCGGTGGCACGAGCAGCTTTCTTGCCTTTTTCGATCACCACGACTTGTGCGTCGGCAGCCTTCTCCTTCGCTTGCTTCAAGCGGGTCAGAGCGGTCTCGCGCAAC
>DASYLW010000239.1:0-6451 GCA_036009385.1 Caballeronia sp.
CGTGCGCGCGCGGCCATCGCTATGCGCGCAATCGTCTCAGTGCTTAACCGTGCAGCCACCTTGTGAACATACTCATGGTGGTGCATCTCGAGTGGCGCACCCAGATACTGCGCGTGCAAATAGCGGATCAACGCAATTCGCCGATGCCCGAGCGCCAGGCTGCGATCGAGCAACGCGAGCGCGGCATGAGGATCATGCTGCTCGCACGCAAGCTGCGACAGTCCGGCAGTTTGAACACGCGTCGACGTCATGGCCGTTTCAGGGCTTAGCGGTCGTAAGCGCCATATGCACTCCGGCCGACGCACGCCATGCATCGAAATCCGCACGATGCCAGTCGAGTTCAACGCCCACGCGCCGCGTGCCTTCGCGAATCTTCGGCTTGTACAGCAGCAACGTCAGCGCATCGAGCGCGGGCCATTGAGTAAACGACATTGCCGCTATTTCCACCGCCAGCGTTTCGAGCAAGCGTGTATGCGGCTTGCTCACCAGATAGTCCGTCACACGCCCGCACCAAGCCTCATAATCAATCAGCTCGTGTGCGTTCCCCTCGGCCGGCACACCTCGATAATGCAGGCTTGCATCAATGGCAACGGGCTGCGGCGCCAGAAGCTCCTGCGCATATAAGCCGATACGCGTAGGCACCACTAGCTCATCGACAACGATGCGCCAGCCTCCGCCGCCCGGGCTCAATGTTTCGAATGGTTCGTACGGTTTCACGACATCAGCGGCTCGGCCGCATCAAGCATCATCTTCACGAAGTAGTCCGCAAAACTGCGGCGGATCACGAGGTCGAAGCTGTCTTCACCGGTCGGCAGCACCGTCACGGACGCCTTGAAGTAATGGCTTTGCGCACACTGGCCAACGCTGAACAAACGCGGATGCAGATCAAGCGGGCAGCCGCGCGCGAGCACATCGCGCGTGCGCGTGCCGCTGATGTCGAGCACGGTGTAACCGCTGCCGATATCGACAGCGGCTGCGAACAATCCCTTGAACGCCTCGCGCAACCTGGCTTCCATCGGCGCGGTCTGCGTCGCGGAATGTGCGACTGCCGAGCGCACCAGCCACTCGTCAGGACCGAGCCACATCAGGTCGTACCCATTGCCCGTCGCCGTCGTATTCGGCTTCTCGGGCGGCTTGCAACCGATCACCCTTTCAACCGCCGCAATAAACGCGGCATCGCGCAGGTCACCCCGCAGATTGACCAGTTCCAGGAACGGCCGCTCGACCAGACGAAACGCCTTCGACGCACTCGCCTGATGTTTTTTCAGCAGGCCATCTACGCCTACGAGCGGCGATTCTTGCCACACACCCTGCCCAATTGCGCGATCCACGACCGTCTGGTTGCTTCTGTTTTCATTCCACATGTTGACGTGCTCCTTCGCTGTCGTAGAACACCGAGCTGGTGATTTTTGCAGACATCTGTTTGCCGTCCGCGAGCGGAATCATCACCGACTCGCCGATCTTGTCGAGTCCGCCCTTGATGACCGCCATCGCGATCGAGCGCTTCAAAATAGGGCTGAAATAGCTGGATGTGACGTGACCGAGCATGGGCGCGGTGTCGCCGGTGAACGGACCCGGCACGATCTGCGAGCCTTCCGGAATCACGAACGACGCGTCTTCAGCCAGCAAACCGACGAGTTGCTTTCGCCCCGCCTTCGCCGTATCCGAGCGCGTCAGCGAACGCTTGCCGAGGAAGTCCTTCGACTTCGCGACCAGTCCGCCCATGCCGAGATCGTAGGGTGTCATCGAACCATCGGTGTCCTGCCCAACGATGATGTAACCCTTCTCCGCGCGCAGCACGTGCATGGTTTCCGTGCCGTACGGCGTGATCTCGAATTCGGCACCGGCGGCCATCAGTGCCTCCCACACGGCACGCCCAACATTCGCCGGCACGTTGATTTCATAAGCGAGTTCGCCGGAAAAGCTGATGCGCATGATTCGTGATGCCGCGCCCGCCACGGTCCCTTCGCGATAACTCATGAACGGGAAAGCAGCATTGGCAAAATCGATATCGCGGCAGACCTTCTGCAAAACCTTGCGGCTGTTCGGGCCCACCACGGCGAACGTGGCCCAGTGATCGGTCACCGATGCCAACCGCACCCGCATGTCGGGCCACTCGGTTTGCAGCCAGCGCTCAAGCCACGTCAGCACGCGTGCCGCGCCGCCGGTCGTGGTCGTCATCATGTAATGCTGGTCGGCGAGGCGCACGGTCACGCCGTCGTCGAAGATCATGCCGTTTTCATCGAGCATCAGGCCGTAGCGGCACTTGCCGACGTCCAGCTTGCTCCAGGGGTTCGTGTACACCCAGTTGAGAAGCTTTGCGGCATCGGGACCCTGGATGTCGATCTTTCCGAGCGTCGATGCATCGAGAATGCCGACGCTGGTGCGCGTTGCCAGCGACTCGCGTGCGACCGCCGCGTGCATGCCTTCACCGTTTTTCGGGTAGTACCAAGGCCGCTTCCAGTTTCCAACGTCTTCGAACGCCGCGCCGTTTTCCACATGCCATTCGTGCACGGCGGTCTTGCGGACCGGATCGAGGAACTCACCCAGCTCGCGGCCGGCAAATGTTCCGAACGTGACCGGCGTGTAGTTCGGCCGGAACGTCGTGGTACCGGTTTCGGGGATGGTCTTGTTCAGCGCCTGAGCAAGAATCGCCATGCCGTTGATATTGCCGAGCTTGCCCTGATCCGTGCCGAAGCCCATCGCGGTGTAACGCTTCACGTGCTCAACCGATTCGAACCCTTCACGCGCAGCAAGGAAAATATCGGCGGCGGAGACGTCGTTTTGGTAATCGATAAATTGCTTAGGACCCCGTGTCGCCAGCTCACGGCCACCGACGAGCCACAACGGCATGAGCGGTGCCTCACTGACCTCGGCCACTTGCACGGGCGTTGGGCGCGCAACGATCAAACCTGCTGCACGCGCCGCGTCCACGCCGGCATCGACTGCGAAACGGATCGCACGGGCGAGCGTGAATTCGCCGGCGCACGCGCCTACGCTGCTCTCGGCCTGCATCGCTTTGCCGGGTACGAAGCAGACCTTTTCGTCGTGCCAGTGCGCCTTGCCGCCGGACTGCGCGAACAAGTGCAGGATTGGGCTCCAGCCGCCGGATACAGCGAGCAGGTCGCAACTCAGGTCCGCTTGCTTCACGCCAACGGTGCCGTTCGAATAAGCGCTGACTTCAACCGACGCCACGCGCAACTTGCCATGCGCTACGGTAACCACCGAGGCATTCAGGACCTTCACGCCGTAGCGTTTGGCCTGGCCCTGCAGCGCGCCCTTGTCGTCGGCGAGACGCGGGTCCACTACCGTCACTTGAGCGCCTGCCGCTTTCAAATCGAGCGCGCATTGGTAGCCACTGTCGTTGTTCGTGAACACTACTGCATTGCGTCCCGGCAGGACCGCATAACGATGCAGGTACGACGACACCGCCGAAGCCAGCATCACGCCTGGCAAATCATTGTTGCCGAACACAATCGGGCGTTCCTGCGCGCCCGTGGCAAGAATGACGCGCTTGGCTCGCACCTTCCACAGCAGTTCGCGCGTACCCTTGCGCATCGATACCGGCAAATGCTCGGTCAGACGCTGCGTGACGGTAATGAGGTTGTGGTCCTGATACCCGAACGCCGTGCTGCGGCACAGGATTTTCACATCGGGCATCTTGCGCAGTTCGGCTTCAATCTTCTGCACCCACTTCAAGCCTGGTGCGGCATCGATTTCCGTGCGGCACGACAGCAGCGAGCCGCCGAGTTCAGGCTGGTCGTCGACCAGGATCACGCGCGCACCCGACAAGCCCGCCGCATGCGCCGCAGCGAGACCCGAAGGCCCCGCGCCGACCACGAGCACGTCGCAATGCCCGAAGCACTTGTCGTAGCGGTCTGCGTCCACGTGTTCCGGCGCCTTGCCGAGACCCGCTGCATCGCGGATCACTTCTTCATATTTCGGCCAGAACTTGCGCGGCCACATGAAGGTCTTGTAGTAGAAGCCAGCCGGAATAAACCGGGCGATCTTCTGGTTCACCGCCATGCGATCGTTCTCGATGCTCGGCTTCGCATTCACGCTTGTGGCCACCAGTCCCTGATACAACTCGATCTCGGTAGCGCGTGCATTCGGCACCGTATAAGCGCCGGTTTCGAGCTGGACGACGGCATTCGGTTCTGCCACGTCGGCCGTGACAATGCCGCGCGGCCGGTGGTATTTCCAGCTACGTGCCACGAAATGCACGCCGTTCGCGAGCAGCGCGGAGGCGAGCGTATCGCCTTGATGGCCCTGATACGTCTTGCCGTTGAATGTGAACGTGAGTGCGATCGCGCGGTTGATGCGCCCGCCCGTGGCGAGTCGGTCTTTCTGGCTCATTTGGGTTGTCCTTCATCTTTCTGTTCCATCACGGCAAGCGGCCGCGCGAACGTGTCATAGCCCTGGAATGCGTAGCTCACGGTGTCGCGTTGCGCCATGAACCAGCGCCGGCACCCTTGCGTGTGCATCCATTGTTCGCGATGCACGCCACGCGGGTTTTTCCGCATGAACAGGTAGTCGCCCCATTCCTTATCGGTGAGCTTTTCGGTGTCGAGCGGGCGCGCGATATCGGCTTCGCCGCCGCACGAGAATTCGCTTTCAGCGCGTGGTCCGCACCAGGGGCATTCAATCAGCAACATGGTTTTTTTCCTCGGGCGGGTTTAGTGCGCGACGGCCGCAGCGCCGTGCTCGTCGATCAAATGACCCGTGTAGAAACGGTCGATGGAGAATGGCGCGTTCAACGCATGAGGCTCATCGTGCGCGATGGTATGGGCGTATGCCCAACCCGAACCCGGCGTCGCCTTGAAGCCACCCGTACCCCACCCGCAGTTGAAATACAAACCCTTCACGTCGGTCTTGCTGATGATCGGGCACGCATCTGGCGACACATCCACAATCCCGCCCCACTGACGGTTCATCCGCACGCGCGAGAACACCGGGAACATCTCGACGATCGCCTCAAGCGTCCCTTCAATGATGTGAAAACTGCCGCGCTGTCCGAAACCCGTGTATTGATCGACACCGGCGCCGATCACGAGGTCGCCCTTATCGGACTGGCTGATATACGCGTGCACCGCGTTCGACATCACCACCGTATTGACCACCGGCTTGATCGGTTCGGACACAAGCGCTTGCAGCGGATGGCTTTCCAGGGGAAGCCGGATACCGGCCATGTCGGCAAGCGAGGACGTGTTGCCGGCAGCTACGACTGCTACCTTCTTGGCCTTGATAAACCCCTTCGTGGTATCCACGCCGATCACCTGGCTGCCGTTGCGGCGAATCCCCGTGACCTGGCAGTTCTGGACGATATCCACACCGGCTTGATCCGCGCCACGCGCATACCCCCAAGCCACGGCGTCATGACGAGCCACGCCGCCACGACGCTGGATGGATGCACCGAGCACTGGGTAACGGCTATTCAGGTTGATGGTGGGTTCGATCTGCTTGATCTGTTCGGGTGTGAGGAATTCGGCATCCACCCCGTTCAGGCGGTTCGCGTTCACCCGACGTTCAGTATCCCGAACGTCTTGCAGTGTATGCGCGAGGTTCATCACGCCGCGCTGACTGAACATTACGTTGTAGTTCAGGTCTTGCGAGAGTCCTTCCCATAACTGCATCGCTTTTTCGTACAACGCCGCCGATTCGTCCCACAGATAATTCGAACGCACGATAGTCGTGTTGCGCGCCGTATTGCCGCCGCCGATCCAGCCCTTCTCGAGCACGGCGACATTACGCACGCCATGTTCCTTGGCAAGATAGTAGGCAGTCGCGAGACCATGCCCGCCGCCGCCGACGATCACCACGTCGTATTCCTGCTTGGGCTCCGGGCTTTTCCACTGGCGTTCCCAGTTCTCGTGATACGACATGCCGTTGCGCAACAGGCTGAATATCGAATAGCGGCTCATGGTGTTTCCTTAAACTTGTTGATGTTGCAAAAGCGCTTGGAAGCTATGGTGCAAACCTTACAAATCAGCACTCGATGACGTTCACGGCCAAACCGCCGCGTGACGTCTCCTTGTATTTCGTCTTCATGTCCGCGCCGGTTTCGCGCATGGTCTTGATCACGTTGTCGAGCGACACATAGTGCGTACCGTCGCCCTTCATCGCCATGCGCGCGGCGTTGAGCGCCTTGATCGCACCCATCGCATTGCGTTCAATGCAGGGGATTTGCACCAGCCCGCCAACCGGGTCGCAGGTCATGCCGAGGTTATGTTCCATGCCGATCTCGGCAGCGTTTTCGACTTGCGTCGGCGTGCCGCCCATGACGGCGGCAAGCGCTGCTGCGGCCATCGAACACGCCGCCGAGATCGCCATGGAACATAACCTCGGCATGACCTGCGACCCCATCGGCGGCCACGTCCAGATACCCTGCATCGAGCGCAACGGCATGGGCGCGGTCAAAGCCATCAACGCCGCCCGCATGGCCATGCACGAG
>DASYLW010000240.1:0-5472 GCA_036009385.1 Caballeronia sp.
CGCCACAGCGTCGGCAGCGAGACCCAGCGGGACATCAATCAGTCCACCCGTGAGCGTGAACAACACTGAATCAACCGTCAGCGAAATCACCGCGCCCGCTACGAAACACACCAGTCCATCGCGGCCAACCGCGCCAACCCAAGGCAAGCGCTGCGCTATCTGCTTCACCACTCCACGACGCGCCAGGTCGCCAGCGAGCCACGCGACGCCGAGGAAATTCACAACTCTCGCGCCGGCCAGGTTGCGCTTGAAATCGCCATCGAAGGGAACCGGAAGCACGAGCAACTTGTAGTACGCCATGCCCACGACAATCGCGATCGCCGCTATGCTGACAATCCGACCGAGCCGGTGCGAACTCACGCGCTGATAAACCGGATGACAGCATGCGATCACGCCAATCACGAACATCAGCTGCCACGCGGCCGGATTGAAATCCCACAGCAAGTCATCGACCGACGGCAAATACTCGGCAACGGGAGCCGCCGCTGCCCACAATGCGATGCTCGCACCGAGCAGCAGAAACGGCTTGGTGCGCGCCAGCGGCAACACGAACGGGACGGCCAGCGCAAAAAACGCGTACATGGGCAGGACCGAAGACAGATACGGTTGACGGCGCAAAAGCAGCACGTCAGCGAGCGCGGTGAAAGGCGTGGAGATAACGGCATTCAGGTCGGACGCGGCCAGATTCGGCGCGCTGCCGAAAAACGGCCGCAACAAGAGACTTGTCAGCAGCATCAGGACAGCGGTGACCAGGAAGGCGCGATAAATTTCGAACGCACGCCGGAAAAAACGCGCCCGCGCGACTGATTCCGAGCGGCGGCCCGACATTGACACATAGGCGGTCGCGGTGGCAAATCCACCCAGGAACACGAAAACTTCGGCAGCGTCGTTGAGTGCGAACGCGTGAAGCGTCACACGGGATACCATACTGCCGCCAATATGATCGACGAGAATCACCAGCAGTACGAGGCCACGGAAGAAGTCCAGTTCGACCAGGCGTTGCGATTTTCCCTGCATGCGAAACCCGAAAGGAACTGCCGGAATCGGGCAGCAAAGGTTGAAGGTGCCGGAACCGGAAACTGTTCCGGCCAAAGTAAGGGCGGTCAGTCCTGGAGTTTACCCGTGTTCGCTTGATGCACCATTTTTGGGATAAATGGATACCTGCAGTCTGTCTCGCGAACTTTTTGACCCTCCGCCGCTCTCAATTATTTCATTAAGCTTACATTTTTGCTTAACGCGTCACGTATCATCGCGATCGGCCGCCGCGTGGCGCCTTTCTCCGTTTCCTCCTACTTCTCCAAGACCTTCGGATCTCATGGACTATTTAGTTGCATTGGCAAGCGATCCCGGCGCGTGGGCCGCACTCGCGACGCTCCTCGTCATGGAAGTCGTGCTCGGCATCGACAACCTGATCTTCATCTCCATTCTTACGAACAAACTGCCCGAGGCGCACCGCGCACGCACTCAGCGACTCGGCATCGGGCTGGCACTGGTCATGCGGCTCGGCCTGCTCGGCACGGTCGCGCTGATCGTGCGCCTGACCGCCCCGATCTTCACCGCGTTCGGACACGACTTCTCGTGGCGCGACCTGATCCTCATTGCCGGCGGTGCGTTCCTCGTATGGAAAGCGACCACCGAGATCCATCATCACGTCTCGGGTGAAGGCGAGAATGGCAGCGGAGTCGCGAAGACCTCCACACTCACGCCGTGGTCGGCGATCGGCCAGATTCTGGTGCTTGATCTCGTGTTTTCCATCGACAGCATCGTGACTGCAGTCGGCATGACCGAACACATTCCGATCATGTTCGTCGCGGTGGTCGGGGCTGTTTCAGTGATGATGTTCGCGGCAGGTCCGCTGTCGCGTTTCATCGAAAGGAATCCGACTGTCGTCATGCTCGCGCTCGGTTTCCTGCTGGTGATCGGGATGACGCTGGTCGCCGAAGGATTCGGCTCTCACGTTCCCAAGGGCTACATCTATGCAGCGATGGCGTTCTCGGCGCTAGTCGAAGGGCTGAATATGTTGTCGCGCCGGGCCAAGAAGAAACGCGCTTTGGAATGAGCACGCGATAAGTCGACGATAAGCCGACGATGAGGCAATCACGCCGCGCGGCTCAAACCGCGCGGCGTTTTTCTGTCAGAACGGCAAGTCGGCCTGACGCGGCGGTTTCTCAGCGCCGGTCACTTTTTGCGCCTTCAGCCAGCGTTCGATAACGTGCACAACATGGTTCCGCTCGTCATCGTCCAGTGCTT
This sequence comes from Caballeronia sp., assembly GCA_036009385.1. GTDB lineage: Bacteria > Pseudomonadota > Gammaproteobacteria > Burkholderiales > Burkholderiaceae > Caballeronia. The sequence continues at coordinate 2,251 of DASYLW010000240.1, forward strand.
TTCCCGCCGCAATGCCGTGCCATTTCGCGAGGCAACCCCGACAGCACGTTGCCGTGGCATGCTGCGCGATAAATACCGGATGGCCGCGAAACGGCGTCTGCTTGCCGTCGTTCGGCAGATGCTCTGGCGCAAGCCGCCGCGTAATCAGTTCACCGGCATGGTTGATCACTTCCGTCATACCATGTTCACGCAAATAAGCTTCTTCACGCGCACCCAAGCGGAAGCGCATGCGGAAACTCGAATGCGACAGGGCATCGAAAACAGTATCGATATCGCGCATGGCAGGTAGCTCAGAATGGCTTGCGATACAGCGACGAATCCCGGAAACCTTCCGCATTCAATACATATCCGACCACGATCAACGCTGTCCTTTCAATACCTTTTTCAAGCACTTTTCCGGCGATATCGGCGAGCGTGCCGAGCACCTTCTCTTCGTCGGGCCAGCTCGCACGGAAGACGACCGCTACCGGGCACTGCGCGCCGTAATGCGGAATCAGATCAACTACTATCCGCTCAATATGACGCACGCCAAGGTGTATTGCCATGGTCGCGCGATGGCGTGCGAGATCGGCGAGTTGCTCGCCTGCGGGCATCGACGTCTTCGTGGCGAAGCGCGTCAGGATCACCGTTTGCGATATCCCCGGTAACGTGAATTCGCAACCAAGGGAGGCCGCCGATGCAGCGGCCGCTGTGACGCCGGGAACGATTTCATAAGGAATACAAAGTATATTCAAGCGCCGTATTTGCTCGCCTATTGCGCCGTATAGCGAAGGATCTCCGGAATGCACACGCGCAATGTCTTGCCCTTTAAGGTGAGCGGCTTCGAGCAACGCAATGATTTCGTCGAGGTGAAGATCGGCCGTATTCACGACGCTTTTCGCACAATGTCCACTCAGCACCGCTTCCGGCACGAGCGATCCAGCGTACAGGATGACCGGACATGTACGAATGAGGCGTTGGCCTTTCACCGTGATGAGTTCGGGATCTCCGGGTCCGGCGCCAATAAAATAGACCGTCATTTAAGGGGTTTTATCGAAACGTGAATGTGAGTGGGACCCTGCTTCAAGTGCGTCCAGAAGCGAGCTGGGATCGGAAAATTCGCGCTCGGCCGGTGGCAGGTGCGGCCGTTGCAGCATGACCACAGGCAAACCGCGTTCCCGCGCTACGGCAAGTTTCGCCTCCGTTGCCGCGCCGCCGCTATTCTTGCTGACGAGGACATCGGTTTGCTGCGCGTCGAAGAGCATGCGTTCACTTTCCAGCGAGAACGGGCCGCGCGCACCGATGATTGTCGCGCGTGCGTTGCCCGGGTGCGAGTCGAGACAGCGAATGGTCCAGTGTTGCGTAGAGGGAATCTCATCCAGATGCGCAAGCGGTTCCAGGCCCAGCGTCCAAAGCGGATATTTGTAAGGCGCGAGCGTGTGAATAATGTCCGGAAAATCGCCTGCCTCGCGCCAATCGTCTCCGGATTGCGATTGCCACGGTGCGCGGCGCAGCGCCCAGCATTCAATGTGCTTGAGCGCACTGGCCGCGCTCGCGTGACGGCTCATTTGCGCGGCGTAAGGATGCGTCGCATCGACTATCAAGCCGATGGATTCGGTTTCGATGAACGCCTTCAACCCTTCTATTCCCCCAAAACCACCCACGCGCACGCTGCAGGTCAGATCGTCCGGCACGCGCCCCAGTCCGGCAAGGCTATAAATATGTGCAGGGCCGAGACGTCGCGCGATTCTCAATGCGTCGCCAGTGCCTCCCAATAGCAAGACCCGCATCATTGCGCCCCTGCCGGTCGGTCGATAAGCATCATGGTTTAACAGCATGAAGCAGCGTGATCGGAAGCGCCTGGCGCCAGGTATCGAAGGCACCTAAGGGCTGCGCATGCGCAACGCCGATACGCGTCATCTCGCCGCCGTGAAGCGCACGCCATGCGATCAGCGCCACCTCGCTCTGGAGGGTGACTGCATTGACGATCATCCGCCCGCCTTTCTTCAGATGAGACCAGCACGCGTCCAGCATGTCCGGCGCGCTCACGCCACCACCGATAAAAATGGCATCGGGTTCGGGAAGTCCGGCCAACGCCTCTGGCGCTTCACCCTCGATCAGTTGGAGTCCAGGCACGCCGAGCGCGTCGCGATTGTGTTCGATCAGGCGTTGACGCTGGCCATTCGCTTCGATCGCAATGGCACGGCAACCCGGGTGCGCGCGCATCCATTCGATACCAATCGAACCGCATCCCGCACCCACGTCCCACAGCAGTTCGCCGGGCTCGGGAGCAAGCCGCGACAGCGTGATCGCGCGGACATCGCGCTTCGTGATCTGCCCGTCGTGCCGGTAAGCATCGTCTGGAAGACCGGGCGTCAGCGGCAAGCACCGTGCATGGTTTTCCGCGATGCACTCGATCGCCACCAGATTCAGCGCGGCCACTTCGCTGGTCGTCCACGCGCTGGCCACGCTGTCGATACGACGCTCGCGCTCGCCCCCCAGATGCTCGAATACACTCAGTCGGCTTGCGCCGAAACCGCGCTTGGTCAGCAAACCGGCGACCACGCCCGGGCTCGCCGCGTTGCTGCTCAGGACGAACAGGCGCGCGCCGTGATGAAGCTGCCTTTCGAGCGCCGCGACCGGCCGCCCGACCAGCGACACTACCGCGACGTCCTCAAGCCCCCAATGCAAACGTGCGGCGGCAAGTGACGACGAAGACGGCGCGGGCATCACACGGAATTCATCGGCAGTCAGTTCGCGGGCGAATGTCGAGCCAACGCCAAACATCATCGGGTCGCCGCTCGCGAGAACGCACACCCGTTTGCGTTCGCAACGATATTCGAGCACGGGCGCGATCGTGAACGGCGTAGGCCATGCATGACGTTCGCCGCCAATTCGGGCGGGCAACAACGCGAGATGGCGCGCGCCGCCGAAAATAGTATCGGCCGCGAGCAGCGCCTGGCGGGCGTGCCGGCTCAGTCCGCGCCATCCATCCTCCCCGATTCCGACCACGGTCAACCACGGTGACATCCGCCGATCCTCGCTTGATTTATTCGTCAACTGATTCGCCAACTCATTCACTGATTGCGCCTCGCGTACAAGGCGCCCGGGACAATGCGGCTAAAGCACGTCCGGCCTGACGCCGATGCGCTTTAGCCGCTGCAAAAACGGGCATAATAGCGCGGTTAGTCGGTGCCCTTACGGGCCTAACAGGGAACACAGCAGAACTGTGGCTGCCCCCGC
>DASYLW010000241.1:0-4008 GCA_036009385.1 Caballeronia sp.
AGACAATCAAGCAACCGACCGTAATGCCTTAGACGGTGCCGACTTACCCATATGGAATCATCTTGCGGTGGTGGCTGGCGAGCAGCGTGGTAAGCGCATCGGCATGCATCCCGTCACCGTGTTCTCGGCCATCGCTCTAACCGCGATTGGCATATGGACTTCCGGCATGCTGATCTCCGGCATTATCAACGGTCGCAGCCTGCTTGATGCTCGCGAGACCATCCAAACGCTCAAGACTGCGCCCGACTCGGCCGCGCGTCTGAACGCGTTGCTCGCCTTGCAGCAGCAAATCGAGTGGTATGAAGAGCGTGTTGCGCATCAGCCGCCGCTGTGGACGCGCTTCGGGTTGAATCAAGACAAAGCGATTCTCTCCGCGCTCTGGCCGTCCTATGCGACCGCAAGTAAATCGATCCTGATCACGCCGATTCAGCAGAATCTGGAAGCCACGCTGGTGGACCTAAGCCAGATGCCTACCGATTCACTCGATGACCACACGAACATCGCCGCCCTCGAAGGTCACAAGGCACTTAAAACCTACCTGATGCTCGCCGATCCAGGCCGTGTCGATGCAGGTTTCATCGCGCCGCAACTTATGCGCTATTGGTCAACGAATGCCAACGTTTCCATCGGTGCGAAGCTCGATATTGCCGAACGGCTTTCAGCCTTCTACGCGCAACATCTCAAAGCACACGACGCCTGGCGCATCGAACCGCGCGCGGACCTCGTGAACGCATCGCGTCAGACGCTGCTGTCTGTGATCGGTACGCGTAACTCCGAAGACACGGTTTATCAAAGCGTGCTCGCCGGCGTGGGTAACAAGTATCCTGATCAGACGTTGGCCTCACTCACAACCGGCACAGATACACGTGGCCTGTTACGAACCAGCGCTACTGTGCCCGGCGTCTACACCCGTCAGGCATACGAAGGGTATGTCGCAGCCGCGATTACCGAAGCCGCTAAAAGCCGCGACGTAACGCGCGACTGGGTGCTCGCCAACAATGGCGCAGCCGCGAATGCAGTGAACTCTGTACAAGCTTCATCGACCGACAGCCTCGAAGCCGCGCTCACCGCTCAGTACTTCAACGATTACGCCGAGCATTGGCAAACGTTCACGAACGCGATGCAATGGCAATCGGCACCCAACATTCCGGAAGCCATCGAGCAGATGAAACTCCTCGCCGATGCCCGGCAATCGCCGGTCATCGCGCTGATGAAATCGCTCGACTATCAAGGCAACGCTGGCATGCGTGAGGCGTCGCTATCGGACACCCTGGTCGCCAAAGCACAGAATGTTTTCGGCAAGAAGGACGATCCGCAAGCGGCCGCCGTTGCGCAGGACGCGGGACCGTTATCGGCGTCCTTTGGGCCGGTGCTTCGACTTATCGGAGAGGCCAGCGAGTCGAACAAGACGAAGACAGCAGTTGCCAGCGACGTCAGCCTGCAACGCTACATCGAACGCGTCACGGCGCTGCGTTTAAAGCTCCAGCAGATCAGCAATGGCGCCGATGCCGACGTTCAGACGCGGCAACTTGCCCAGGCATTGTTCCAAGGTAAAAACTCCGAACTCGCCGATACCCAAGCCTACGCGCAGCTTGTCTCGGCGAGCCTTGGCGCGCAGTGGTCCGGTATGGGTGATGCGTTGTTCGTGCGGCCTGTAGCCCAAGCCATGCAGATCGTTATACAGCCCGCGCAAGCAAGCCTGAACGATGTATGGCACGAGGACATCGCCGTTCATTGGAACAAGTCGTTCGCGGGCCGCTATCCGTTCGATAACACCGGGAACGACGCATCGATACCCGAACTCGCCCGATTTATCAGGCTGCAAGGCGGTTTGATTTCGTCGTTCCTAAGCACGCAGCTTGCAGGCGTTCTTGAGCTTCGAGGTGATCAATGGGTGGAAGTCAACCCACGCGGCGGTGCGCTGCGATTCGATCCCGATTTTTTGCCCGCCATGAATATATTGCGGCGCGTCGCTGGGCACTTGATGCCTGAGGGCGAGCCGCAGTATCGGTTTGATCTCAAGCCGATTCCAACACCCGGCATCACCGACACCGTGCTCACACTCGATGCGCAAAAGCTGCACTACTACAACCAGCGCGAACGCTGGCAACCGTTGCAATGGCCATCGAACGATCCGCAGGTCGCAGGTACACGCTTGCAATGGCAAACTGAAACGGCAGGTACAAGCAAGAATTTCGAGTTCGCCGGTCGATGGGCATTCGTGCGAATGCTGGAGCGCGCGAAGATCGAGCCGATCGATAACGCCACGTTTCAACTGACGTGGCAGGCTGAACCGGATACACGCATGGCGCGTGCAGTTGCACCGCTGGCGTCTGTGCGAGTTGCGGAGGGTGAGCGCGGCGCAAGTCGGAATGGCGACGATTGGGGCGCGTCAGCGCAAGAGAGCGCACCCTCAAAACGCGCCTCGCTCGATAGCCTCATCACGCAGCAGCCGCTTACTGCCGCGCCTGCAAATATGACCTATCCGTTGAGCTATTTCATGCGCGTGGAAGTCGGCAAAGGCCCGCTGGAATTGCTCGCGTTAAGAGGTTTTAAGTTGCCGCGCCGCATGTTCATTGAAAAACCGCGCGTGATGCTGCCGAGCAACGGTGCGAACCCACCACCTTTGCCGAAGGCTGCGCGTGAGGCCGCAAAACAAGCCGTCACGCCGCTGCCCGGTGACGACATGGGGTCTGCGCTGTGAAGTCACGGTCGTTGCCACAGGGCGCAATTGCGGTCATCGCGTCAGATAAAACATTGGCATCGGCAAAGTCAATCATAAGACGTGCCATGCTTACCGTTCTTGTGATGGCTGCGTCAATGTGCAACCACGCCCGGGCCGACTCAATCGATGCTGCGATGTGCGCCAGCGTGGGCGAGATTGCCCTTTTATACCGCAACGCAACGCAGACGTGTCTGAAGCCCGGATGCGCGGACGTGCCATCAAGCAGTTTGCCGGTGCCGCATTGGCCGGTGTCCTGAAGCTCGTACACGTCGTGTATAGCGATCCCGTTATTCGTCATATCGCACCGGACAAAACGTTCGAGCTTTATCGGTTGACGTGCATGTCCCGTATTCAGTCGCGACCACCCGTTCCGCGGACGCCGCGCGCTTCGGCTGACGCTATGCAGCTTTCGCGATCAACAGCGCCCGCGCAAGCAGTTCTTCAACGGCTATGACCTGTTCAAGGCGCGCCGAGCCGGTCCCACGCGTCGCGCATTTGCGCTTCTAGTCGTGGCGCATGTAACAAGAACAGGCCGGTTGTGCGGGACGATGCGCTGAGGGTGAGCCGTGCCGGCTCAGGGAGTAACACGACGTTACAAACAACAAACCCGAAAGATCACCGGTCCTGTTTTTCTTTCTAAAGGGCAAACCTTCAGGCACTGAAACAATTAGTTCGTCATTTCTAATACCTGACAAACCTGACGACTGGTTCCACGTCGAAAGCTATACGGATCTATGGGCGGACACATTGCTCCAGCGCGTCCACAGTAGCGAGGCACGCGAATTATTCGAACCGCCGAAAAAGAACTATGACATCAAGCGCGCTTCGCTGACCCAAAGGTGAGGCAGTAAGCATTTGGGAGAATGTGCCGTCTCGACCCGTCGGGACAATCGTGTTGCCGTGCTCACCGAAAAGTATGTACAGGAACAGCGAAATCGCCCGTCGGCGCGTATGCGCCTATTCCCCATCAAACCTACTCCACCCCCATCTGCGCAATCTCGACCACCACCCGTTCCAGCGCCCGGAACGGCGCGAGCCTGATGTCATCGGCGAGGGTGGTTGTAATCAGCCGCCAATCCCTCTCAAGCGGTGTCCAGTGTTGCTGGCGTGCGCGTCCGAGCTTGTCGGCATCGGCTAATACCACCACACTCGCCGCGCGGCGAATGATGCAATCCTTCAGATAAGCCTGTTCCGCGCTGGCCTCGCATAAACCAAAATCCGCCGCCACGCCATCAGCACCGAGAAACGCCAGATCCACGCTCAACCGGCTCAGCACGAGTTCG
>DASYLW010000242.1:0-13518 GCA_036009385.1 Caballeronia sp.
CGTGCTGACTTTTCCAGTTGAAAAGACCGTGACTGGCGCGACATCGCATGCGCCCTGACCGCGCGATGGCCTGCTCTATCCGCTTGTAGCGAAGTGACCGTTGCGGCTTAATTCCTTTATTTGCATTGCATGACTAAATATATTGGTCGTGCGCTCGCGGCGCTCGGACTGATCGTGGCGCTGCGCTGGTGTGGCGCGAAGACCCGCCCCCCGGTGAACGCCAGCTTGCCGTGGATGTGCTCTGGGGACTCGCCCTGCTCGCGCCGGTCCTTGCAGGTTTTGCGCCGATCCAGCACGTGAACCTGTTCGAAACTATGACCCGCTTGTTCAATTGCCTGACAAGCGGTCAGATCGCGGCGCTAGCCTGTCCGTCTCTACGCATCGACCAGTCGATTAAGCTGATCTGGAGAAGACACGCGGTTGTCTTGCGTTATCTGTTCATCTGGCAGCTGCTGCAGTGCCTCGCCACGTCTCTCGAGATCTGGCTGGCGCTTTATTTTCTCGGTTCGAAAATCGGCTTCGCTGAAGCGGTCGTACTCGAATCGCTGATTCAGGCACTCAGCAGCGCCGCGTTTTTTGTACGCGGCGCGCTGGGCGTTCAGGAAGGCGGCTTTGTCTTGATCGGCGGTGCCTTGGGCCTCGATCCGTCCATGAGTCTCGCGCTTGTGGGAGCCAGAAGGTTGCGCGACCTGCTCGCCTTCGTCCCCGAACTGTTTGGCATGGCAACTGGCGCTCGCGCACAAGCAGGAATCGTCCGGCGATGACAGTTCAGGAAGCGGCGTTGAACACCAATATGCATACCGCCAGGCGCTGCACGCCTTGAACATCCGCGCTTAGACCTTGCGCGCAGCGTGCCGGCAGTCGATTTGTTCCTGCAGCCTCAGGCACTCGGTTTCGAGGCGATCGATGTCGCGCACCACCGTGCCATACGACACACGCAGACTCTCGATCACCCGTTCCGGTACCGCCTGACGGTCCCCGAAATCGGACGCCGCACCATGAAGGAGTGAGAAAAACGTGCGCAGGTCGCGCCGGGTGTCGGTCACAGCATCGTCTGCATGTCGCTTCGATGAAGCCGGTTCGATCTGGTCGACGAGCCGCAATGCATGTTCGATCTGGGAGCGGTTGTAGGTTCGCTGGAAGTAACTGTCGTCGCACACATCGCTGCACAGTGCGGCGTTCGCCTGGTCGGCGAGTCTGCGGCTGATGTTCACTACGTTGACCGTCTCACGCAAGCGCTCGAGCCTGAGCATGTGCATCGCGCGTCTTGCACGAATCGCCTCCAGCGCCGGCAACGCAAGACCAACGGTAACGCCGACGATATTCCCCATTGTGCTGTAGAGAGAAGCAGTCGTGCCCACCGACCTTCCGTACGCGTAAAAAACCGCTGCAAACGTAAAGGCCGTCATGCCGGCAGCGGACATCAAGCGTACCTTGGTCGCTTTAACTCTCATGACGTTTCATGATCAAGTTTTCTCAGGGATCAGGTAAAGACGGTATATGTACGACACACATCTTTTCAACTTGCCGGAACATCAGGAAAATCTGATCAGGAATGTTGTACGTAAGCGAATGGATGAAATTGTACTCATGCTGCCTTATGCATCGCTTAAGGAATCTTCCCCATTCGCCTCAGTTCTTTGAGACCGCATCAGTTAACGTTGAATACCTGGAGCCCTGCTTCTGTTACTTCTGCACTTTTTGTGTGTATGACGTAGAGCTTCTTCATCGACTGAACATACATCGCGGTCTTCCCGCCCAAGGTGTCGACATACTGTGCGATCCCATAGTGATCCTTCTTGATTCGACGGATAACATCCAGGCCGTTGGAGCCTGCTACATAAAGCCGGCCATGCAGACGATCGACAATGATTTCATCCGACGTATCGACAATATCAAGCGTCTGGAGTACGGAACCGTCGCTTGCGTCAAGGACAAACAACTTGCCTGGATTGCGAGACCCGATGAACAGGCGCTTACTCTCTGGGTCGAACGCCATCGCCGAGTTGCGGCTTGGTCCGGGGACGCGCCAGATTCCGGTCAGCTTGCGCGACTTCAGATCGACGACACCGATTTCATTCTTGTCGCGGAAATTCACGAACATGCGATCGGTTGAAGGATCGATAACCATGGCCTTCACTTGTCCCGCCGGGACCTCGATGCGGCCCAGCACCGACTCGTCCGCCATCGATATCAGGCTGATATAAGCGCTATCCTTGTGTGACTGGGCGCCCCCATTGCCCAGATAGAAAATACCAGTCCGCCTGTCCACCACACCGCTGTCAGGTTGCGGCTCAAGCGAAATGACCCGCGTCACATCGAACGTTCTGGTATCGACGAACCTTGCGCTCGCGGCGCCCGCGTCGGCAATGATGAGCTTGTCGCCGTTATCGGCGAGCACGATCTTGTGGGGCGACTTGGCAACCGACCTTTCGCTTGCAACGTGATGTCCGTCGGGTAGATCGAATACTTCAATCGAACCGTAGATTTCTGCAGAGACATATAGCCGATGGCGCTGCAGATCGGCCGCAAAATGATCGAAGTCGCCGCCTGTTATATCGGGCAGCGGTGTAGTCGATTGCAGTGTGAGCGGCGCGGGCGGTGGCGACGCTGCTACGGCCACCGTCGAAAAGAATATGCTTGCAACACAAGAAATCGATAAACTGACTTTCATGAAGTCCCCAGGATTCGGTTAGTGACATTCAAGTGCCGGGCCGCGATCGCATCGACTTTTGCCTTCGTCGTCATGAACCGTGCGTGGGCCGTTTTGGCCTTCCTCTTGAAGGCCGCGTAAGTCGAGGCGGACTACCGGCCTCGAGTTCAATCGAAAGACGCAGTCCCATCGTGCGCAGCAGTTCGATCAGCGTCGTGAGTCGTGGATTCCCGCTAGCCGAGAACGCCCGATAGACCGACGCGCGGCTCACCTGGCCCGCCTTCGCAACCGCGCCGAGGCCGCCATACGCCGTGGCCACCGTCCGCAATGCAATGAGGCCGGCATTGCGCCTCTCAGGCTCGTTGACGTCCTCCATTGCAGCCTTGACATAGGCTGACGTGAACTCCCGGTCCTGCCTAAGTTTTTGGATCAGCTCGGCCTCGGACACCGAATCTTCCAGTAGTTCGCTCATGGTCAGTGGTGTCAATCATGCAGATAATGAACGCTGGGGCCGCATCAGTGTCTGACGCGTCCAAGCGACTTGGTCAGCAGGTGCGCGGGCCTCCGACTGGTACGCAGCAGGTTCCTGGTACTTAGGAAACCGCGTTTTATGGATGGGTGACTCGAACTCATTTTCCGCTTCCTACGGTGGCTGAACGCTGACATAACGATTACCAATTTGTTATCTTCAGCCAATGCCCTGTCGCTGCCAGCATACGAAAGTGAGCTCCCTACGTCCTCTGGCGAAACGTCAGAAACCCTTTGACCGGTAAACGCCGATGCGCCGTGACGAACGCCCGAGTTTCGCGGAGGCAAGCATGGGTCGCAATGGACGACGATTAGTTCGTTCGCGGCCCACCTTTTCATTCGGCCGGACATCAACAAGTTGACAATACCCGGCACCGCCCACGCACAAAACGACGCGGGCCGCACGCGATTCATCATGACGTTTGCGCGGGCGTAAGCCCTTGCCAACCGCCGCCAAGCGCCTTCAATAACAACACGCTTGCATCGAGCCTGCGCGCATCGATCTGGTCGGCGGTGCGCTCGTTCGTCAACGCGATGGTCTGTGCGGTCACCACATCGAGATAGCTCACCGCACCCGCCTGGAACCGGTTGGTCGTCAGCTTCAATGCAAGCCCGGCAGCGGACGTCGCGCGTTGCTGGCTTGCGGCTTCGCTCTGAAGCGACTGCAACGCCGACAAATTGTCCTCGACCTGTTGAAACGCCACGAGCACGGTCTGCCGGTAATCGGCGACCGAGCCGTCGTATTGCGAGTTGGCACCCTTCAGCGTGGCATCGCGCCGTCCACCGTCGAATAGCGTGCCGACCAGTTGCGGACCGATCGCCCAGAACAGGCTTGGAGCGGTCAGCCAGGGAGCAAAGAACGTGCTTTCAAGTCCGGCGCTCGCCGAGAGCGCGAGATCGGGGAAAAACGCTGCATGCGCTTCGCCGATCTGCGCGTTGGCCGCAAACACGCGTCGTTCGGCAGCGGCGATATCGGGGCGGCGCTCGAGAAGTTGCGATGGCAAGCTGGGAGGAATAGATGGTACAACGAATGATTTCGGATTGGCCGCCATGGAGAACGTCGATGCCGGTTCGCCGATCAACGTAGCAATCGCGTGCTGAAGCTGCGCGCGCTGGACGTCGATATCCGTGTCCTGTGTCCGCGTACTTTCCAGTTGGGTCGAGGCCAGCGCGACCGCCGAGGCATCGATCGCCCCATTCTTCAGTTGCTGATTCAGGATGCGCAGCGCGTCGGCGTAAGCGTTCACGGTGTCATCGAGGAGCTTTTTCTGGGTATCGAGTGAACGCAGGTCGAAGTAATCAACGGCCAGATCGCTGGTCATCGAAAGGCGCACCGCTGCAAGATCGGCCTCGCTTGCAGCAGCATTCGCCTGCGCGTTGACGGTTGCGTCTTTCACGCGGCCAAACAGGTCGGGCTCCCACGAAGCGCTCAAGCCGGCCGAATAGTCGGGTATGGTCTTGCCCGCAAGCGAATGGCCCTGCACGTTCTGCGATGTACGGAAGCGGCTCGCGGACGCGCCCGCGGTCACGGTCGGGAAGAAGCCTGCGCGTTGATAGTCGACGAACGCGCGTGCTTGCTGCAACTGCGCGACCGCTTTCTTGACCGTCTGGTTCGATACATCAATACGGCTTTCGAGCTCGTTCAACTGCGAGTCGCCGAAGACGGTCCACCATGGGCCGCGCGGCTGGGTATCGGCGGGCGTGGCGGGCGCCCAACCTGCGGCGCCGGCATAGTGCGCGGGAACGGAGACGTCCGGCTTCTGGTAGACAGGCAAGGTGGAGCAAGCGCTGAGCGCGACGCCCAGGCAGACGGCCAAGGTCTTGCGGGCGAGGGCGGAGGGTGACATAAGCATGAGCACGGTCCTCATGAGGCGGATGAAACGATCTGCACCGGCTCGCCCGCGCTGATAGCGTCGCCCGGATTGTCGATGACGCGATCGGTAGCCGTAATCCCGGTCATGACTTCCACGTGAGTGCCGAAATCCCGTCCGATGGTCACGGTTTTGAGCGCGGTTTTACCCGTACTGTCGACGACCGCAACGCTCACGCCATTGGGTCTGAACAGAAGCGCGCTCACCGGCAGGTCGAGCGCGGGGCTGGCGTTCTGCAGCGCCAGATGTACCTGTGCATAGGCGCCGGGCAGCAGCGCGCCGTCGCGGTTGTCGACATCGACTTCCACGTGCAGCGTGCGGCTGACCGGATCGATCGCACCGGCACTGCGCACGACTTTCGCGGCGAAACGCCTGCCTGGATATTGCTGCACACTCAGATAAACCTCGGTGCCCGGCGTGACGTAGGGCGCATCGTTTTGCGGTACATCGACGAACACCCGCAACGTGTCCGTCTGCTCCACATGAAAGAGTTCACCAGGCATGGCGGCCAGACCCGGCGAACCGCCCGCCGTGACCAGCGCGCCAACGTCTACGTTGCGAGCTGTCACCACGCCGTCGAAGGGTGCGCTCACCTTTTCGTACGACACCAGCTCGGACAGGCGTTGCACATTAGCTTGCGCGGACTGCAGCATGGCGCTTTTCGCCTGCATGTCGCTGACCTTCGTGTCGGTGTCCTGTTGCGAGACCGACTGTGTCTTCAGCATGTCCTGCCAGCGTTGCGCGCTGACTTTGGCGTAGTCGGAATTGGCTTGTGCCGTTGCTACGTCGGCGCGCGCCTGGCGAAGCTGTGCATCGAGTTCCGGTGTCTGGATGACGGCCAGCGTTTGCCCTGTCTTCACCCTGGCGCCGATGTCGGCGTACCAGTGTTCGAGATATCCGCTTGTGCGGGCGTAGATCGAGGCATCGGCGTAGGGCATCACCGAGCCGGGCAGCAGGAGTTCCTGGACCGCAGGCGCGCTGCGCGGCTTGATGACCGAAACACTGAGCGCATGTTGCGCAGCGGCTTGCGAGGACAGTGCGGTGCTGGCGTGCAGTCTCGGAACAATGCCGATCACGAGCAACGCAGCAGCGATAGCGCCCAATGCCAGCGGCATCATGAAGCGTCGGCGGATGGCGGGCTTGGCGGTCGGCTTATCAGCCAGCACCGCTGGTTCGTGCATGTCGTTTTGATGGTTCATGGTCTGTGCTCGTTTAAAGGCAGTCACTGAATGGCCGGGGTGGTTGGCGCCGCTGCCGCTTTATTCATACGGCGCTTTTCGATCCACGCGTGGACCATGCCGAATACGACCGGGACGAATAGAAGGGTGGAGACCGTGCCGATCGCCAGGCCACCGATCACGGCGCGCCCAAGCGGTGCATTCTGTTCGCCGCCGTCACCCAGGCCGAGCGCCATCGGCAACATGCCGATCAACATCGCGAGCGCGGTCATCAGCACGGGCCGGAAGCGGTTGAAGCCGGCTTCAAGGGCAGCGGTCAGCGGCGGCGCGCCGCCTTGCAACATCTCGCGCGCCGTGTTGATGACAAGAATGCTGTTGGCCGTTGCAATGCCGATGCACAGGATCGTGCCCGTGAGCGCCGGAACGCTTAACGTGGTGTGCGTGGCGAAGAGCATCCACGCGATACCCGCCAGCGACGCAGGCAAGCCGCTGATGATGATCAGCGGGTCGATCCACGACTGGAAGTTCACGACCATCAGCAGGTAGACCAGCGCGATGGCGAATACGAGTCCCAGTCCCAGGCCGCTAAACGATTCATTCATCGACTGCACCTGGCCGCGGATGACGATCGAGGAGCCGGCGGGCAACTGTGCCTGCGCTTGGTCCACGAGCCGGGTCACGTCCGACGCCACGCCACCGAGATCGCGTCCTTGCGCTGAAGCGAAGATATCGAGCACGGGCTGCACGTTGTAGTGCGAGACCACGGCTTGCTGCGTGCCACGGGACATGGTGCCCAATGAACCCAACAGGTTTTGAGGCGACGAGGAAGTCGCGTTCTTCGTCAGCGGCACGTTCGCCAGCGTCTGCAGCGAATGAATGTCGTATTGCGGCACTTCGGTCATCAACGGATAACTCACGCCGTTTTTCGGATCGAGCCAGAAGTTAGGCGTGGTCTGCGAGCTGCCCGACAGCGCGATCAGCAGGTTCTGCGCGACATCATGTTGGGTGAGGCCGGCTTGCATCGCCTTGGTCCGGTCTACATTGATGTTGATCGCGGGTTCGTCGCCGGGCTGCTGAATCCGGGCATCGACGAGACCACGCACGCTCCTCAGCTTGGCCAGCAAGTTGTTCGCCACCACACGGTTCTGATCGAGCTTGTTGCCGACGATCTGGATGTCGATCGGCGCGGGGAGGCCGAAGTTAAGGATCTGGCTGACGATATCGGCCGGGAGGAGCGCGAAGGTGGTGCCGGGGAACGACGCGGTCAGTACGTTGCGCAGTTTCGCGACATAGTCCGCCGTTGGCGCGTGTCCTTTTTTCAATGTGATCATGATGTCCGCGTCTTCCGATCCGACCGGCGCTGACGAGTCATAGGTCAGGTTGATGCCGCTTACCGGCACACCAATGTTGTCGAGCAACGCGGCCTCGTCCGACTTCGGAATGACTGTGCGGATCTTCGCTTCGACTTCGTCCGCCAGACGCGCGGTCTGCTCGATCCGGGTGCCGGTGGGGGCGCGCATGTGCAGGCGGATCTCGCCGGTATCGACAGCGGGGAAAAAGTCGCGGCCTGTGAACGGCACGAGCGCAAACGACCCCACGCAGAGCAGCATGAACACCAGCATGAAGCGGCGGCGGTTTTCAATGGCGCGGCTGAGTGTCGCCTTATAGCCGTGGCGCAATGTTTCGAAACGACGCTCGAACCCGGCCTGGAACCGCATGAGAAAAGCGAACGGTCCGCGTGCCACCCGGCCATCTTTCGACGGCATCTTCATCAGGTACATCGCAAGGGTCGGAATCAGCGTGCGCGAAAAGAAGTAGGACGCGCACATCGCAAACACAACCGCTTCGGCGAGCGGTACAAACAGGTAACGGGCTACGCCTGAAAGCAGGAACATCGGCATGAACACGATGCAGATAGAGAGCGTTGATACGAAGGTGGGAACCGCGATCTCGCCCGAACCGTTGAGAATGGCGTCATGCAGCGGCGCGCCGTTCTCCAGATGGTGCGTGATGTTTTCGATAGCCACAGTCGCGTCGTCCACCAGAATCCCGACCGCCAGCGCCAGGCCGCCGAGGGTCATGATGTTGATGGTTTCGCCGAGTGCCGAGAGCGCGATCAGCGAGGTCAGTACCGAGAGCGGAATAGTGACGGCAATGATCAGCGTTGCGCGCCAACTGCCGAGGAACAGCAGGATCATCAACGCGGTCAGGCATGCCGCGATCACGGCTTCCCGCACGACGCCTGTCACGGCCGACTTCACGAACACCGACTGATCGGAAAGCGCCGTGATGTGCAGCGCCTTAGGCAGGCCTGCTGCGATCTTCGGCAGCATGGACTTGATCTGCCCGATGATCGTCAGGGTCGACGTGCTACCTGTCTTTTCCACTGTGAGCAGTGCGGCGCGTTTGCCCTCGCTGCGCACGATGTTGGTTTGCGGCGCATACCCGTCACGCACCTGCGCGACGTCCCGTACATAGACCACGCCGCCTTTGACGGTTTTGATCGGCAGGTTGTTGAGCGCTGCGACGCTGTCCGTGCTGCCGTTCATCTGCACGTTGTATTCAAGTGCGCCGATCTTGGCCGTGCCACCCGGCAGGATCAGGTTCTGCGCATTGACGGCATTGACCACGTCGCTGGGCGACAAGCCTTTGGCCTGCAATGCGCGGGGATCGATGTCGATCATGATCTGGCGGATCTTGCCGCCGAAGGGCAGCGGGACAGCGGCGCCCTGCACCGTAGCGAGTTGCGTGCGAATGAAGCTGTTGCCCAGGTCGTAGAGCGTTTGCTCGGGCAGCGTATTGCTAGACAGCCCCAGTTGCAGGATAGGGACGGTCGACGCGTTGTACGTAATGATGTTAGGCGGCAACGTGCCCGGCGGCAGCACGCGCAGAATGGATTCGGAATTCGAGCCGGCTTCGGCGATAGCGCGGTTGATGTCCGCGCCGGGATGAAAGAATATCTTGATGACCGAGACGCCGTTCAGCGACTGCGATTCAATGTGCTCAATATCTTCAACATCGGAAGTCAGCGCGCGTTCATAGTTCGACGTGATCCGGTACGCCATGTCTTCCGCGGAGAATCCGCTATACGACCAGACAACGCTTACCACCGGGATATTGATATTCGGAAAAATATCTGTAGGCGTACGCATGATGGCGAGCGGTCCGATCAGGAACAGCAGGATCGCGAGCACAATAAAGGTGTAGGGCCTGCGCAAGGCCAGTCTGACAATCCACATGGGTATTCCCGGAAGATGAGCTGCGCTCGGAAAACGGAGACTTCGAAACGTGTGGCCAGTGTGACGAATGGATCTTTACCCGGTCCTGACCACGAGGTTACAAAGTTGTCATCTTCGAATGCCGGGATGCACAATCGGAGTGCGCCACATGACGATCTTGTCATCTGAGCGTCGGCTATGAGTCAGTGCATGTCGCGCAGAATAAGTCCACTCATCGCCGCTTCCAAGATGATGAGGATGGTCTTCGCTCATGGAGTGTGCAGGGAAGCGAAGCGGCCAGGCAGGCGTTCAGCGACGCGCAATACGACCTTTTTATTGTCGACGTCTGCCCCCGGTTGCTCTCAACGCGAGCAAGAACGGCGGGGGCGTACACCTTTCGTCCCGTGAGTTCACTCTGCTGCAAGCCTTGCTGGAAGAACTCAATCGTGTGTTTTCGAGGGCCGAGCTCGAACAGCGGCTCTATAAGCGTGGCGAAGCAATCCGGAGCAAGGCGGTCGAAGTGCACGTGCATTACCTTCGCCGCAAAGTGGGTAACGACGAGATTATCACCATCCGCGGTAACAGCTACCGTCTGAGGATGCTGGCTTGGAAAAGCTCAAGTGTTTGATCGCGTTGATCTCAGTCAGCGCATCGGGCACATAATGCGCCACTGGGCCGCGCTCGTATGTTCCCTCATTGCTGAACACTGACGCCGTTACTGCTGAGCGCCGTGCATGTCGATCGTGTCGGCCGTGTCAGAACCGCGTCCTCATCTCGATGCCGGTCTACAACAAAATCGATAAAGGCCCGTACAGCCTGAGTGATGAATGGCTGGCCCGAGTACAGCATCCAGACTGTGCGCTCGTTGCTGTCGAGCCGGAAATCGGGTAGCAGGGGTACCAACGATCCTTCGGCCAGCTCCTGCTCAACAAGCACGTTCGCAATGCGCGCAATGCCCAGGCCGGTGACGGCAGCGCTTTTGACCGCCAACAGGCTTCGGGTCGTCAGAATCGGGTCGAACGGAACGCGGTGCGTCCCGTTGAAGTCCCTGAATTCCCAATAGCGGTTTGGCGCTTCCGATGCCAGCAGGATGTCGTGTTCGGTCAGGCCCGCGGGCGTGGCCGGTTGACCTCGCCGCGCGATGTAAGCTGGCGCTGCGACGACCACGTCGTGCATGCGGACCAGCGGCCTGCATACCATTGAGGAGTCGCGTAGTCGCTGTTCAGCCGTGAAGCAAAGATCATAATTCTCCGGCGCGATCTCGTTGATCGTTTCGTACTCGGTGACGTCGAAAGACACGTGCGGCTGCTCCGTGCGAAACGCGGTGAGGATCGCCGCGAGCTTGCCTTGCGAGAACGAAGCGGGCGACCCGATCCTGAGGCATCCCACGGGGTGGGCCGTCGTCGAGAGAATGCGCTGCTCCATTGCTGTCAATTGCCTGAGCAGATCCTGGCACCCCTCGAAATACGCTTGGCCCGCAGTCGTAAGTGCAGCTCTCCGGGTCGTGCGATTGATCAGCCGGATACGCAGATGTTTTTCGAGCGTTGCTACGCTCCGTGTCACCACCGCGTTCGATATGCCGAGTTGGCGTGCTGCGTCCGCGAAGTTGAGGCATTCCGCGACTTTCGAAAAAATGCGCATCGAATCGAGCTGGTTCATGACTTGTCATCCAGGGTCAACAACATTGCTGCTAGCTTGCATCAGTGTTGTTGACGAAAGACGAACCGGTTGATTACAAAATTGATATCTCGGCTAGAAGACGTGCCGCAAAGCGACGCGGCTGACGAACTGGTTCTGGGTTGACGACGGTGCGTCGGCGCCCGGAATAAAGGCTCCGTTGAGCGGCGCAGCCGAAGCGGAAACGTTCGAGACGTGCTGATAGATACCCTGCACGTAGACGTCCGTCCGGGTCGACAGATTGTAGTCCAGCATCAGGCCGAACTGATTCCACTTGGGCTTAGAGTCTCCGGCGGTACTGTTGAAATGACCCATCGTGTAGGTGTACATTGCCCCCGCGAATAGATCCCTGGCGAACTGGTATTTGAAGTTTGCTTCGAAGTTATCGAATTTTAATGAGCTTGCTGTGTTGGCAAAATTGCCGACATACACGGATCCCGTAGCGTTGTTCAGGTCGGTATGCGAGTAGACCAGTCCCAGCGTGGCCGCGGACCCGATCGTATAGTTGACACCGCCGCCCCAGACACGCTCCCGGCTCGCAAAGAAGTTAGTGTCGTTAGTGGCTAGCGAGCCGCCCGTGGTGCCGCCCGGGTTGTTGATTTGCATGTAGGCTGCCGCGACTGTCAGCGGTCCGGCTGCGTACTGTGCGCCGAGGCTATACGCGCGGTTGTTCGCAAAACCGCCTGCCTGATTGCTGAAACCGTACAAACCACCGAAAGTGAACCCTCCGTAGTTATTGCTGGCGTACTTGACCGTATTGTTGAGGCGGAACGAGTTGTCGGTGTTGTCGTTATCCAGCGGGTGGGACATCAGGTAGCCCGCCCAGTTTCCGTTTGCCGTCAGCGGCGCGAGGTAATCTACAACCGAATCGTACTGCCGCCCAAGGGTGACCGTGCCTAAGTGCGCGGAACTCAGGCCCACGTACGCCTGCCGACCGAACATCCGTCCTCCCTGGTTGAGGTTTCCAGTGTTGACGTCGAAACCATTCTCTAGCTGGAAAATTGCCTTCAGTCCGCCGCCCAGATCCTCCGACCCCTTGAGGCCCCACCGGCTTCCCTGAGCGTACCCGCTCTGCAGTTCCTCGTTCGAATGGCCGCCAACGTTACTCGTGTAGTTGAGGCCTTCATCTATCACGCCGTAGAGCGTTACGCTGCTCTGCGCGAAGCTCGAAAGTGGACAGGCGAGCATGCCCATGGTCGCGCCCGCGAACAATAGTTTTTTCATTTCGGTTCCCTTGGATGAACGTTGGTTTGATCATGCGGCACAGATCTTCGACGTCATACATCGAGGTCAGCGCGGCACGCCAGGGGAACTTTATGATCGTCATAATTTGCGGCGACATGCAATTCTCTGTTGTGAAAAATGCGTGGTATCGGACCCACTATCGGAAGATCGCGTGCTGAATAGATCGCGCAGATAACAGCCTTGTAATCTCGGTGTCAGCGTTAGGACAGGGTCGGTTGCGCAGAATGAAGTCCTGCTCATCATCACCTTAGGACGATGAGGCACAGGCTTCAATCATGGTGACTGGAGCCACATTCCGCGAGGTCTGCTTATTATGAAAAATCTTATCTGCGCATTACTGGCTGCTGTTCTGATCGTTCCGGCTATATCGTTCGCGCAAACTACCAACGCTCCCATTACGCGCGCCGAAGTACGCGCCGAACTCGTTCAACTGGAACAAGCGGGCTATCAACCTGCCGCACGGCAGAATCATTATCCCGATGAGATCCAAGCGGCTGAGGCACGTTTGCACGCAGCGAACGGCACTTACGCCTCATCTGACGGCGTACGCGTAAACGGATCGGCGGGTGGTCCTGCATCAATCCCGGTTGCTCCGACGAACTAGGCTACGCAGCCTACAAGGATGTTTTGAACCAATGGTTCAAAGCCCGGCCAGACTAATGATTTCCACGGCAATCGAGATAGTGCATTTGAAGGTTGCCTGCGGCGTCCGGCCGGCCCTCAGCGATCCTGAGCGGCATCGAATTTACGCACATGGTCAAGAAAGGGCAGATGAAATTCTCGGGCAGAATTCAGCTGCCCGCCGCAAAGCAGTTCTTCTCGATAGCTTCATAAGCCATCCTTTTCATATTGGTTATGCTCGACCGATTTTGGCTACCACGACAAAGCCAACCGAAGTCTCGACTCGACGAAGCGACCGTCGAGTATCGTTGGGGCGACGCGGTGCGTTGACAGCCGCGCGCGTCTCCCTTTCTCGTCACTTTATCCGTAGCGTGATGGAACGACTTACTACAGGATGACCTTGAGTGAGGTGTAGATCAGCCGCGTACCGATCACGAGCAGAATTACGTGGGAACATTTGTAGAAGACCGTTACGTTCAGGCGGCGGTTGAGCCGAACGCCTGCCCAGATGCCTAAAACTGCGACAG
>DASYLW010000243.1:0-13290 GCA_036009385.1 Caballeronia sp.
TCCGCACCGATCACCGCGCCCGCATGCACGATCACGCGCGCGCCGAGCTTACAGCCATGATAGACGGTCACGTGAGGATAAAGATGGACGTCATCAGCCAGCTTCACGCCCTGGCCAATCGACACGCCCGCGTCCAGCTTCACACGCTCGCCAATCTCAGCGCCTGCGTCCACGCTCACGTGCGGCCCGATCACGGCACTCGCCGCCACCTTCGCACCTGGATGGATAAACGCCGTGGGATGCACGCCGGGCGCGACCGGCGGCGTCGCGAGGTCGATGAAAACCTGTGCCACACGCGCAAAATAAGCGTAAGGATTCGCTGTGACGATAAAGTTACGCCCTTCCGGCGTCGCCACCTTTTCCAGGTCCGCTGGGGAAATCAACACTGCACCGGCTTGCGTGATTTCCACTTGAGACAGGTATTTCTGGTTCGCGAGAAAGGCGAGTTGCGTGGGGCCGGCTTTGTCGAGCGGCGCGAGGCCGTTCACGCGATGCGCTGCATCGCCTGCTATGTCTCCGCCGAAGCGCTGTGTCAGTTCACCCAGTGTGATCGCGCTGTCTGATGCCATCCGGTACCGCTCCCGATCAGTTCGAACTGCTAGCTGGGTTGGTCGAGAGGCTCGCCTGGTTTGCGGCCAGCGCCTTCAGCACCTGATCGGTGATATCGATACGCGGACTGACGTACACCGCTTCCTGCACGATCAGGTCGTAATGCTGCGCCTCGGCAATCTGCTTGATGACCTTGTTTGCCTTATCCAGCACCGCGGCAAGCTCCTCGTTACGACGCTGGTTCAAGTCTTCGCGGAATTCGCGTTGTTTGCGCTGGAAGTCCTGGTCGAGCTGCGACAAATCGCGTTGCTTGGCGGCACGGTCGGCAGGCGCCATGGAGGCACCGTTCTTGTCCATTGCGTCCGACATGGTCTTCAGACGCGCAGCCATGTCCTGCAACGCCTTGTCGCGCTTCGAAAATTCCAGTTCGAGCTTGCTCTGCGCCGCCTTGGCCGCTGCCGACTCACGCAGGATTCGATCGGAGTTGACGGCTGCAATCCGGGTCTCCTGCGCCTCTACCGTGGCGGCACCCATCAGGCCGAGCGCCACCGACATAACAAGCGCCAACGCTACATGTTTCGAAAGCTTACCGGTTCGCAAAGTCTTCCTCACGTTACTTATTTACACCACTGACTTATCTTGCTCAATCAGGTCGCTCAATCAACTTACTGAATCAGCTTATTGCGTCAGATCACCAAGCTAAGCCACTGCGTCAGGCGTCCCGGTTTTGCGACAAGAGCGGAAAACCGGGCCACCCACACATCCCGATCGCGGTTTAGAACGCCGTACCGATCTGGAACTGGAATTTCTGATACTGGTCGCCGGCATGCTTCGTCACCGGGAAACCCAGGCTCAGCTTGAGCGGACCGATTGGCGAGATCCACGCCAGCCCGAATCCGTAACCATACCGCAGGCCGTTCGCGCCCGTGGTGGTGCCGCCCTGACCCGGATCGCCCCAGACGTTGCCGCCGTCGAGGAAGGTGAAGACGCGCAACGTGCGGTCATAACCCGTACCCGGCAACGGGAAGGTCAACTCGATGTTACCCACAGCCATGCGCGAACCGCCGATCGGGTCGCCCGTGGTTGTGTCACGAGGACCCAGCGAGCTCGGTTGATAGCCGCGAACCGAGCCGATACCGCCAGCATAGTAGTTCTTGAAAATCGGGTAGGTCTGTCCGTTCAGGCCCTTACCGTAGCCGCCCTGCAAGTTAAAGCCGAGCACGAAACCGCGCGCGAACGAATAGTAATACTGCGCTTGCGCATCGGCCTTGATGTAGGTGGTGTTACCCGCCGGCGTACCGTATTCGAAGTTCGTCTGCGTGTAATAGCCGCGGCTCGGGACCAACGCGCTGTCACGATTGTCACGCGACCAGCCAACCGTCACCGGCACGTTATTCACGACGCGGCCGAATTCGTTGACGTAGTCCTTGTAGCTTTGCGGCGTGTTGGCATCGATATCGAGCGTGTTCTGCTCGAGACCCGCGCCGAAGTACACCGTGTCCTGCTCCGAGAACGGAATGCCGAACTTCAGGTCACCACCAATGGTAACGATCTTGAAGCTGGAATCCGTGGAGTAATAGAGCGGCTGATACGTGCGGTAGTACAAGTCGGTAATGCGCTTGATGCCGTCGATGGTGAAGTACGGATCGACCTGCGTCACCGTCAAGGTACGGTACGTCTTGGCCGTGTTGATATTGACCGAAAGGCTGGTACCCGAACCGAACACGTTGTCTTGCGATACGCCCGCTGACAGCACCACCTTGTCCGTTGACGAGAAACCCGCGCCGAGCGTGATCGCGCCGGTCGGTTTTTCCGCGACCTTCACGTCCACGTCCACCTGGTCGTTCGTGCCTTCGACCGGAATCGTGGTCACGTCGACATCGGTAAAGTAGCCGAGACGATTCACGCGATCCTTCGACAACGCCAGCCGGCTCGAATCGAACCAAGAGCTTTCGAGCTGACGCATTTCCCGGCGCACCACTTCGTCACGGGTACGCGTATTGCCGACGATGTTCACGCGCCGCACATACACACGGCGGCTCGGATCCACATTCAACGTCAGGTCGACGGTGTGTTCGGCCTGATTGATCTGCGGCTGGGCATTGACCTGCGCGAACGCGTAGCCATATTCGCCGAGCTTGTCGACGATGGCCTTCGTGGTCGCCTGCAGCTTTTCGGCCGAGAAACGATCACCCGGTTTGATCTTGATGAGCTTGGTCAGCTCGGCCGAGCGGTCGAGCAGATTCCCCGAGAGCTTGATTGCGCTGATCTTGTACGGTTCGCCTTCATGCAGCGCGATCGTCAGGTACATGTCCTTCTTGTCGGGCGAGATGGACACCTGTGTCGAGTCGATGTTGAACTCGAGATAACCGCGATTCAGGTAGTACGAGCGTACGTTTTCGAGGTCGCCCGTGAGCTTGTCCTTCGCGTACAAGTCGTTCTTCGTGTACCACGAGAACCAGTTCGGCGTGGACAACTGCATCTCGTCGCGCAGCGTGCCCGTGCTGACCGCCTTGTTGCCGATGAAGTTGATCTGGCGGATCTTCGCGCTCGGACCTTCAGCCACCGAAAACAAGATCTGCACGCGGTTGCGGTCGACCGGCGTCACGGTGGTCGTCACTTCGGCCGCGTAGAACCCGCGCGTCAGGTACTGGCGCTTGAGCTCCTGCTCGGCCTTGTCGACGAGCGCCTTGTCGTACGAGCGGCCCTGCGACAAGCCCACTGCGCGCAACGCCTTCGCCAGGTTGTCCTTTTCGAACTCGTGGATCCCGGAGAAGTCGATCTGCGAAATGGCCGGACGCTCCTGCACCTGCACGACCACCACGTTACCCTGTGTGGCGATCTGGACATCGTTGAAGAAGCCCGTTGCATAAAGCGCGCGAATTGCCTCGGAGGCTTTGTCGTCGGTGAACGTGTCGCCCTGCTTGATAGGCAAGTAGGCGAATACCGAACCGGGTTCAATGCGCTGAAGGCCGTCAATCCGGATGTCCTGCACGACAAACGGCGTTGTCGCGTGCGCCGCCATTCCGGTTGCGGCCATTGCTGCGGCCACAGCCGACTTAGGAACAAAGCGATGAGGTTTGAACAACGTGCTTCCCCAGTGTGTATAGCTGCATCAAGCCGGACGGCGTTCGTTCAAGCGCCGCCAGACAAGATGGAAAAGGATCAAGGTGAAACGCCCAAGCCGGATCAAAAGCGGATCAGGCGGGCAAGGTCATTGAAGAGTGCGATCATAGACAACGCAACGATGCAAACAAGACCCGCCCGCTGCAAAACCAGCTGCCAGCGATCTGACACGGCCTTGCCGGTTGCGGCTTCAACCAAATAATATAACAGATGCCCACCGTCAAGAACCGGAATCGGTAACAAGTTCAAGACGCCGAGACTGATACTCACGAGCGCGAGGAACGAAAGAAACGCCGATAATCCAAGCCGCGCGCTCTTGCCGGCGTAGTCGGCGATCGTCACCGGCCCCGAAAGATTTTTCAGCGACGCTTCGCCCGTGATCATCCGGCCGAACATGCGCAGCGAATAAATGCTGATGTCATAGGTCCGCTTGACGCCCAGCTGCAGGCTCTCGACCGGACCGTAACGCACGTCCACCGACGGAATCCGGGTCGCGAGCGACGCGCCGATCCGGCCGACATCGCGATGCGTGGCAGCGTCCTGCTTGAGCTCCGGCACGATCTGCACTACGCGCTGCGCGCCGTTGCGCTCAACGGAGAGCGAGACCGGCGTACCCGGACGATGCTGCACGTAGTCGATAAAACCCATCGCGTTATCGATCTTTTTTCCGTCGATACCACTCAGCACGTCACCTGCCTGCAAGCCCGCTTTCGCTGCCGCACTGCCCGCTTCCACGCCGGCCACCGCCAGCGTGCCGCCACCCGGCTCGAAGCCGAGCTTATCCATGAAATCCTGGTCGACGTCCTGATCGTCGATCTTGCCCACGCTCACCGGGAAGTCGAACGTCCCGCCATTCGTCTTGGCCGTCAGCACCACCCGGCGATGATCGAATGACGCGTCGAGCAGTTTCCAGCGCAGGTCGGACCATGAGCGCACCTTATGCGTCTCGCCGCTTGCATCGCTGTCGCTCTGCACATCGCGTATTGAAACGACCGTCTCGCCACCCTCGAAGCCCGCCTTGGCGGCAACGGTATTGGGCGCTGGCGCCGCAATAATGGCAGCTGGCTCCGAAACCCCGCCCGCGAATACGCCGGCGAACAGCAAAATGGCGAGGATGAAGTTTGCCACCGGACCCGCGACAACAATTGCGATCCGCTTGAACACCGGCTGACGGTTGAATGCGCGCGGCAAATCGGCTTCGGGAATGCTCGTTTCCGCTTCGCGTTCGTCGAGCATCTTCACGTAGCCGCCGAGCGGCAGCGCCGAAATCGTCCACTCGGTGCCGGTGGTCTTGCTGACCCATTTCACGAGCGGCTTGCCGAATCCGACCGAAAATCGCAGGACCTTTACGCCGCACAACCGCGCGACGCTGTAATGGCCGAACTCGTGGACGACGACCAGCACGCCGATAGCCACCACAAATGCAACGATTTCGATCAGGAAGTTCATGGCGGCCTCAGTGCAGGACGCGTTCAGCGCGTGGCGCGTCGGCTGTCAGCAAAGCAGCGAACTCGCCTGCCAGGCGACGCGCTTCGGCGTCGGCGGCAAGCACTTCATCAAGGGTCGATGCACTGCCGTTCGGCAACGCATTCAGCACGCGCTCGACCACTTCCCCGATCGCCATGAAGCCGATACGGCGAGCAAGGAACGCCTCCACCGCAACCTCGTTGGCCGCGTTGAGCGCCGCACTTGCAGTGCCCCCGGCTTCCAGCGCCTGCAGCGCGAGCGCGAGGCAAGGGAAACGGTTCAGGTCAGGCTTCTCGAAGGTGAGCGTTGCAATTTGCGCGAGATCGAGCTGCGCAACGCCTGAATCCACCCGTTCCGGAAACGCCAGCGCATAGGCGATCGGCGTGCGCATGTCGGGGTTGCCGAGTTGCGCGAGCACGGAACCGTCCGCGTATGAAACAAGCGAATGAATCACGCTCTGCGGATGGATCAGCACTTCAATGCGCGAACCCGGCACGTTGAAGAGCCAATGCGCCTCGATCACTTCGAGGCCCTTGTTCATCATCGTGGCGGAATCGACGGAAATCTTGCGGCCCATGGCCCAGTTAGGATGCTTGCAGGCTTCGTCGGGCGTGACGTGGCGCAGAGTAGACGGTTCGCGGGTGCGGAACGGGCCGCCCGATGCTGTCAGAATGATCTTCGATACCCCGCCGTGCAGCGCTATCTCACGCGGCATGCACTGGAATACCGCGTTGTGCTCGCTATCGACAGGCAGCAGCACCGCGCCGTGGTCGTGCACCGCGTCGATAAAAATCTTGCCCGACATGACCAGCGCTTCCTTGTTGGCCAGCAGGATGCGCTTGCCCGCACGCGCGGCGGCAAGCGTGGGCACCAGGCCCGCAGCACCGACAATGGCCGCGACCACCGTGTCGCAGGCGGCGCTCTCAGAGACGTCCACGAGCGCTTGCGGGCCGTAGCTCACCTCGGTTTTGCAGCCTTGTGCACGCAGCGCGGCGGCGACCTTCGCGGCGGTATCGGCGTCTCCGACCACCGCCACTTCCGGCTGGAACCGCACACATTGGTCGACGAGCTTGTCCCCGTTGCGATGCGCGCTCAGCGCGTAGACCTTGAAGCGGTCCGGGTGCCGCGCCACGACGTCGAGCGTGCTTTCGCCGATCGAGCCCGTGGAGCCGAGCAGAGTCAGACGTTTTTGCATAAATCCTTCTTTAGCCGATTAGCCGATTGACTGGGCAACAGGACCGAGCAACAGGAGTGCGATCGGCAATACAGGCAACAATGCGTCGATCCGGTCGAGGACGCCACCGTGCCCAGGCAGTAAGCCGCTCGAGTCCTTGACGCCGGCCTGGCGTTTCAGCAGAGATTCGAACAGGTCACCAATTACGCTGAATATGGTCAGCACCGTCAGCGATAGAAGCGCCCCGGCCCAGCCGAGATGCGCCACCAGCGCCGAAAAAAGTGTCGGCGCAAAAACGAGCGTGGCCGCGCCCGCCGAGCCGACGATCATCACCGCCAGCCAGCCTCCCAACGCGCCTTCGCGGGTTTTGCCCGGACTGATCGACGGCGCGAGTTTATGACGGCCGAACGCTTTTCCGGCGAAGTATGCGCCAATGTCGGCCAGCCATACGACTAGGAGAAGCGATAGCACGAACGCCACCCCGACCGTACGGGCCGCCACCAGCGCGTGCCAGCAGGCCACGAACGTCACAATGCCGGCGAACAGCAGGAAGACTCGCCACGCGCCGTCGGCGAGAGCGGGCTTGCGCAGAAGCGCGAACGGCCCGGCCAATACCCAAAATATGGCCGCCATCTGATAAAGCGGTTTGTAACCCAGCCCGAGCCGTGTGCTGGCAATCAGCGCCATGCCGGCAATCACCGCGTACACGACCGGCGATCCGCCACTCAGCTTCAACAGCCGCGCCCATTCCCAGGCAGCAAAGATGACCACAACCGCAATCAGTGCCGCGAAAACGCCCACGGGCGCGAATAACGTGATTGGCAGAAGCACTGCCAGCAGGACGATTGCCGTGATGACACGGGTCTTTAGCATGAAAGGGTGTCGGCCTTCTGCGATTGCGGTTCGAGCTGCGCGCTGGTCCGCCCGAACCGGCGTTCGCGCTCAGCATACGATTCGATCGCGCGAGCCAGTGCTTCGGCGTCGAAATCGGGCCAGTAGGTATCGGTGAAATAAAGTTCGGTGTACGCCATCTGCCACAGCAGGAAATTGCTGATGCGCTGCTCCCCGCCCGTCCGGATAAACAGGTCGGGTTCCGGCGCGTAGGCCATGGCGAGGTGCTGCTCGAACGCCGCTTCGTCAACGGGGACGACACGGCCTTCCTGAACCGACTGCTCCGCCAGCTTTTTTGCCGCCTGCATGACGTCCCAGCGGCCGCCGTAATTCGCTGCGATGGTCAGCGTCAGTCGCGTATTGCGCGCCGTCTTGGTTTCGGCGCGCTGGATCAGCGCACGAATACGGTCGTCGAACATGGAGGTATCGCCGACCACGCGCAAACGGATGCCATTGGCGTGCAGCTTGCCGACTTCCCGTTCCAGCGCCGTCACGAACAGGCGCATGAGAAAGGAAACTTCGTCGGTCGGGCGACGCCAGTTTTCGGAACTGAAAGCGAACAGCGTCACGAATTCGACGCCCTGGCGCGCACAGCTTTCGACCGTTGCCCGCACGGCATCGACGCCGCGCGTATGCCCGGCCACGCGCGGCAGGCGCCGTTGCGTCGCCCAACGGCCGTTGCCGTCCATGATGATCGCGATATGACGCGGGATAGCCGCGACATCGGGTACGCGAACGGTAGAGCTGGTATAGGTCATGGCCGCTGAATCTAAGTATCGACAGAGTGACGCGCCGGTACGACGCAAGAGACCGGAAACGGCCTCAAACCGTCATGATTTCGGCTTCTTTCGACACAACCAGCCTGTCGATTTCCGCGACGTTTTTATCGGTGAGCTTCTGAACGTCATCGCTTGCACGACGTTCGTCGTCCTCGGAGATTTCCTTGTCCTTCACGAGCTTCTTCAGTTGCTCGTTGGCGTCGCGACGCAGATTGCGCACGGCAATCTTGGCGTTTTCGCCTTCGCTCTTGACGACCTTCGTCAGCTCGCGGCGG
Organism: Caballeronia sp.; assembly: GCA_036009385.1. Taxonomy (GTDB): domain Bacteria; phylum Pseudomonadota; class Gammaproteobacteria; order Burkholderiales; family Burkholderiaceae; genus Caballeronia. Next base: position 8,262 of record DASYLW010000243.1, read on the forward strand.
CGTTCTTCCGTCAACGCGGGCATGGGGACGCGGATCTGATCGCCCTGGTTGGAGGGGTTCAGGCCCAGATCCGAGTCGCGGATCGCCTTTTCCACCACCGGCACCATCTTCTTTTCCCACGCCTGGACGCCGATCGTACGGGCGTCGATCAGCGTCATGTTCGCCACTTGGGAAATGGGCACGCTCGAGCCGTAGTAATCCACCTGGATATGGTCCAGCAAGCCCGTGTGGGCGCGGCCCGTGCGGATCTTGGCAAGATCGTTCTTGAACGCTTCGATCGACTTCTGCATCTTCTGATCGACGCTCTTCCTAATGTCAGCCACACTCATTTGAGCCTCCGTACTTTTATTACGTGCGGTGCCGGCGGTGGCGGCGCAATTCCCGTGGGACCGCGCCCGCCCTCGCCTTTTGTCACCGCGAGAGTTTACACGTGGACGAGCGTACCTTCGTCGTCGCCCTGAATGATGCGTTTGAGCGCGCCCGGCTTATTGATCGCAAACACGCGAATCGGCAGCTTCTGGTCGCGGCACAGCGCAAAGGCCGTCGCGTCCATCACCTGCAGGTTCTTGCCGATCGCTTCATCGAAACTGATCGTGCTGTAGCGCGTGGCGCTCGGGTCTTTCTTGGGATCGGCGGAATATACACCGTCCACTTTGGTTGCTTTCAGCACGACTTCCGCACCGACCTCCGAGCCGCGCAGCGCAGCGGCGGTATCGGTGGTGAAAAACGGGTTGCCCGTACCCGCCGCGAAAATCACCACTTTGCCTTCTTCGAGCTGGCGAATGGCGCGCGGGCGGATGTACGGCTCGACCACCTGGTCCATGCGCAGCGCGGATTGCACACGCGCCTCGATACCGGCGTGGCGCATCGCGTCCTGCAATGCGAGCGCATTCATCATGGTCGCGAGCATGCCCATGTAATCGGCGGTCGCCCGGTCCATGCCGGCCGCACCGCCTGCCACGCCGCGAAAAATATTACCGCCGCCGATGACAACCGCGAGTTGCGTGCCCATGCGTACCACTTCCGCGACGTCTGCCACCATCCTTTCGATTGTCGCGCGATTGATGCCGAAGGCATCGTCGCCCATTAGTGCTTCGCCGGAGAGTTTGAGGAGTACGCGTTTGTAGGCTGTGGGCATATGAGGGTTCCGATCGCGCCGAGAGGGAGTGCAACAACGTAGAACTGTAGGGGTGAAACGATATTTCCGGCAAGCATCCCATATTGGACAAGCCGCGGCGGCGTAACGGATTTACCCGGAGGTTGACCTGAATTAACCCCCGCTTGCCCGTCCGGCGCGGTTTTTACCGCCATGAGGGCGCGAGACTGACGTTTCCGCACCCGGTAACGCCAGACTCGCATTCAGCTGCTTTTCACTGCATTTTTGACTCGGCGGTCAGTGTGTCAGCATCGAGTGACCCGGTTAAACGGGCCGGCTGATGCTGCACCGCACTGCTACGCGCATTTGCTTTGTGCAACTGCTTTACGGCTGCTTAATGCGCCTGCTTTAGCTAATCGCCGTGCGCAACCTGACCGCCCCTTGATGCTTTAGCCTTGCTTGGCGGCGGCAACTTGCGCGGCCACCTCGGCAGCGAAGTCGTCCGTCCGCTTTTCGATGCCTTCGCCGACCACGAACAGCGCAAACTTCTGCACCGACGCGCCTGCTGCCTTCAACATCTGTTCGATCGTCTGCTTGTCGTTCTTGACGAACGTCTGGTTCAGCAACGAGACTTCCTTCAGGTACTTCTGAACGCTGCCGTCGACCATCTTCGCGACGATCTCAGCCGGCTTGCCCGATTCCGCGGCCTTTTGCTCCGCGATGCTGCGTTCCTTCGCGATCAGTTCCGCCGGAACGTCGTCCGACGACAGCGAAACCGGCTTCATTGCAGCAACGTGCATGGCGACGTCCTTGCCGACCTGCTCGTCCGCGCCCGTGAATTCGACCAACACGCCGATACGGGTACCGTGAAGATACGAAGCCAGCTTGTTGGCGGATGCAAAACGCACAAAACGGCGAACCGAGACGTTTTCGCCGATCTTGCCGATCAAGGCAAGACGCACTGCATCGACCGTCGAGCTTTCCAGCGGCAGGGCCGAGAGAGCAGCCACGTCAGCCGGGTGATTCTTCGCGATGAGTTCAGCAACAGCCTTGCCGAACGCCAGGAAGTCGTCGTTCTTCGCAACGAAGTCGGTTTCACAGTTCAGTTCAACCAGAACGCCCACGCCGTCAGCAATATGCGACGTCACAATGCCTTCAGCCGTCACGCGCGATGCTGCCTTGCTCGCCTTGTTGCCCAGCTTCACGCGCAGCAGCTCTTCGGCGCGCTCCATGTCGCCTTCAGCTTCCGTCAGCGCCTTCTTGCATTCCATCATGGGCGCGTCAGTCTTTGCGCGCAGTTCTGCCACCATGCTTGCGGTAATTGCCGCCATCATTTGCTCCTTGAGTCTGTGCCGTGCTTTCACACGTATCGCACTATTGACACGCGCCGCCGGCGAGAACTGCCCGCGGCCAGAATGGGGTACTGCCTGATACTTCACAACTGCTTCGCGTTCTGCTGATCACGAATACTGCCGTTGTTACTTTATGTTGCAGTTGCCGCCGGTTAAAAAAAGGGGGCCTTTCGCAAAGCCCCCTTTTTTGCCGAAACCATCACGTCGGCGTCTTATGCAGAGACTTACGCTTCTGCGTTGACTTCCACGAAGTCATCGCCATCGCCACTGCGAACTGCCTGCACTACTTCGTTCACCGCGCTCGAACGACCTTCCAGGATCGCGTCGGCCACGCCCTTCGTGTACAACATGACTGCCTTGCTGGCGTCGTCGTTACCCGGGATCACGTAGTCGATGCCTTCCGGCGAGTGGTTCGTATCAACCACGGCGATAACCGGAATGCCCAGCTTCTTGGCTTCGGTCACTGCAATCTTGTGGTAACCAACGTCAACCACGAAAATTGCGTCCGGAATGCCGCCCATGTCCTTCACGCCGCCAATCGACTTCACCAGCTTGGCCATTTCGCGTTCGAACAGGAGCGCTTCCTTCTTGCTCATGCGTTCCGTTTCACCGGCTTCCAGCGCTGCTTCCATGTCTTTCAAGCGCTTGATCGATACTTTCAGCGTCTTGAAGTTGGTCAGCATGCCGCCGAGCCAGCGCGCGTTCACGAAAGGCATGCCAGCGCGTTGCGCTTCTTCTGCCACCGTGTCACGCGATTGGCGCTTCGTGCCAACGAACAAAATCGTGCCGCGATTCGCTGCCAGTTGACGCACGTACTTCAGCGCGTCGTTGTACATCGGCAGCGTTTTTTCGAGGTTGATAATGTGAATCTTGTTGCGATGACCGAAAATGAACGGGGCCATTTTCGGGTTCCAGAAGCGAGTTTGGTGACCAAAGTGGACACCAGCTTCCAGCATTTCACGCATTGTTACTGCCATGAGAGTTCTCCGCGAGGGTTAGGTCTTAAGCCGGCTGCCGCATCGGGCGCCCCGTGTTTCTCGATCGAGTTTCCTCGATCCGGGGCGCCGGACACCCTGGGTGCGCCGGCTTGCGATTCAAGTCCAATCTTCCTCTACGCCTTTCTTCCTTTACGTCTTTCGCACCGGCTTTCCGCGAAAACGATGTTTTCATCGCTGTTTTCAGGAAAGCCGCTCGGAAAAGCGGTATTGAGAAGACGATTGCAAAGTAGATGCAGACTTAGCCAGCGAGTATATCACGCTCAAATGGCACCACTCAAGATGCCCGTTGGTCCGAACAGAGCGGAACGGCTTTCCTCATTCGCCCCGCTGAGGGACATGGCTGCCGATGCAATCGGCAAATTTGCGAACCGCCGCCTCAAAACTGTCGCGCCAGTCCGCGCGCAAGTGCGGCCGGGCCTGTAAGGTGCGATAATGGCCGATTCGCGCTCACAACGCTTACACGCATTCTCGATACAAAGTCATGTCCATTACGCTGAAAAACGACCACGATATCGCGCAGATGCGCATCGCCTGCCGGCTTGCCAGCGAAGTGCTCGACTTCATCACGCCCCACATTGTCGCGGGCGTGACGACGGGCGAGCTCGATCGCCTCTGCCACGAGTACATGGTGAAGGAACAAGGCACGGTGCCCGCGCCGCTGAATTATCAGCCGGCCGGTTATCCGCCTTACCCGAAAGCGACTTGCATCTCGGTGAACGACGTGATTTGCCACGGCATTCCCGGCGACAAGGCGCTGAAAAACGGCGACGCGCTGAATATTGACGTCACGGTGATCAAGGAAGGCTATTTCGGCGATACCAGCCGGATGTTCCTGGTCGGCGAAGGATCGATCATGGCGAAACGCCTGGTGCAAACCACGTTCGACTGCATGTGGCTCGGGATCGACCAGATCAAGCCGGGCGCGCATCTGGGTGATATCGGGCACGCTATCCAGAAATATGCCGAAGCGCAGGGTTACAGCGTGGTGCGCGAGTATTGCGGCCACGGCGTGGGAAAGGTTTTCCACGAAGACCCGCAAGTGCTGCACTACGGCCGACCCGGCACGGGCATCGAGTTGGAAGCGGGCATGATCTTTACCGTCGAACCCATGATTAACGCCGGTCGCCGCGATATCCGCACCATGCCCGACCAATGGACGGTCAAGACGCGCGACCGCAGCCTGTCCGCGCAATGGGAACATACGGTGCTGGTCACCCCGACGGGTTACGACGTGCTGACCGTGTCGGCGGCTACGCAAGCGCCTTCGCAACTGATTACCGCGGCGGCCTGAAGTCGATTTGATGCAGAACCCGGGAACCAGGGCCCTGCGGTTGAGGACTGGGTTCCTGATGCGGCGAAGCCTGGCCGGGCGGTGCACGCATCGTGTTTTCGGAAGACGTGTTTCGGACGACGTGTTTCGGATGATTTTAAGCTCGGATGATATTAAGCGGCCGGATCGCGCCACCTGGATTGTGCTCCGTGCGCCAAGCGCTTTTCGCGCCATGGATTTTCGTCATTGAGTCTTTCCGAATCGTTGAAGCCCGTTATTTCGCCCCGTTTAAAGGCAGCTTAAGCTTGCTGTA
>DASYLW010000244.1:0-17478 GCA_036009385.1 Caballeronia sp.
AAGCTCAACTATCTGCCGGAAGCGCACACCGACTTCATCCTCGCGGTGATCGGCGAGGAACTCGGCTTTGTCGGCGTGCTGATCGTGATCCTCCTGTTCTACTGGATTGTGCGGCGCGCATTCGAAATCGGCCGTCAGGCGCTTGCGCTCGACCGCACGTTTGCCGGTCTGATGGCGAAGGGTATTGGCTTGTGGTTCGGCGCGCAGACCTTCATCAACATGGGCGTGAACCTGGGTCTCCTGCCGACCAAAGGCCTGACGTTGCCGCTGGTGAGCTACGGCGGCTCGGGCATCTTGCTGAACTGCGTCGCGCTTGCGGTGCTGATGCGCGTGGACTACGAAAACCGGGTGCTCATGCGCGGAGGCAAGGTATGACGGTTTCGACGTCATCTCGCGCAGGCACGCTGATGGTGATGGCCGGCGGCACCGGGGGACACGTGTTCCCGGGGCTCGCGGTCGCTCACTGGATGCAGGCTCGCGGCTGGCGTGTCGTGTGGCTCGGCAATGCGTCGGGCATGGAAGCGACGCTCGTGCCGAAGCACGGCATCGCGATGGAATACGTGCGCTTTGGCGGCGTGCGCGGCAAGGGCCTCAAAACGAAGCTGATGCTGCCGGTGAACCTGTTGCGCGCGTGTTCGCAAAGCCTGCACGCGTTGCGCACCGTGAAGCCGGACGTAGTGCTCGGCATGGGCGGATACATCACGTTTCCGGCGGGTTTGATGTCCAAGCTGAGCGGCACGCCGCTCGTGCTCCACGAACAGAATTCAATCGCGGGACTGGCGAACAGGGTGCTCGCGCATATCGCCAAACGCGTGCTGGTCGCGTTCCCGAATGCGCTGCCAAATGCTGAATGGACCGGAAATCCAATTCGTGCGGAACTTGGCGAAGCTTTGCCACCCAAAGAACGCTACGCCGCGCGGAATGTAGATGCCAAAGCGCGTCTTAATGTTCTGGTCGTCGGGGGCAGTCTGGGCGCAGCCGCCTTGAATGAAACCGTACCGAAAGCGCTTGCGTTGCTCGACCCGGCGCTGCGTCCGCGCGTCGTGCATCAGGCGGGCGCGAAGCATATCGATGCGTTGAAAGCGAACTACGCGGCGTCGGGTTTATCGGCGGATGGCGATCTTCAACTGGTGCCGTTTATCGACGATATGGCGAGCGCTTACGCCGCAGCGGATCTCGTCATCTGCCGCTCGGGTGCGATGACCGTATCGGAGATCGCGGCCGTTGGCGTGGCGGCGTTGTTCGTGCCGTTCCCCTTTGCCGTCGATGACCACCAGACCACCAACGCCGCGTTCCTCGCAAATTCGGGCGCGGCCCACTTAATACAACAGCGCGATTTGTCGGCGGAAAAGCTCGCTGGCTGGTTGCGCGAGCAGACTCGCGAGACGCTTGGCCACATGGCCGAGAAAGCGCGCGCCTTGGCGAAACCCGACGCGACTGAACGCGTTGGCCGGGTCTGCGCCGATGTAGCCGGCTTGAGCGCGCTGATACAAGCGCCGAAGGAAATCCAGCCATGAAACATATCGTCAAACACATTCACTTTGTCGGCATCGGCGGCGTGGGGATGAGCGGCATCGCGGAGGTGTTGCTCAACCTCGGCTATCAGGTCAGTGGCTCGGATCTGACGAGCAACGGCGTAACCGATCGCCTCACTACGCTGGGTGCGCGCGTGGCGATCGGGCATCGTGAGGAGAATATTGACGGCGCGAATGCCGTGGTCGTGTCCACCGCCGTGCGCTCCGATAACCCCGAAGTGCTGGCCGCGCGCCATCGCCGGATTCCGATCGTGCCGCGCGCCGTGATGCTCGCGGAACTGATGCGCCTGAAGCAGGGCATCGCGATTGCCGGCACGCACGGCAAGACCACGACGACGTCGCTGGTGGCAAGCGTGCTGGCCGCGGGCGGGCTCGATCCTACCTTCGTGATCGGCGGGCGGCTGATCAGCGCGGGCGCCAATGCGCGGCTGGGTACGGGCGATTTCATCGTGGCTGAAGCTGATGAATCGGACGCATCGTTCCTGAATCTTTTCCCGGTGATCGAAGTCATCACGAACATTGATGCCGATCACATGGACACTTATGGCCACGACTTCGCGCGGCTGAAGCAGGCGTTTATCGAGTTCACGCATCGGCTGCCGTTCTATGGCATCGCGGTTCTGTGCGTGGATGATCCGAACGTGCGTGAAATCCTGCCGTTCGTGTCGAAACCGATCATTCGATACGGCCTGGGCGCCGAAGCGCAAGTGCGCGCAGTGAACGTGGAAGCGCGTGACGGCAAGATGCATTTCACGACGCTGCGTGAAGACGCAACTCCGTTGGACATCGTGTTGAATCTGCCGGGCACGCACAACGTGCAGAACGCTTTGGCCGCTATCGCAATTGCGACTGAACTTGAAGTCGCAGATGCCGATATCCAGAGGGCACTGCAAGAATTTACCGGCGTGGGGCGGCGTTTTCAGCGCTACGGCGAAGTGGACGTGAAAGCGTCCGAAGGCGGTGCGTACACGCTGATTGACGACTACGGCCATCACCCGGTTGAGATGGCCGCGACGGTCGCGGCGGCGCGCGGAGCATTTCCTGGCCGTCGTCTCGTGCTCGCGTTCCAGCCGCATCGATACACGCGCACGCGCGATTGCTTCGAAGACTTCGTGCGGGTGCTGTCCACGGTCGATGCCCTCGTGCTCACCGACGTCTATGCGGCAGGCGAAGCGCCGATCGTCGCCGCCGATGGCCGCGCGTTAGCGCGTGCGATTCGCGTGGCGGGAAAAGTGGAGCCGGTGTTTGTCGAAACAGTGGATGAGATGCCGGACGCGATTGCCACGCTTGCACGCAATGGCGACGTGGTGATCACGATGGGCGCGGGTTCTATCGGCGGCGTATGCGCTCGGCTGACCCCACAAGTTCAGGATTCGAAGGTTTTGAAATGACGAGTAACGCAATCGACCCCAAAGTGTTCGGCAAAGTGGCTGTGCTGCTTGGCGGGGAAACAGCTGAGCGCGAGGTATCGCTGAATTCCGGACGTCTCGTGCTGCAGGGATTACGCGATGCCGGCATCGACGCGCATCCGTTCGACCCGGCGGAACGGCCGTTGGCCGAGTTGAAGTCCGAAGGGTTTGCGCGGGTGTTTATCGCGTTGCATGGCGGCTATGGCGAGAACGGCCAGTTGCAGGGCGCGCTCGATTTTTACGGCATCAAATACACGGGTAGCGGTGTGCTCGGTTCGGCGCTCGGCCTCGATAAATTCCGCACGAAGCTGGTTTGGCAACAAACCGGCGTGCCCACACCGCCGTTCGAAGTCGTGATGCGCGGCGATGACTACGAAGCTGCGGCGCAGAAGATTGTTCCGAAGCTCGGGTTGCCGCTGTTCGTGAAACCGGCGAGCGAAGGATCGAGCGTCGCCGTGATCAAGGTGAAGAGCGCGGAAACGCTGGCGCCGGCGCTGATCGAAGCGGCGAAGTTCGACAAGATGGTGCTGGTTGAGAAAAGCATTGAAGGCGGCGGTGAATACACGTGCTGTATCGCGGGCGACCTGGATTTGCCGATCATCAAGATCGTGCCGGCCGGCGAGTTCTATGACTACAACGCGAAGTACATTGCCGACGACACGCAGTACCCGATTCCATGCGGCCTCACGCCCGCCGACGAAGCGCGCATGAAGCAGCTTTCGCGCCGCGCGTTCGATGTGCTCGGCTGCACTGACTGGGGCCGCGCGGATTTCATGATGGACGGCGACGGCAATCCGTACTTCCTGGAAGTGAACACCGCGCCGGGCATGACGGATCACTCGTTGCCGCCGAAAGCGGCGCGTGCGGTCGGCATCAGCTACAAGGATCTGGTGGTGAAAGTGTTGTCGTTGACATTGCAGGATTGAGAAGTACAGACCATGTGGAATAACGCTCGCCAACTGAACCTCACGGCCAACGCACTGCACGTATTGCTCGTGTTCGTGCTGCTTGGGGCCGCCGGTTACTGGGCGATCCAGCGGCCGGAGTTCCGCCTGCGCGAGATCCAGATTGACGGCGACACGTTGCACATCAATTCGCCGACCGTGCGCGCAAGCGTGGTGGGGCATTTGAAGGGCAACTATTTCACTGTCGATCTCGATGCGGCACGCACCGCGTTCGAACAGATGCCGTGGGTGCGCCACGCGAGCGTGCGGCGCGTGTGGCCGAATGCGCTGGCGGTAACGCTGGAAGAATTCAAGCCGCTTGGCACATGGGGTACGGATCAACTGGTGAGCGTGGACGGCGATCTGTTCACGGCAAACCAGGGCGAGCTCGACGACGACCTGCCCGCGTTCGAAGGGCCGGATGGATCGGCGAAAGAAGTAGTAGCGCGGTATCACGATTTCACGAAGTGGTTTGCGCCGCTTGATGCGCATCCGGAAGAAGTCATCTTGTCGCCGCGATATGCGTGGACAGTGAAGCTTTCCAACGGCACGCAGATCGAATTGGGGCGCGAGCGCAATCAGGACACGTTGTTTGATCGCAGCCGACGGTTCGTGGCGGCGTGGTCGGCGGTGACGGGGCGGTGGGGAAATGACATCGAGTACGCGGATTTGCGCTATCCGAACGGCTTTGCAGTCAAGGCCGCCGGCATGCGCTTCATCAGCGACACCGACAAAGCGAAGAAGTAAGCAGACATCACAGGCAATGAGCACCCTATGAGCAAAGACTACAAAGACTTGCTGGTCGCCCTCGACATCGGGACGTCGAAGGTGGTGGCTATCGTCGCCGAATTGAAAGGCGAAGGCCACTACGAGGTGATCGGGCTCGGCCAGAGCGACTCGAAGGGATTGAAGAAGGGCGTGGTGGTGAACATTGAAGCCACCGTCCAGTCAATCCAGCGCGCGCTCGAAGAAGCCGAACTGATGGCCGATTGCAAGATCACGAATGTATTTACCGGCATCGCCGGCAGCCACATTCGCAGCTTCAATTCGAGTGGCATGGTCGCCATCAAGGACAAGGAAGTCACGCAGACCGACGTGGCGCGCGTGATCGAAACCGCCAAGGCGATCAACATCCCGACCGATCAACAGGTGCTGCATATCCTGACGCAGGAATTCATCATCGATGGGCAGGAAGATGTGCGCGAGCCCATCGGCATGAGCGGCATCCGGCTGGAAGTGAAGGTGCACATCGTGACGGGCGCGGTGAGCGCGGCGCAGAACATCGTCAAGTGCGTGCGTCGATGCGGGCTCGAAGTGAACGACCTGATCTTGCAGCCGCTGGCTTCGTCGCTGGCCGTGTTGACGGAAGACGAGAAGGAACTCGGCGTCGTGCTGGTGGATATCGGTGGCGGCACGACCGACATCGCGATCTTCAGCGAAGGCGCGATCCGTCATACGGCGGTGATTCCTATTGCCGGCGACCAGATCACCAGTGACGTGGCCATGGCGCTGCGCACGCCGACGCCCGATGCCGAAGATATCAAGGTGAGCTACGGGATCGCGAAGCAGGCGCTGGCGGATCCAGATGAAATGATCGAAGTGCCGGGACTTGGCGAGCGCGGTCCGCGCACGCTGTCGCGGCAGGCGCTCGCGGCTGTGGTCGAGCCGCGCGTTGAAGAACTGTTCTCGCTCGTGCAGCAGGTCGTGCGCGAGTCGGGATACGAAGAATTGCTGAGCAGCGGCGTGGTGCTAACCGGCGGTGCATCCATGATGCCCGGCATGGTCGAACTCGGCGAGGACATCTTCCTGAAGCCGGTGCGTATCGGCGTGCCCGAATACGCAGGTGGTCTGGCAGATGTCGTTCGCAATCCGCGCTATTCCACAGCGATGGGTTTGCTCGTCGAAGGCCGTTCGCAACGCATGCGTGGCCGCAAGGTCGCCGTGCAGTCCGGCTCGATGGGACAGGTTTTGGGACGCATGAAAGATTGGTTCCTGGGAAATTTCTGAACACAAAGAATTCGCGCTGGTGCCGGCGGCTGGCGCGCGACAAGAGGTTGCCCGATCTTTTGCCGAATAACGCCGATTTTCATTCTTGACGGAGGCAATATGGATTTCGAAATGCTGGAAACGGAAACCAACGGAACGATCATCAAGGTCGTTGGTGTTGGTGGTGCAGGCGGTAACGCAGTACAGCACATGATCAACCGCGGGGTCCAGGGCGTGGACTTCATCGTGATGAATACGGATGCGCAAGCACTCGCGCGTTCGCGTGCTACCCAGGTGATCCAGTTGGGCAACACGGGTCTCGGAGCTGGTGCCAAGCCGGACATGGGCAAGGCCGCAGCGGAAGATGCGCGTGAGCGCATTGCCGATGCATTGCGCGGCGCACACATGGTGTTCATCACTGCGGGCATGGGTGGCGGCACGGGTACGGGAGCAGCACCGGTTGTCGCTCAGATCGCGAAGGAAATGGGCATCTTGACGGTGGGCGTGGTCAGCAAGCCGTTCGAGTTTGAAGGCGGCCGCCGCATGCGTGTGGCTGAAGCGGGATCGCAGCAACTGGAGGATCACGTCGACTCGCTGATCGTCGTTCTGAACGACAAGCTGTTCGAGGTGATGGGCGATGACGCGGAAATGGACAAGTGCTTCCAGTGCGCTGACGACGTATTGAACAACGCTGTTGCCGGCATCGCGGAAATCATCAACGTCGACGGGCTGGTCAACGTCGACTTCGAGGACGTGAAGACGGTGATGGGCGAGCAAGGCAAGGCAATGATGGGCACGGCGACGGTTGCCGGTGTCGATCGTGCGCGCCTGGCTGCTGAACAAGCTGTGGCAAGTCCGCTGCTGGAAGGCGTGGATCTGTCGGGCGCGCGCGGCGTGTTGGTGAATATTACGTCGAGCCGTTCGCTGCGCTTGTCGGAAACGCGTGAAGTAATGAACACGATCAAGTCGTACGCGGCAGAAGACGCGACCGTGATCTTTGGCGCGGTGTATGACGACGCGATGGGCGATGCGTTGCGCGTGACGGTTGTCGCAACGGGTCTCGGCCGCGCAGCGAAGAAGCAACAAGCTGCACCGATGACCTTGCTGCGTACCGGCACGGACAACGCGCCGATCGCGCATGCGCAGCACAGTTACGCACCGCAGCAATCGAACGGCACGGATTACGGCGCGCTGGATACGCCGGCTGTGTGGCGTTCGTCGCGTGAAACGGCGGCTTCGCACGTGCAAGCCTTGCAGGAAAAGGGCGTGGACACATACGACATTCCGGCGTTTTTGCGCAAGCAAGCAGACTGATGCTTTTGCCGGGGCGGCTGGTTTTGTGCCGGTTTTGTATTAAGCGCCCATAGGCAAAAGTGTCAGGCAAAGATCGTGCTGCTCAGATTTTCAGGCCGCGTCTTTTGGACGCTGGACTGTGGCTGAGCGACCGCCTCGATTGCGTTCATCATCGTCTATATTGAGATGAGATCGAACTGTGAGAGCGGGCGTGGCGCGACGACGTTGAATGCGTGACGTGTGATGAATCAAGCGGTAAATCGCTGGCGTGACCAGCACTGACTCAGTGAAAGGCCGATCCATGATCAAGACAGGTGAAACGCTGCCCGACGAACGCCTTTTCGAATTCATCGATGTGGCGACGGAGGGTTGCGCCGTGGGACCGAATGGTTTCTCGGTGCGTGAGCGGACGGCGGGCAAGCGCGTGGTGATCTTCGGGTTGCCGGGTGCGTTCACGCCCACTTGTTCCGCCAGGCACGTGCCAGGTTTTATCGATAATGCAGAGAAGCTCGCTGCCGCGGGCATCGATGAAATCTGGTGTGTCTCCGTCAACGACGCGTTCGTGATGAGCGCGTGGGGGCGCGATCTCCAAACCTCGGGCAAGGTGAAGATGATCGCCGACGGCAGCGCACGTTTTACCCGAGCGCTCGGCCTGGAGCAGGATTTGTCGGAGCGTGGCATGGGAATTCGCTCCCAGCGCTACGCCATGGTGGTCGATGACAGCGTGGTCAAGACGCTGAATGTCGAAGCACCCGGCAAGTTTGAAGTCAGCAGCGCTGAGAGCGTACTGGCGACGTTGAGTTGATGTTTGAAGCGATGTTGAGCTGATGTCGCGCTCATTTCAGGACGGAGGTCGGGCCGAAAAGCGGACGTCGTGTTGCATTCGTGCCACACAAAATGACGTTCCAGCCGTCTCTTGAAATACGCCGCAACAGAGTCTTAACAAAGCCGTAACGCGGTGCCGATGTCCGGGAACGCCTCCATTCCGGCCATCGGCCCGACCCTCCTGGTTTTCGCGTCCAGAGCATCAGGCGTGCCGAAATTACCCGGTAACTTGGAGAAACAAGTTGCAAAACTCCTCCCGGGACGACGCGAAGCGATTAGAGTATACTCCGCGCTATTGAATACAAATTTACGATTGATTCTCTCAATCGAGAGTCGCAATCGAAGCGAAAAAAATCATGTTGAAGCAGCGAACCATTAAAACCATCGTCAAAACCGTCGGGATCGGCCTGCATTCGGGCCGCAAGGTGGATTTGACGCTTCGGCCCGCGCCGGCCAATACCGGTATTGTCTTTGCGCGTATCGACCTGCCTGTGGCGGTGGACATTCCGGTGTCGGCCCTGGCTATCGGCGACACGCGCCTGGCTTCGGTGTTGCAGAAGGACGGCGCGCGCGTGTCGACTATCGAACATTTGATGTCGGCATGCGCGGGACTGGGTATCGACAATCTATATGTCGATGTCACGGCAGAAGAAATTCCTATTATGGATGGCAGCGCTGCTTCGTTCGTGTTTCTGATTCAATCGGCGGGAATTGAAGAGCAGAACGCGGCAAAGAAATTTATCAAGGTGACGAAGCCGGTTGAAATCCGCGATGGCGATAAATTCGCGCGTCTCGATCCGTATTTCGGCTTCAAACTGAAGTTCACCATTGATTTCCGTCATCCGGCAGTCGATAAAACCGGTCAGGCGCTGGAAGTGGATTTCGCAAATACATCGTATGTTCGGGATATTGCCCGGGCACGAACGTTCGGTTTTGCGCATGAAGTTGAAATGATGCGCGAACTCGGTTTGGCGCGGGGCGGCAGTATGGATAACGCTATTGTGCTGGACGAATACCGAATCCTGAATAACGACGGTCTGCGTTATGAAGACGAGTTTGTAAAGCACAAGATGCTGGACGCAATTGGCGACCTGTATGTGGTCGGTCATCCGTTGCTGGCATCGTATGCGGCATATAAAGGCGGCCACGCCTTGAATAACATGTTGCTGCGTGAATTACTGGCGCACGAAGATGCGTATGAAATCGTCACGTTCGAAGATAAACAAGCGGCGCCACGTGGTTTCGCTTTCGACACCCAGACGGCGTTTGCGTAAGTATTTAATAAGCAAGGGTCAAAATGAGCGGCTGCTTTCGAGCGCCGCTCATTTTTTTTGTGTTTTCGCGTGATGACGCGCAGCCATTTTGGCGAGCGCCTCCTGAAGTGGCGACGGCTCCAGGGTTTCGGCGAGCGTTTGCAGCGCGTCGGCCCCGGCGGCGGACATCAGCGCTTGTTTGGGCGGCACCACCTCTTTCATCGCTTGCGGTCGGACGCGGATTTTCAGCGCATTGACCGCCCAGCCGCGCTGCTGCAAATCGACCAATAGACGCGGTTCGATGTGCCGGAGGCGCGCAGCAAGTGCGTTATGGCCGGCGAAAAGGGCCAGTACACCGTCTTTAATGAAACCCGGTTCCACATTGGATCCGAGATAATCGGGCAGGAGCGCCGCCAGATCGCGTTGCAGCGCCGTTACCTGTTCGACACCGGCGCGCAGCGCGAGAAACTCGCTGGTGCGGCCGAGCACTTCCGTCAGCGCTTGCGGCTTGCGTGGATCGAAGCGTGGCGGGGGCCTTGAATTCGGCGGAAATCGGCTCATTTTTCAATCTGTGGGACTGGCGGCGATGCGCTGATTGTAACGCCGCGCACCATGTGCCATGGCGGCGCGCTTGCCGCTTTGAACGGCTCCGGCGTGCCCTGGGGCTGATAGGCCACAAACGATGTGCACGCAAGCTCTATCGGGGGCGCGTGCTAAAATCCCCGATTCGATTTCACCCATGGACTTAAGCCGCCGAGCTTCCCCGAACTGGGACGCAGCCAGCGCGCTCTAAGCCGATACCGCGACGCAGACACTGATCCGATGACCACCGGTTTCCTCCAAAAGTTTTTTGGCAGTCGCAACCAGCGCCTAGTCAAGCAGTACCAAAAGACCGTTGCGGCGATCAATGCTTTCGAGCCGACGATCGAGCAGTACACGGACAAGCAACTGCGCGCGAAGACCGATGAGTTCCGGCAGCGCGTGGCGAGCGGTGAATCGCTCGACCGGTTGCTGCCCGAGGCGTTCGCGGTGTGCCGCGAAGCCAGCAAGCGCGTGCTGAAAATGCGCCACTTCGACGTCCAGCTGATTGGCGGCATGGTGCTGCATTACGGCAAGATCGCGGAAATGCGCACGGGCGAGGGCAAGACGCTCGTCGCCACGCTGGCCGCGTACCTGAACGCATTGTCCGGGCGCGGCGTGCACGTGGTCACGGTGAACGATTACCTCGCGCAACGCGACGCCGAGTGGATGGGCAAGCTCTACAACTTCCTGGGCTTGTCGTGGGGCATCAACCTCTCGCAGATGGAACACGCGCAGAAGCAGGAAGCGTATGCCGCGGACATCACGTACGGCACGAACAACGAGTTCGGCTTCGACTACCTGCGCGACAACATGGTCTACGAGACCCACGCGCGCGTGCAGCGCCCGCTGAACTTCGCGGTGGTCGACGAAGTGGACTCGATTCTTATCGACGAAGCGCGTACGCCGCTCATTATTTCTGGCCAGGCCGAAGATCACACCGAACTCTACGTACGCATGAACGCGCTGCCGCCGCTGCTCGAACAGCAGATTGGCGAAGAGAAGGCGGACGGCACGGGTGTGGAGAGAGTGGGCGACTACACGCTCGACGAAAAAGCGCGTCAGGTTTTCCTCACTGAACAAGGCCACGAAAAAGCCGAGCGTCTGCTGGCCGAATGGGGTCTGATCGGTGAGGGCGAAAGTCTTTACGCGGCGCAAAACATCACGCTGATGCACCACGTGTACGCCGCGTTGCGCGCGCACACGCTGTTTTTCCGCGATCAGCATTACGTGGTTCAGGGCAACGAAGTCGTGATCGTCGACGAATTCACCGGCCGCATGATGACTGGCCGGCGCTGGTCGGACGGCCTGCATCAGGCCGTGGAAGCCAAGGAACACGTCAAGATCCAGAACGAGAACCAGACGCTTGCGTCCATCACGTTCCAGAACTTCTTCCGCATGTATTCGAAGCTGTCCGGCATGACCGGTACGGCCGACACCGAAGCGTACGAATTCAACGAGATCTACGGCCTGGAAACGGTTGTGATCCCGACGAACCGGCCGCCGAAGCGCATCGACAAGCAAGATCAGATCTACAAGACAGCGAAGGAACGCTACGACGCCGTGACGCGCGATATCCGCGAATGCGTCGAGCGCGGGCAGCCGGTGCTGGTCGGCACCACGTCCATCGAGGCGTCGGAATTGCTGTCTGGTCTGCTCACGCAAGCCGGTCTCAAGCACGAAGTATTGAACGCGAAGCAGCACGCACGCGAAGCGGCCATTGTTGCGGAAGCGGGCCGGCCGGCAGCGGTCACCATTGCGACGAACATGGCCGGTCGCGGTACGGACATCGTGCTGGGCGGCAATGTGGAGAAGCAGTCGTCGTTTATTCTCGCGGACGAATCGTTGCCGGACGATGAGAAACAACGCCGTATCAAGGCGCTGGAAGACGAATGGCAAGCACTGCACGACCGGGTGAAGGCGGCAGGGGGATTGCATATCGTCGGTACGGAACGGCATGAATCGCGTCGTATCGACAACCAGTTGCGCGGGCGCGCAGGACGTCAGGGAGATCCGGGTTCATCGCGGTTTTACCTGTCTCTGGACGATCCACTCTTGCGTATTTTCGCTGGCGATCGCGTGCGTTCCATCATGGACCGCCTGAAGATGCCGGAAGGCGAGGCGATCGAAGCGGGTATTGTCACGCGTTCAATTGAATCGGCGCAGCGCAAAGTGGAAGCGCGCAACTTCGACATTCGCAAGCAATTGCTCGAATACGACGATGTATCGAACGATCAGCGCAAGGTGATCTACCAGCAGCGCAACGAATTGCTCGAAGCGACCGACGTTGCCGAGACGATCACCGCGATGCGCCAGAGCGTGATCACCGAAGTGACGCGCACGTACGTGCCGGCGGGAAGCATCGAAGAGCAGTGGAGCGCGCCGGAACTGGAAGAAGTGCTGCGCAACGAATGGTCGCTCGATCTCGCGGTTCAGGAGATGATCAACGAGTCGAGTTCTATCGATGCCGACGAGATTCTCGAAGCTGTAGTTGCCGCCGCCGATGAAAGCTATGAAGCCAAGGTCGCGCTGGTTGGACGTGAATCGTTCAGCGCGTTTGAGCGCTCCATCATGCTGCAGACACTCGACAGCCGGTGGCGCGAGCACCTTGCCGCATTGGATCACCTGCGTCAGGGCATTCATCTGCGTGGTTATGCGCAGAAGAATCCAAAGCAGGAATACAAGCGGGAGGCGTTCGAACTATTCGCCGCCATGCTTGATTCGGTGAAGCAGGAAGTCACGCGGGTTGTGATGAATGTGCAGATCCAGTCGCCGGAGCAACTTGAAGAAGCCGCTGAACAGTACGAAGAAAGGGGCAGCCATCTGGCAAACGTGTCGTTCCAGCATGCGGACTTCACAGATGGCGGCGCGCCGGCGGCAGCCGTCGCAGCAGACGCCACTGCGCAGATGATCAATCAGGCAATGGCGTACGGCGACGACACCACGGTCGCTACCCGCGTGGCGGCCGACGACGTGCCGAAGGTCGGCCGCAACGACCCGTGCCCGTGCGGCAGCGGCAAGAAGTACAAAAACTGTCACGGCAAGCTCGCATAATCGACGGTTGAAACGTGGTAGCGCGTAAAAAGTAACAAGCGATAAGCATTAAAGACAGGCGACGCAGCGATGCGTCGTTTGTCTTTGGCAAGCTGGTTTCGGTATCTCCGGGCGTCTGTCTTTCAAACAAGTCGGGCTCCGTTTCTTTCATCTCCGTGTCGTTGCGCTTTTTGTGCAGCGGCACTCGCCACTTTTAGCGAGTTGCGAACATGGCCGTCAATTTCCCCTCGATCGATCCCGCCAACCTGTTTCCCGTCGCCGGCGTCACGCTAGGCTGGGCCGAGGCGAACATTCGAAAACCGAATCGCAAGGATGTGCTCGTCATTCAGATCGAAGAAGGCGCGACGGTCGGCGGCGTGTTCACGCAAAACCGTTTCTGCGCGGCGCCGGTGACGGTGTGTCGCGAGCATCTGGACGCAGTGCGCGCAGGTGCCAAGGGCATTCGCGCACTGGTGGTAAACACGGGCAACGCGAATGCGGGTACCGGCGAGCCGGGCATGGCGCACACGCGCGAAACCTGTGAGGCGCTGGCCGCGCTGCTGGATCTGCAAGCCACGCAGATCCTGCCGTTTTCCACGGGCGTGATTCTCGAGCCATTGCCGGTTGATCGTTTGAAAGCGGGATTGCCCGCCGCGCTGGCAAATCAAAAACCGGCTCACTGGTACGACGCCGCGCAAACCATCATGACCACGGATACCTTGCCGAAAGCCGCATCGCGTCAGGTTCAGATCGATGGCCATACGGTCACGCTGTCGGGGATCAGCAAGGGTGCCGGCATGATTCGGCCGAACATGGCGACCATGCTTGGTTTTCTCGCCTGCGATGCTGCTGTCACGCAACCGGTGCTCGATACGCTGGTCAAGCACGTTGCCGATCGTTCGTTCAATTGCATCACGATTGACGGCGATACGTCGACGAACGATTCGTTCATCGTCATTGCTTCGGGCAAGTCGACGCTGCCCGTGATTGCTTCTACGGATTCGCCAGCTTACATCGCGTTGCGCGACGCAGTGACGTCGGTGGCGCAAGAGCTGGCGCAACTGATTGTGCGCGACGGCGAAGGCGCGACCAAATTCATGACGGTGACAGTGGAAGGTGGCACAAGCGAAGCCGAATGCCGCCTGATTGCGTATGCGATCGGTCATTCGCCGCTCGTCAAGACCGCCTTCTACGCGTCCGATCCCAACCTGGGCCGGATTCTCGCCGCTATCGGTTATGCGGGCGTGGCGGATCTCGACGTGAACAAGATCGATCTGTATCTCGACGATGTCCTGGTCGCGAAGAACGGTGGCCGCAATCCTGAGTATCGCGAGGAAGACGGCCAGCGCGTGATGAAGAAAAGCGAGATTGCGATCCGTGTGCTGCTAGGCCGCGGTCAGGCCGGCGCCACCATCTGGACGTGCGATCTCTCGCACGATTACGTCAGCATCAACGCCGATTACCGGTCTTGAACCAACTACATTTCCCATGGACAAACTCGAACAATTTCTGACCCGCGCCGAAGCTGTCCTGGCGCGCGTAGAAGGAATGTTACCGCCGGCTCCGCCGCAAATCGACTGGAACAGTGCCGTGGCATTTCGCTGGCGCAAGCGTCAGGGCCGCGGATTCCTGCAGCCGGTACCGAACCTGTCGCCGTTGTCGCTCGATGATCTTTGCAATATTGAGCGCCAGAAGGGGCTGATCGAGCAGAACACGCGGCAATTCGTGCGCAAGTCGCCGGCGAACAACGTTTTGCTGACGGGCGCGCGTGGTACTGGCAAGTCATCGCTGATCAAGGCATGCCTGAACAAGTACCACACGGAAGGGCTGCGGCTGATCGAAGTCGATAAAGACGATCTCCACGATCTCGGTGACATTGTCGACCTGATCTCCGCACGGCCGGAACGGTTCATCGTTTTCTGCGACGACCTCTCGTTCGAAGAGGGCGAGTCGGGCTACAAGGCGCTGAAAGTAGCGCTCGACGGCTCGATCTCCGCGCAATCGGACAACGTGCTGATCTACGCGACGTCGAACCGACGCCATTTGTTGCCCGAATACATGAGCGACAACGAGACGTACAAACACACGTCCGACGGCGAAATTCATCCCGGCGAAGTGGTTGAAGAGAAGATTTCGCTGTCCGAGCGATTCGGGCTGTGGGTGAGCTTCTACCCGTTCAAGCAGGACGACTACTTGACGATTGTCGGGCACTGGCTGAAGCATTTCGGTTGCCAGGCGGAAGAGATTGCCGGTGCTCGCGGCGACGCACTTGTCTGGGCGCTGGAGCGCGGTTCGCGCTCGGGACGCGTGGCGTGGCAATTTGCCCGCGACTGGTCGGGCCGCAAGGCATGACGGCTTCTGCTTCTGCTTCTACTGCTACGAGCGTTTCAAACACAGCGCCCGATGGGCGTCGAGTGACGGACGTCGCGGTGGGCGTGCTCGTGCAGCCGGACGGGCGTTATCTGCTGGCTCAGCGCCCGGAAGGCAAACCGTATGAAGGTTACTGGGAGTTTCCCGGCGGCAAGCTGGAAGCGGGGGAAAGCGTCGAAGCAGCGCTCACGCGGGAATTGCATGAGGAATTGGGCATCGATGTGACCGCCTGCGAGCGCTGGCGGACGCTTGAGCACGACTATCCGCATGCTTATGTGCGGCTCTACTTCTGCAAGGTGACCGCGTGGAGCGGTGAGCCGGTCGGGCGCGAAGGCCAGGCGCTGGCTTGGCAGCATCTTCCTGCCGATGTCACGCCGTTGTTGCCCGCAGCCATTCCAGTACTGGAGTGGCTCGCGGCTGAAGCGGTTTAGTTATAAGCTTTGTTATGCCAGGGCCTAGTTCAGGCCGCTGTGCGAGTCTTCATCGGGCGGCGTGTCTTGCTGACTGCCGCCGATCTTGTACTTCTCGGCCGCCCAGGCGCCCAGATCGATCTGCTTGCAACGGTCTGAACAAAACGGACGAAAGCGGCTTTCAGGAACCCAGCGCACGTCCTTCTCGCAAGTCGGGCATTTAACGATAGTGGTCATTCTGCAGAGCGGATTTAAAGAGGTTGAGTTCAGTAAATGGGGGTTTTAAGCCCGACTTAAAGACTGCACAGCGTCAAGTGAAACGGGATGTCAGCGTCTACTGCACGTGGCCGCAGGTCGCCGTCCTGAACCGTAAAGCGCACCCACAGCATGTACTTGTTCGCACTCGCCTCGGGAATCAGGCGCGTGTCGGACGGCACCCGTACCTGCATCAATTGATAAGTTCGACCCGACAGCATCTGCTGATAGCTGCCTTGCATTGCCATGACTTTAGACGCCTGGCCCGACTCACGCGCAAGACGCAGCACGATAGTGGCGGCGTCGCGCAAGGGCAGCATGGGCGTGACCCATTTCGCGATGTCTCCGCGGCGCTCCTCGGCTGGATTTTGCTGCCACGCGAAGTACGACGGCAGATCGAAGCGACAGGTTCCACCAGGGATAATCGTACGGCTGCGAATGCTCGCGAGCCATTCGTTATCGGCCAGATGCTGGCCTGTTTTGCCCTGCATCTGCCCGAGCCCGGCCAGGGTCTGCTCGATCTCACCGAGCACAGACTCGAGCGCATCCTGTTCGATACCGGGATTGCCCCGGAACGGCGCCAGCGTCTGGCGTTGCCGCTCCAGTTCCTTCATCAGGTCCGCTTTCAGATCCGTGCGGCCCGCGACTTCGGCGATCTCGAACAACGTGGTCAGCGCGGCGTGATGTTCGCGCGGGTCTTCTTGAGTCAGAAAGAAGGTGAAGCGCTCGAAAAGGTCTTCGAGACGCAGCAGCGTTCTGATTCGCTCGTTGAAGGGGTACTCGTAAAGGATCAAGCGCGCTCGCCTCGGCGTTGGTCGAAAGGTTCGATGGCAGAAAGTGAGGACATTCTAATGCCGCATCAAACCCACGGCAAATCCGCACGTTTAATCACGTTTGGTGCGCATTTTCAGCGCCGTTCGTGATGAGTTCGAACGCGTTGATGCACTTGCTAGGTATGCGGTTTGCTGCTGCCGGAAGCCATTGCCAGGTAGCGCGCGTGCAAGGCGTCTACCTCGCGCTGCAGCGTTTCCAGGGTGGCGGCAGAGTCATTAGCGACGACGTCGTCAGCGGCCGCCAGGCGCGCTTCACGCGTGGCCTGACGCGCGATGATGGAGAGCGCCTGTTCGCGTGTGAAGCCATTGCGCCGGATCACGCGCTCGATTTGCGTGTCCATCGGGCAGTCGACCACGAGAATGCGCTGTACCTTGCTCGCGCGTTCGCCCGCTTCAATCAGCAACGGCACCACGACGATGTGATAAGCCCCGCGTGCTGCATTGCGTTGACGCTCGCTTTCGGCGCGGATCAGGGGATGCGTGATCGATTCGAGCTGAGCTTTGGCGGCGCTATCGGAGAAAACGCGGGTGCGCATTTTTGCGCGATCCAGCGAGCCGTCGGCGGCAACGTATTGCGGGCCGAACGTGCCTTCGATCAGCGGCATTGCGACCCCGCCCGGCGCGGTGATCTGATGCGCGATCAGGTCGGTATCGATGACGGGCACGCCCCGCGCGGCGAACATGTCCGCCACCGTGGTCTTGCCGCTGCCGATCCCGCCGGTCAAGCCGATGCTGAACATCGTTCAACTCCCT
>DASYLW010000245.1:0-4393 GCA_036009385.1 Caballeronia sp.
GGCCGCGTTCCGGCCGTTTGCGGGCCTTGGGGTGTCATATAACTTCTTCACGGACATCAAGCTCACCAATGGTTTCGTGACATCGACGCAGAATAATCTTGGCGCAGTGCTGGCCGCGGGCGCCGGCAAACCGGGGCAGACGTCGGTTACGGCGAAGGCTTCGTCGTCATGGCAGCCGGTGTTCAATCTTGGCGCGACTTATAACTTCGACAAACACTGGGGGTTGATTGCTTCGCTCACCTACATTCCGTTGAAGACGACGTCGTCGCTGATTATCAAGGCGGCGGATGGGACCGAACTGGCTACGACGAAGTCAAAGCTCAACGCCGATCCGTTGATTACGTTCCTGGCGGTTTCGTACCGGTTCTGAAGCGAGCGGGGCTAAAAAAGGATAAAAAAAAGCCCGCCTAAGATGGGCGGGCTGAATCCATATCAGTGGAGACATGGAGGAGACAACCCCACTGTACCAAAACCATTGGTGCAGCGCAACATCTTCCTGTCGATGCACGTCAATTTGTTGCGAGCGTACAACATCAAGGCTGGGTCATCGACAGAATAAAGCCCAATTGATCGATAGAAACCGGTTTCACCAGATGGATATCGAAACCTGCTTCCTGCGTCATCGCATGATGTTGCGGCTGTCCCCAGCCAGTCAACGCAACCAGTAACATGGCCGGGCCCTCGGGCAATGCTCGCAAGGCACGCGCGGCGGAAAGGCCATCCATCGGCGACATACCCAGGTCCAGAATCACCACATCCGGCGCGAATTGCCGCGCCACATCGAGCGCCTGAGCGCCGCACGACGCCTGCGCCACTTGATGGCCCAATCCCGTCAACAAGTTCGCCAGGCAGCTCAGGGCGTCGTCGTCATCATCGGCTATAAGAACACGCTTGGTCACGACCGTCCCCTCATTTGCCCGACACCGCGAGCGTCAACTTTCCAGCACGGGCAGTCGTTACGGTGATCTGCGTGCGCTGCTCCCGCGTCCCGATATAAAAATGCTGCCGGCCCGGCGAGTTTTGATCGTGTGTGGCGTCCGGCAAGCACGCGGCTATGTCCGCCGCCACACCCTGTAAAACGTCGGCCGTCGAGCCAGCGTTCGCGCCCTTCGTCCACGAGCAGGTATAAGTGCCGGCTTTCGTGGCGCACTGCGCATCGCTGCCTGCATCGCTGCCCGCATCGCTGCCATAAGGCAACGCGACAGCTTTGCCATCATCGGGTCGCAAGGAAGTGAAACCATGGGGTGCGGCCGCGACGATGCGCTTGAGCGCATCGCAGGGATTGGGGGTGTCGTCGGCGAGAGCGATCGCGGCCGTACTCATGCAAGCCCATGCAAGGCCCGCCGATGCCGCCACGAACATGAGACCCCGAAGAGTGCTTTTCATAGTGGGCGCTGTCCTGTCTCCGCTTCGTCTTTTTATAAGCTGGCCGGAAAATGAGGAAATGGACGCAGAAGCCAGCGTCCAAGTCGCTTTCCAAAGTCGCTTTCCAAAGTCGCTTTCCAAACCCGCTTCCCAGCCGGTTTCGTCGCCGATGAGGCCTGATGAAAAGCCTGCACCGACGGCGTGTGTCCGTATGTGCGCCACCGAATGCTGTCCGATTCGAAACGATCTCGAACCTGAGGCAAACGGCGCGACAAGTATAGGGAACGTTCCCGTCCATTGCCGCTATTTATCGTCGATACAACGCCGGCGCATCCGGGCTTTACATTCACCAGCCACTCACCAGCCATTTACCGGCGAGCAAAAATCAAACCGGATTGATCACACTTTCTTTCCCGCGCGCCGTGCTGCGACCTTTCCCAGCACGGCTAAGTCCTTGTCGCCATCGCCCTGGGCGAGAACGTCGATCAGGTTGTCGCGCACCAGGCTTGCCACGGGCAGCGCCACGTTCACGGCATCGCCGGCAGCCAGCGCCAGCCGCACGTCCTTCAGGCCAAGCCGCGCCTTGAACAACGCGGGTTCATAGCGGTTATCGGCAATCATCCGGCCATATCCCTGATACACCGGACCCGGAAACAGCGTGTTTGTGATCACGTCGAGGAATGCGTGGGGATCGATGCCATGCCCCGTCATCAGCGATGCAGCCTCGGCAGTTGTTTCGATCGCCGATGCCAGCATGAAGTTCGCCGCCAGCTTGAACACGTTCGCGTGCTGCGGCGCAGTACCGACGCGCCATGTTTTCTGGCCGATGACATCGAAGATGGGCTGCACGCGGGCAATGGCGTCATCGGCGCCCGCCGCCACGATATTCAGCTTGCCCGCCGCAGCCACGTCCGGTCGCCCGAGCACGGGCGCCGCGACGTACGCTAGGCCGTGCCGCTCGTGCAGGCTCGCCAACTCTTCGCAGAACGCCGCCGAAATTGTGGCCATGTTCACGTGTACCAAGCCCTTCGGCGCACGCTCGAGCAAGCCGCTGTGCAGCAGCACTGCGCGCAATGCGGAATCGTCGGCGAGCATGGAGAACACTGCGTCGCCCGCGAATGCTTCATCCGCCGATGCAACGGCGCGTGCGCCTTGTTCGGCGAGTGCTTTCGCGGCATTGGGCGAACGGTTCCAGACGCGCACCGTGTGGCCCGCTTTCAACGCATTCAGCGCCATCGCGCCGCCCATGCTGCCAAGTCCAATAAATCCAATGTCCATGTCGTTCTCCTGTCGACCGGAGTTCCCGCTTTAGCGGGTTACTCCGGTCCCATGCTGTTGCGGTCGACCGGAGTTCCCGCTTTAGCGGGTTACTCCGGTCCCATGCAACTTTCGTTGCGGTTGACGAATGCAAAAAATGCAAAAAGCTCCGCGATGCGCACGCTTCGACGCGACTCAAAGCAGACGTGTCGAAGCGATGCGATACTCAAACCCATGACGACTGCCACGTTCCGTTTTCATCGGGAGTTGAATGAGTTCCTGGCGCGGCCGCAGCGCGAACAGGCGTTTGCTTGCGTGTGCCCGGTGGCGTCGTCGATCAAGCATATGATCGAAGCACTCGGCGTGCCGCACACGGAAGTAGCGCTGATTCTACGCAACGGCCTGCCCGACGGTTTCGATACCCCGGTGGCAGACGCCGATTTTATCGATATTTACCCGCCGCGCATGATGCCGCGCGCGCTTGAACTCGTGCATCCCTTGCGTGCCCCGTTGCGGCTGGAGACGCTGCGTTTTATCGCCGATGCCCATCTTGGCGGCCTGACTCAACTGCTGCGGCTAGCCGGTTTCGATACCCGCTACGACAATCATTTCCCCGACGATGAGATCGAGCAGCTTGCGCTCGCTGAAGATCGCGTGGTGCTCACACGCGATCGCGAGTTACTGAAGCGCCGCTCGCTCGTCCACGGCTGCTACGTGCGCACGCTCCAACCTGATGCGCAATGGCGCGAAGTCGCCACACGGCTCGGGCTTGCGCAGCACGTCCGTCCGTTCCGGCTATGCCTGATGTGCAACGCGCCGCTGCGTCGCGCAAGCGCGGACGAGGTGAGTGACCGCGTGCCGGAAGGTGTGCTTGAACGGCACGCACGGTTTGTCACATGCGATGTGTGCAGGCGCGTCTTTTGGGAGGGGTCGCACTGGAAGCGGATGCGGGCGCGGATCGAAGAATTGATGGACGGCGCGCCAGGTAATCCACCGGTTCCTGCGTCCGGCTAATGACTCAATATGAGCTCACGGTAATGGCGCAGTAATAGCTCGGGCTCGGAGGTGCGTACAATACGCGCCTCGGCACTGTGCCTTTATAGCTTTTGGAGCTTCGCGTGAAAAAATTCGACCTGGAAAAAAACAAGGCGCTCAAGCTGGCCAACGGCCTAAAGCAAAACAGCGCGTCGAGCTTCGGCCCGCAAGCCGGGCAGCCGAAGCTGGACAAGCGTGAACAACGCCGTCTGGATCAGGAAAAAGGGCTTGTGCCGTTCGCCTGCAAGCTGGACAGCGATCTCGTCAGGCAATTGCAGGAACATGCCGCCAAGCACGAAGGCGGAATGCCGGAAGCGTTGGCAGAGTTGTTGGTCAAGGCTGGACTGGAACGCAAGGCGGCGGTTTAAGCACATCCGGTGCGTCTGCCTGAATGAATGAACGAATGCAGTTGCGTTCAGGGCGGCGTTCCAACCACGGATTGTCGTGGAGCTAAACCGCAGGACGGGTTATTTGTCTGCTGAATAAAGAAGCCGTTCCGGTGTGTCAGGGACGGCTTTTTTACGCGCGCCTTCTGTTGAAGCCAAAAACCGCGCTCGCCAGCTTGAAAATCAGTGCAAGTCCTGCGAGCGTGATGCCTGAGCATGCTCCCAGGCCGGAAAGCCCCGGCAGTCCCGCGGCCTTGTTTCAAACACTCCCTTCTTTCTCGATCACCAGGATTCGCGCAATACCCACCGGCTCGGCGACATGTTCATCGCCGGGCTGGGCGTGAAAGTTA
>DASYLW010000246.1:0-11008 GCA_036009385.1 Caballeronia sp.
TGACCATCGTGATCTATGCCGCGATTGGCGTTCTCGCGGATCAGCTTGCGCGTTTTCTCGAGCGCCGGCTGCTCTCTTGGCATGTGAATTTTGCAAAGGTGTCCCGCTGATGAGTGCACCTTTGAAGCCGTCGGGCGCAGCGGTGGTCGTTCGCAATCTTCGGCGTTCGTACGGAGAGCGAATCGTTATCGATAGTTTGAACCTGCGAATCGAGCGGGGCGAATTCGTCGCGTTGCTGGGCGAAAGCGGCTGCGGCAAGACTACTTTGCTGCGGGCGCTGTCGGGGCTTGATCCGATCAACGGCGGTTCGATCGACGGGCCGCGCTTGCCGGCTGTCGTGTTCCAGGAGCCGCGTTTGTTGCCGTGGGAGACGCTCTCGCACAACGTCGCGCTGGGACTTGCCCCGGGCTCGCAAAGCCTGGCCGCCGCGCAAGCGGCGCTGGCGGAGGTAGGACTGGGTGAACGGCTGGAAGACTGGCCGCGAAATTTGTCCGGTGGTCAGGCACAACGCGTGGCGCTGGCGCGTGCGCTTGTGCAGGAGCCGCAACTATTGTTGCTCGACGAACCGTTCGCGGCGCTTGACGCGCTGACGCGCATCAAGATGCAGCGTCTGGTGAAGCATTTGATCGAGCGCCATCAGCCGGGCGTATTGCTCGTTACGCACGATGTAGACGAGGCGATCGCCCTCGCGGATCGTGCGCTGATCATGCGCGGCGGTGCGATTGCCGCCGAGTATCGCGTGACGGAGGCATCCAGGCCCGCTTTGCGGGAGACATTGCTCGCGCAACTTGGCGTCGATGCCGACACCGCCACTCAATAGTCCAGGGCGTCATCTCCCCTTCAATTCGTATTGCCTCTCGCCTGCCTTCAATGGCGGGCGTGATTCCGTTCATCTGTCCGACTCCAATTCAACCATGTCAAATCCAAGTTCCTCTCTCTCGTCGCGCCGCCGCTTCCTTCAAACCACCGTGGCTGCATCGGCGTTCGCCATGGGCTTGGCCGCCTGCGGCAGCCGCAAAACCGATACGGTTCGCCTTGGCTGGGGGCTTGGCGGCTTGCCGATGCTTGCAAAAGTCCGCGGTGAGTTCGAAAAAACCCTCGCGATAGACAATGTCAAAGTGGAGTGGATCGGACCCTTCCCCAATCACGCGCCATCGCTTGCCGCGGTCACTGGGGGCAGCGCGGACTTCAGCTTCGGCGGCAGCACGACACCGGCGCTGGCGGCCATGATCGCGGGTTCGCCGCTCGTGTTCACGCAGTTTTGCGTCGTTGATCCGCGCAGCACGGCAATCATCGCGATGGATGGATCGGGTATTGACCGGGTGGAAGATCTGGTGGGCAAGACAGTAGCGGTGAATCGTTCTGGACTCGGCGAATTCCTGCTCGTCGCCGCGCTCGAAAAACACAAGGTACCGCGCGATGCAGTGAATATCGTTTATCTGAATCCACCTGATGCTGCGCCCGCGTTCTCCCAAGGCAAGATCGATGCATGGTCGATGTGGAGCCCCGGCGTGGACATCGCGCGTGCAAACTACAAAGGCCACAATATTTTCCTTGAAGGCCGGGACCTGGATTTCCAGATCGATTTCAATTCCTATGTGACCACGCGCAAGTTCGCCGAGGACAACGCCGATCTGGTGAAAGCAGTCAACGCTGCATACGGACAGGAAGCGAAATGGGCATCGGAGAACTCGCTTGAAGCTGAGACCATCGCCCAGCAGCAAGGTCATTACAGCGACGAAGTCCGCAATACGCTCAGTAGCATGAAGCGCAAGTTCAACATGCACGGTGTCGGCGATAAAGCCTTCGTGCAGGATTTGCAAAAAGCGGCGGACTGGCTGGCGGCGCGCAACGTCCTGCCGCAGAAGATCAATGTGCCGGATTATCTTGCGAAGGTTTGATGGTGCGGCATTCGCCATGATCACGTTTCGTCGATGCCGGACACATGACAGCAGAATCTGCTGCCGACTCGTTATCACACGAAACCGGATGCTGATGCCGATCTCGACATCAGCAACGGCTGCTGCCACAAGTCAATACACTGTGGTCTCATCCTGTGATCAACTGAGCGCAAATTATGAAACTCACCGACTTCGATACGCTGACGTTTGACTGCTATGGGACCTTGATTGATTGGGAGACCGGGATTTTCCAAGGTCTGCGTCCCCTTCTTGAGCGCGTCAAGCAGCCGCTGACGCGCGATCAGGTTCTTGAGGCTCATGCGCGTCACGAATCCTCGCAGCAGAAATACACGCCCGCCAAGCGGTATCAGGAACTGCTGCCGATCGTCTACAAACGACTGGCCGAAGAATGGCAGGTGCCGTCCACGCTGGACGACTGTGTAGCGTACGGAAAGTCAGTGCAGAACTGGCCGGCTTTTGATGATTCGGCCGAAGCCTTGCGATATCTCAAGAAGTATTACAAGCTCGTCATCCTGTCGAACATCGACAACGAAAGCTTCACGTACAGCAATGTAAAACTGCAGGTCGAGTTCGACGCGATCATCACAGCCGAAGACGTAGGTTCGTACAAGCCTTCGCCGCGTAATTTCGAGTACATGCTGGAGAAGCTGGGTGACCGCGGCATCAAGAAAGAGAAAATCCTGCATACCGCCGAGAGCCTGTTTCACGATCACAAGCCCGCGAACGAATTCGGCCTGGCATCGTGCTGGATTTATCGCCGCCACGACAAGGAAGGCTTCGGTGCGACAATGAATTCGGGCCAGCAGCCTAAGGTGGACTTCCGCTTTAACAACATGGCCGGCCTCGTGAAAGCGCACCAGGAAGCCTTGCTGCAAAAGTAACGCTCGATACCGTCTGCCGCGTCGGAGGACCTTGCGCGGCAGAGTGCAGACTGCACGACGGGCCGCGCAGTCTGACGCGATTTATTTTCTGGGAGGTTCAAGTGCGACTCACTGATTTCAGGGCGCTCACCTTCGATTGTTACGGCACGTTGATCGACTGGGAACGCGGTATAACGGCGGGTCTCATGCCTCTGATTGATCGCCTTGACCGGCCGTTGACGCGTGACGAGGTGCTTGAGGCGCATGCGCGTCATGAGTCCTGTCAGCAGCGCTACACGCCCGAGATGCCATACAGGGAGTTGCTCGCAGTCGTCTTCAAGCGGCTTGCAGAGGAATGGGGCGTTCCCTGTACGATGGAAGAGTCATCTGCATACGGTCAGTCAGTGGGCCAGTGGCCCGCGTTCCCCGACTCCGCGAGCACGCTTCAATATCTGAAGAAGTACTTCAAGCTGATCATCCTGTCCAATGTCGACAACGAAAGTTTCGCCGGCAGCAGGTCGCTGTTGCAAGTAGACTTCGACGCGGTCATCACGGCGGAAGATGTCGGTTCTTATAAACCCTCGCACCGCAATTTCGATTACATGCTTGAACTCCTTCCCTCCCTTGGTGTGCGCAAGGAAGAGACGCTGCACATCGCAGACAGCATGTTCCACGATCATGAACCAGCAGCCAGGCTTGGCATAAAATCCTGCTGGATCTACCGTCGGTTTGAGCAACGGGGCTTTGGTGCCACCATGCGCACGGTCAATGAGCCGTCGGTTGAGTTCAAGTTTACGAGCATGGCGCAACTGGTGAAGGCGCACCACGAAGAGCTAAGCAGAGGGTGACCGGATAGACCCGCCTGAAAAATCACCGGACGCGAGAGCACGACATGACCACTCGACAGAAACTGGATCGGATCGACATCAAGATCCTGGCGGAACTGCAGAAGAATGGCAATATAACGAATGCAAACCTGGCCAACGCCGTCGGGTTATCGCCGAGTCCATGTCTTCAGCGAGTCAAACGGCTCGAATCGTCGGGCATCATCTCCGGATACGGCGCCCACCTCAATCTTGCCAAGCTGACCACTACAGTGACGGTGTTTACCGAGGTGATGCTGCAAGACCATCGACGCGAGGATTTCATCCGGTTTGAGGCAATTGTCCGGGAGATTGACGAGATCATCGAATGTCATCTGGTCAGCGGAGGTTACGACTATTTGCTGAAGTTTCTCGTCGGCAATATTGGCCACTATCAGGAGGTAGTGGAGAGGCTGCTGGATCTCAACCTCGGCATCGAGAAGTACTTCAGCTACATCGTCATCAGGTCGCCGTTCGTGAAGCACGTCGCGCCGTTGGACAGACTGCTGACGGACGATCAATGAGGTCCGTCACGTCGGCAATCGATCGTGGCGGGTCTGTGCTGGCCAGGTCTGGTTGTGGTTCCCCTAAGCTAGCCGTTGTGGGGAGGGCGACTGCTCCGCACCAAGGCGATCGTGGACGGCGCTTCAACTGTAACTGCCCGATGTCACCGCCGTTCACGTTGCGCGATTTCGTTCAGGCCTGAACCGCTTCGAGTTCCTCCTTGCGCGTTTTGCTGTCTTCTTGTGCAACTGCCGCGTGCACCAGCGGCAACAGGTCTCGCCCATAACCCAGCGCATCTTCCAGCGGATCGAAACCTCGGATCAGGAACGTCGAGATGCCCAGACGGTAGTACTCGATCAACGCTTGCGTCACTTGTCCGGGCGTGCCGACCAGCGACGTGGAGTTGCCTGCGGCCTTTGTCAGCGCGGTGATGCCGGTCCACAGACGCTTGTCCACTACCGTGCCCTTAGCGGCTTCGGCAAGCAGGCGCTGCGCGCCGACGTTCCTGGGTTCCGTTGGTCGGCGCGTAAAGTCAGGATTGCTTTTCACTACCTCCGTCGCACGTGCAAGGATCGATTCCGCACGTGCCCATGCGGCATCTTCCGTCGAAGCGATGATTGGACGCAGCGAGAGGCTGAAGCGAATAGCGTTCTCACGGCCATACGGTTTGGCGGCCGCGCGCACCCGGGCGATGGTCTCGGCGACCTGCGCCAGCGACTCGCCCCAGAGCGCAAAAACGTCGGCATGCTTGGCCGCGACCTGGATTGCTGCTTCCGACGAACCGCCGAAATACACCGGCAGATGCGGCTTCTGCACGGGACGAACCAGCGACCGGTGACCCTTCACCCGATAGAACGTGCCCTCATGATCAAACGGCGTTTCGCTGGTCCATGAGCGTTTAACGACATCGAGATATTCATCGGTGCGCTGGTACCGGTCGTCGTGTTCGAGGAAGTCGCCATCGCGTTGTTGCTCGGTATCGTCGCCGCCGGAGATGATGTGGACGGCGGTGCGGCCTGCGCTGAAGTGATCGAGCGTGGCGAGTTGACGGGCCGCGAGCGTCGGCGCGACAAAGCCCGGGCGATGCGCAAGCAGGATGCCCAGATGCCGGGTCTGCTGCGCGACGAACGACGCGATCTGGAAGCCGTCCGGCGACGCACTTGAATGCGCGATCAGCACGCGGTCGAAGCCGCCGTATTCATGCGCTTGTGCGACTGCGGCAATGTATGGCGGATTGACCGCAGGTCCTCTCGGCAAGTGGATTTCGCTTGATTCCTGATGGCTCACGTAGCCGATGAACTCAACGCTCATAGTGGTGCTCCCTTAAGAGATTGTCTGGCTTGAAGCGTGGCGAAACCGGTGCGCCCGAATGCGCTGAGCAGCGCGTCGTTTTGCGGCGTATGAATGCGCGAGCACAGCACGTCGCGATGATGGCGTTCAAGTGGGTTGTTGCGGCTCAGCCCTGGATTGCCGCTGGCCTCGACCGCGAGCTCAACGGCGGTAATGGCGTTCTGCGTAACGAGGTACTTGATGGCGGGCGCTTCATGCAGCGCAATACTGCCGTGTGAGCCCGCGTCCAGCAGCACGCGGTTGTTGAGCAGCAATGCATCGATACGGCCGAGCGTCTGCTGGAAACTGCCTAAGCTCGACAGCGGTGCACTCAAATTGGCGGGTTTGCGATCGGCAGCCCACGATGCAAACCAGTCGCGAGCACACCGGGCGACCGCGTCGTAGATCGATGAAAGCAGCACGTTCATCCACAGCGTGGTGAGCGGGTCCATGCCGCTCGCGGCGATCTCGGGAGAATTGAAGTCGACTGCGTGAGCAGCAGGAACACACACGTTCTCGAAGATCACTTCGTGACTGCCAGTTGCACGCATGCCGAGGTGATTCCACGGCTCGCCGAACCGAATGCCAATCGTATCCCGATGCACGAGGAACGTCCCCACGCGCGGCGAGCTTTCGTCCGTGCGGCCCCAAACAGCGAACCACGTAAGGCCCGGACTGCCCGTCGAATAGATCTTGCTGCCGTTGAGAATCCACGCGTCGCCGTTATCGGTCAGGCTGCCGATGGTGCCGGGCAAACCGCCGCGCGAGGGCGAGCCTAACTCCGGCTCTACGCGCAGCGAGTTGATGAGTGCGCCGTTTTCCACTGCATCACGAGCGACTTGTTCCTTCAGCGCTTGCGGCCAGTTTGGATTGGCCTGAAGGCGCAGATGATAAAGACATTGCATCACGAGGATAAGCGCCGTCGACGGCTCACCGCGCGCAACGGCGCGCACTACTTTGAGTGCCTGCGGCAGCGTAGCCTGGCGGCCGCCAAGCGCTTTTGGCACCGTCAGCGCGAGCAAGCCGGCGCTTCGCAAACGCGCGAGGTTGTCGTGGGGAAAGATGGCTTCACGGTCCAGCGCGCCGGCGCTCGCAGCGAAATCCTGAGTGAGCGCGGCGAGCCATTGATCGGCGGCGGCGCTGTCGAGATCGGTGAGGGCGTCGAGCGCAACCGGGTCCTGCAACGCTGTGGGCGGATGCCGTACGGTCATCGGAAAGTCCGTTATTGACGAGTGTTAATGCGCCGTGAACCGGGCGTCGAAACTTGGCGTCACGTCGAGCGTCGTCTTGATCACGCCCGCGCGAACGTAGAGATCGGCGGTGCGCTGTTGTTCGGCGATCACCTTGCTGTCGATCGTGATCGGCTTCAACTGCGCCCGCTGATACACCACCTTCAGCACATCGGCGGGCAGGTGGGTAACGCGCGACTGGATAGCCGCGACTTCGTCCGGATGCGACAACGCCCATTGTTGACCGGCCGCTACGCGCCGCACGAAGTCATCTATTTGCGCAGGTTTGGTCTTGATCGATTCATCGGTGGCCGCCTGAAAGCTCAGTCCCGATGAAAGCCCCACGCCATTCGCGATGCTGCGATTGTTATCGCGCAATTCACCGAGCGCGACATAGGGGTCCCATGTGGACCACGCATCGACGTTGCCCGACTCCAGCGCCGACTTGGCATCGGCAGGTTGCATGAACTCAAGCGTCACGTCAGACAGCTTGATGCCCACGCGTTCGAGCGTCGCGATGGCCAGAAAATGACCGATGGAACCCCGCGTGGTGGCGATGCGTTTGCCCTTCAGATCAGCCGCGGTTTTGATGGGGGAGCCGGCCGGCACGAGAATCGCGAGGTCGACCGGTTGCGAGCGGGTTGCCGCCACCGCTCGCACGCGCGCACCGGCGGCGTAAGCGAAGATCAGCGGGGCATCGCCCAGACCGCCTATATCGATTGCGCCTGCGTTCAAGGCCTCACCGAGCGGTTGCGCGGCGGGAAAGTTGAACCACTCGATCTTGTACGGCACATCTTTCAACTGGCCGGATGCTTCGAGAATCCCGCGTACCTGTAATTGCTGGTCGCCGACTTTCAGAACAGGTTCGGCTACCGAAGCAAGAGGGCGCAGCGCGGCGAATGCAGTCAGCGCGGCGATCAGGAGGAGACTGCGTCGTTTCATGAATCGTCCATGCAGGAGAAAGGATTCACGATACGGTCCGCCACGGCATTAGACAAACGCATTGTTCTGCTTTGCTAATCGCCGGAATTGGAATGACGCGGATCGAGCCGCGTCAGACCTGCTGCTTCAAATCACGAAGAAGCCATGCGTGCTGTCACGTTCGAGTTGCGCGACGAGACCGTACTCCCATTCAAGGTACGCGTTCATTGCTTCGTGCGGTGCATCGGTGCCTTCATACGGACGCCGATACCGGTCGATGCGCGGCGACGCCAGATGGGTCTCGCCCGTCGCAAGCGGCAAGCCTGCCGCGGTCCATGCAGCGGTACCACCTTCGAGCAACAGCACGGGTTTCGATGTGAGCGCTGCCACGTCCGGTCCGGCGAAAGCGGCAAGCGCGCTTGATCCGCAGGTGACCACGTATTGCTTCGCGTCCGGCAACGCGGGCAGGTCGAGCGCAAGCCGCGAGCGCACGGTCCACCATGCACCGGGAATGTGTCCTTTCACATGGTTGGCGCTCGTCGTGAAGTCGAGCACGATGGTCTGGCTCGCGGGGTCGTCGAGCAAGGCCTCGAGTTCGTTCGCGCTGATCTTGAGTGTGGCTGCGGGCAGCGGTTTCGCGGCGCGCCAGGGGCCTTGTCCGGTCAGGTCGGCGCTCGTCGCGTCGTCGATCACATACACGTCGATGTTCATCTGCGCGAGCCATGACGCCGTCATGTTGGCGCGCACGCCGTCGTCGTCGAAGAGGACCACGCGAGCGCCTCTGACCGGCGCGAACATCTCCGTTTCCTGCACGAGCTGGCCGCCCGGCGCGCCTTGGAAACCCGATGCATGCGCGTGCTCGTATTCGGCTGGCGTGCGGACATCGAAGCGATAGGTCGTGCGGTTTGCATCGTCTGTCCAGCGTTGCGCCTCTGCGAGCGTCGTGCGTTTCACGCACGCGCGGTCGGCTACGGCCCGGGCCGATTCACGCGAAGCGGCGTCGGCGCGGCCGTCGTTTGTGGCGAACTGCCGCGCGCTGCCATGGGCAAGGGACTGGCCCGCAAGCAACCAGCCGATCGTGCCGTTGCGCAACGCCGCGACCGGGTTCGGAATGCCCGCATTCACCAACGACTGCGTGCCGATGATGCTGCGCGTACGCCCCGCACAATTGACGATCACGCGTGTCTTGGGATCGGGCGCGAGCGCACGGGCACGCAACACGAGTTCGGCGCCCGGCACGCTGATGCTGCCGGGGATGTTCATCGTCTGATATTCGTCGTAGCGGCGCGCATCCAGCACGACTACGTCCTCGCCGCTTTTCAGCAACGCATCGACCGCTTCGGCCGATAACGCCGGCGTGTGCTGCTTCGCTTCAACGAATTCGCCGAACGCTTTGCTGGGGACATTGACGTCACGAAATACTTCGCCGCCGGCGCGTTCCCAGCCTTTCAGACCGCCTTCCAACAACGCAACATCGGTATAGCCGAGTTCTTTGAACCGTCGCGCGGCGTGTTCCGCGAGACCTTCGCCGTCATCGAGCAAAACGATCGGCACGCTCTTGCGCGGCAGCTTTGTAAAGGCGTCGAGTTCGATCTTCGATAACGACAGGTTCGCTGCAAACAAGGGATGACGTTGCGCGTGCGGATCTTCTTCGCGGACATCGAGGAATGCAATTTCGCGCTTTGAAAGCAGAGCGTCGCGCACGTCATTGAAGCTGCGCTGGGGGATGGCGCTCATGAGTCGAGTCGTTCCTTCGAAAGGTTCCAGAGGTTGGGGAGCGTGTCGTTCGTGTAGCCGGAGATGAAGGGCTTCGGCTGACCGGCAGCGGGATAGACGTGCCGCGAGATACCCCCGATATTCGCACCGTACACATGAATGCTGATGGACACACGATCGTCGAACGCATTGCTTACGCGATGAACATCGCCGATGGACGGCGATACTGCCGCCACTGCGCCACGTTCGAGCAACTGGTCTTCGCCCGATGTAACGAGCGCACCGTGAGCGTTGCGTGCATACGAGCGTGCGACTTCCGCGCCGCGCAATACGCCAACGAGGCCCCACACCGTGTGATCGTGAACGGGCGTTTGTTGCCCCGGTCCCCACACGAAGCTGACGACCGAGAAACGTTGACGGGCATCGGCATAAAGCAGGAATTGCTGATAGCGATCAGGCGACGGTTGGGCGTAGGCATCGGGCAGCCAGTCGTCTTCGGCTATCAGCTTGCTCAGCGAAACCGCACCTTGTTCAAGGAGGTGCGCCTCAGGCAAGTTTGAATCGACGAGTTGCGCAATCTCGCTGATGAATCCGCGCAGTTTTTCATGGCTCATTGCTTGGTGCAGCTTCACGCCGCGTGTGCTATTTGCGAGGTCAACACACGCGTGGCCGGGATCAGCTCGCGGCCATAATCGAGCGCGTCTTCCAGCGGATCGAAGCCGCGAATCAGGAACGTGGTTACGCCGAGCGCGTAATATTCGGTGAGTGTTTGTGCCACTTGATCCGGAGTGCCGACGAGTGCCGTTGAATTTGACCGCCCGCCAATCTCCTTCGCCACGCCGGTCCACAGGCGGTCGTCCGCACGCACGCCGTCGCCCGCTGCGGCGAGCAAGCGGCGCGCGCCTTCGCTTTGTTGCGGCGTCGCTTCACCGAGACCTTGCAACTCACGCAGCCGCCGCGTTTCAGCAAGAATATGTTCAGCGCGTTCCCACGCGGCCTTTTCCGTTGCCCCAAGAATTGGCCGGAACGACACCGAGAAGCGCACGTCGCGCCCATATTTTGCTGCTTCGGCACCAACGCGGGTGACCTGTTCGCGCACCTGTTCCTTCGATTCGCCCCACAGCGCATAGACGTCCGCGTGCTTGCCTGCGACTTCAATAGCCGGTGCCGATGCGCCACCGAAATAGATCGGTACATAAGGGGCTTGTTTCGGCTTTACTTCGGAGAAAGCTTTTTCGAAGCGGTAATAGCGGCCTTGGTGATCGAAGGGTTCGGATTCGGTCCACACGCGTCGCAGGATGTGCAGATATTCGTCGGTGCGGGCGTAGCGTTCGTCGTGCGAGAGAAAGTCGCCGTCGCGGCGTTGCTCGACGTCGCTGCCGCCCGAGATGAAGTGGACCGCGAGGCGGCCGCCGCTTAGCTGGTCGAGCGTGGCGAGCTGGCGGGCCGCCAGGGTCGGCGCGACGAAGCCAGGGCGATGCGCGAGCATGAAGTGGATGCGCTGCGTGACGCCGGCCGCGTAGGCGACGGTCAGCATGGCGTCGGGGCTGGTCGACTGATAGGGCACGAGAATGCGGTCGAAGCCGGCTTTTTCGTGCGCCTGGGCAAAGTCGCGGAGGTAGTCGATATCGATTGCCGGACCGCGCGCCAGATACGTTTCCGAC
>DASYLW010000247.1:0-6975 GCA_036009385.1 Caballeronia sp.
AACCGTTCCTTCTCGGCCAGCAAGCGCTCGGCGCTGCGCAAGTCGCTATTGAGAAATACGCTCAGGCCGAGTTGCAAGGTCAGGATCACGCGTGAATGCAGGTCCTCCAGCTCGCCCAGACCTTCGGGCGAAAACGCGAGCCGGTGCGTAATCTTCTTCTCCAGAATGTTGGTCACCACGCGCTCGATGATATCCCCCGCATGCTCCAGGTTGATCGTCAACGTAATGATGTCGGTCCAGCGGCGGCTATCCGCCTCGTCAAGCTGCTCGCGGGAGATGCGCGCCAGATAAGTCTTTACCGCGGCATAGAGCTGATCGATGTCGTCGTCCATGCGGATGGTCGAGCGAGCCTTGACCGGGTCGTTGGCCCGCATCAGGTCGAGCAGGTTGTCGAGCATGGTACGGATGATGTCGCCAATCCTGAGCGCTTCGCGCGCGGCGTTTGCCAGGGCAAGCGTAGGCGTGGAGAGCGCAACAGGATCAAGATACAGCGGCCGCAGTTCCGGGTTCGCTTCGGGCCGGTCCGGCAGCAGACGGTTACACAGGCGCGAGACCGGATCGATCAGCGGCATGCACGCCACGCAGCGCACCAGGTTGTAGAGGAGATGGAATGTGATCACCGCCTCGCGCGGATACGGGATCAACGCCCCAATGCCTTGCGCGATCCACGGGGCGAACGGCAGCACGATCAACGCACCGGCCAGCTTGAACAGCACATTGCCGAACGCGAGACGCCGGCCGGCGGGGTTTTGTCCCAGCGTGCCGATCACGGCCAGGAGGCCGCTGCCCAGGTTTGCACCAATGACGAGGCACACCGCCACCTTCAGCGAGATCACGCCCGAGGACGCCAGCGTCGCAGTCAGCAGGACCGCGGCAAGACTGGAGTAGGAAATCATGGCGAAGGCCGCGCCTACCAGCGTGTCGAGCATGGAGTCGCCCGTCAGCGCACCAAACATGACCTTCACGCCTTCGCCCTGCATCACGGGCTGCGCGGCCTCCACAATCAGGTGCAGCGCCAGCAGGATCAGCCCCAGCCCGATGATCGTGCGCCCTACCTGGCCCGTGCGAGTCTGTTTGAACGACAGGAACGCGATCACGCCGCCGAGCAGCAGGATGGGAGACAGCCACGAGAGATCGAGCGTGAGGACGCGTGACATCAGCGCCGTGCCGACATCTGCGCCGAGCATGATCGCCAGTCCCGGTGCGAGCGGCAACAGGCCTTGCGCTGCGAACGACGAAGCCAGCACCGCGGTCGCGTTGCTGCTCTGGACCAGGCTTGTTACGCACAAGCCCGCGCCGAACGCCCGGAAGCGGCTGTTCGCACTGCGTCCCAGCACGCGCCGCAATTCAGCGCCGAAGACGCGCAGGATGCCGGTCCGGACAATATGCGTGCCCCACACCAGCAACGCCACGCCCGACAAAATATTCAAGAGGATCAACATGTGGCTAGTCCGTTGTTCGTTCCGGCTGTACTGCCCGACTGTACTGCCATACGTGCCATGATGCCACGCAAATCAGTTGTACAATTTTGCATTGTTGTACTTTTGGGTATTTAAAGCTAGGATCGAATCGGCCTGGCTGGACCTGCGCCGGCCGGCGTGATCTCGTGAGTTGATTACCTGCTGATTACCCGCTTTTCACCCGCAATCAAGGGCTATACGGATGAGTCGTACTCTGGCGCTGTTCGATCTGGATCACACATTGCTACCGCTGGATAGCGATCAGTCGTGGGCGCGCTTCTACGCCACGCTGGGTTTCGAGGGCAGTGCCGGCCACGCGGAGGAAATCGACGCGTACTACCAGCAATACGTCGCCGGCACGCTCAACATGGATGAGTATCTGGACCTGACGCTCGCGCCGCTCGCGCGTCATCCCCGAGCGCAACTTGACGCGTGGCATGCAGCTTTTATGAAGACGGTGATCGAACCGGCTATCCGCCCTGAAGCGCTTGGACTGCTGCGCCGTCATCTTGGTGCCGGGCACTTGTGCTGCATTGTCACCGCGACCAATGTGTTCATCACCGCGCCC
Source organism: Caballeronia sp. (assembly GCA_036009385.1). GTDB lineage: Bacteria > Pseudomonadota > Gammaproteobacteria > Burkholderiales > Burkholderiaceae > Caballeronia. The sequence goes on from DASYLW010000247.1 coordinate 2,029, forward strand.
ATTGCGAAGGCGCTCGGCGTTGAACATCTGCTGGCAATCGACCTGGGCACTGAGGGCGATGATCCGCTCGGACGCTACACCGGGCGCTCGGTGGGTGTGGTGACGTTCCGAGAGGGCAAGATTGTTCGCACCGAGCAATGGCTGGCTTCCCAGGGGTTGAAACTGGCCGATTTCGAAGCAAGCTATTTCTATAGTGATTCCGTCAACGACGTCCCGCTGATGGAGCGTGTCACGCACCCCGTTGCAACGAATCCCGATGCGAAATTGCGAGTGATTGCAGCCGAGCGCGGCTGGCCGGTCATCGAGTTATTCGCGTAGGGTTTTTGTTTGCCCCGACGCTTCAAGAGCGGGCTCCCACCGACACGGCGCAAGCACGAGTTCCGTCCTGCCCCGCCGTATTCTCTAAACGCTTCACATGGCGTAGCATCCGCCCATTCCTCTGATAATATACAAACGAGACATGGCCCTGATCGCGCGCAATCTGCTTGGCATCGCCGTACTGCTGCTCATCGCATTCATCTTCTCCACCAATCGCCGCCGCATTCGCCTGCGCACCATCGTGCCTGCCCTGCTCGCGCAAGTCGGCATCGGCGCCTTTATCCTGTTCCTGCCTTTCGGCAAGAGCGTGCTCTCCGCTGCGGCAGCGGGCGTCAACCATGTGCTCGGCTACGGCAACGCAGGCATCGAATTCCTGTTCGGCGGTCTCGTTCAATCGAAGATGTTCGAACTCTTCGGCAACGGCGGTTTCATCTTCGCCGTTCGCGTGCTGCCCGCCATCATCTTCGTGACCGCGTTGATCTCGGTGCTCTATTACCTCGGCATCATGCGCTGGATCGTGATCGTGCTCGGCACAGTCTTCCAGAAGCTGCTCGGGGTATCGAAGATCGAATCGTTCTCGGCCGTCACCACCATCTTCCTGGGCCAAAGCGAAATGCCGGCGGTCGTGAAGCCGTTCACGCGCGACATGACAAGCGCGGAGCTCTTTGCCGTCATGTCGAGCGGCATGGCAGCAGTCGCGGGCTCGGTCCTCGCGGGTTACGCAGGTCTCGGCGTGAAGGTCGAATACCTGCTCGCGGCGTCGTTCATGGCCGTGCCGGGCGGACTGCTGTTCGCCAAGATCATCCACCCCACTAGCGAAGCCAGCCGCGTCACCCTCGAAAACCTCAACTTCGACGAAAAGCGCCCGGCGAATGTGATTGAAGCGGCCAGTTCCGGCGCAACCGTCGGCCTGAAGATCGCGGTCATGGTGGGCGCCATGCTGATTGCGTTCGTTAGCCTGATCGCGTTGCTCAACGGGATTGTGGGCGGCATAGGGGGATGGTTCGGCGACCCCGATGTATCGATGCAATCCGTGCTCGGCGCCGTGTTCGCACCGCTCGCCTACCTGATCGGCGTGCCCTGGGATCAGGCCGCGCTCGCCGGCAACTTTCTCGGTCAGAAACTCATTCTCAACGAGTTCGTCGCGTACGCGTCGCTGTCTCCGTATTTGAAGGACTCCGCCAGCGTCGTTGCGGCTGGATTGCAGGTGCTTGATCCGCGTACCATAGCGATCTTGTCTTTCGCGCTGTGCGGGTTCGCGAACTTCTCGTCGATCGCCGTGCTGACCGGCGGCTTCAGCGCGGTTGCGCCGGAGCGGCGCGCGGAAGTGGCGCGCTACGGCCTGCGCGTCGTGCTCGCCGCCACGCTCTCGAACCTGATGAGTGCGACGATCGCGGGCACGTTCCTGACGCTGAACTAAGGAGAAAATCATGACCATGGACGAGTTGCTCGAACGCGCGAAGAAGGCGCGCGAACACGCTTACGCACCCTATTCGCGGTTCAAGGTCGGCGCGGCCTTGCTCACCAAAGACGGCAGCGTATTCGATGGCTGCAATGTCGAGAATGCATCGTACGGACTATGCAATTGCGCGGAACGTACAGCGTTTTTCAGCGCGATTGCCGCAGGCTACGCGCGCGACCAGTTCGCAGCGCTTGCGGTCATTGGCGACACAGACGGGCCTATTGCGCCCTGCGGCGCCTGCCGTCAGGTGATCATTGAACTGGGCGGTCCCGAGTTGACCATTCGCCTTGGCAACCTCAATGGCGCGATCCGCGACACCACTGCCCGCGAACAACTCCCCGACGCGTTCTACCTATGATCAGGCATAGAGTCATCTACGACACCGACCCAGGTGTCGACGACGCCATGGCGCTGGTGTTCCAGGCGCTGCATCCCGAGATTGAACTGCTTGGCATCACCAGCGTGTTCGGCAACTCGACCATAGAAACGACCACGGCCAACGCGCTCTACCTGCGCTCGCGTTTCGCACCTGGCGTGCCGGTGGCACGCGGCGCGGCGGCGCCGTTGCATCGGGCACCGCCTGCGCCGCTCGGCTGGATTCACGGTGACAACGGTCTCGGCAATATCGCACTCGGCCAGCCCGCTGTTAAAACGCTCGATCCGCGTCCCGCGCATCAGTTCATGATCGATACGGTTCGCGCGTATCCCGGTGAAGTGACGCTGATCGCGGTCGGTCCATTGACGAATCTTGCGCATGCACTGCAAGCCGACCCCGACATTGCCGGGCTGGTGAAGCAGGTCGTCATCATGGGCGGTGCATTTGGAACGGCGGGCGTGCTCGGCAACGTATCGCCGGCGGCCGAAGCCAACATCCTGTGCGACCCCGATGCGGCAGATCTTGTACTTGGCGCAACTTGGCCAGTAACGCTGGTCGGCCTCGACGTCACGCAAAACACGATCATGCCCAATGTATGGCTTGCATCGATTCGCGATGGCGCGGGCGAGGCCGGCCGTTTCGTGTGGGACGTATCAAGGCATTACGCGCAGTTCCATCATGACAGCGCCGGACTCGAAGGCATCTATGTTCATGATTCATCGGCGGTAGCGTACGTGCTGGCTCCGCATCTTTATACGGTGCGCCACGGCCCCGTGCGGGTGCTGACCAGCGGCATCGCGACCGGTCAGACGATACAAAAACCGTCGACCATGCGCGTTCCCGCGCCGGACTGGGACGACCGTCCGGCGCAGTCGGTTTGCATCGGCGTGGATGCAGCGGGCATGCTCGAGTTGTATAAAAACACCTTGCTCAAGGCACTTTAACTTTAACCGGAGAGCCTTGCGCCTAACCACACGCGCAAGGCTTCCACTTCTTCGGCACAGACTGAGTGCTGCATCGGGTAGGTATGCCATTCCAGCTTGCAACCGTGCGCGAGCGCAAAGTCGCGGCCTTGAATGGCCAGTTCAATGGGCAGCACCGGGTCTTGCGTCCCATGCGCAGCGAAGATCGGCGTATCGCGATTTGCTTCGCTGAACGACGCATCAATCAGACTGGGCGACGGCACGTAACCAGACAGCACGATCAGTCCGGCCAGTTTCTCGGGATGCGTAAGCCCTGCCGTGTAAGCCATCGCCCCGCCTTGCGAAAACCCCGCCAGGAAGATCTTCGAAGTCGGAATGCCACGCTCGTTCTCGCGCGCGATCAGTTCGCGAATCCGTTCACACGATGCCTTTAACCCGGCTTCATCGACCCGGCGGTTCACGCCTTCGAACGACAAAATGTCGTACCACGCCCGCATCACGTAACCGTTGTTGCCGGTTACCGGCATTTCGGTGGCGTTCGGAAAGACGAAACGCACGGCGGGCAAATCACCCAGGCGCAGCTCGGGCACCAGCGGGATGAAGTCGTTGGCGTCGGCGCCCAGGCCGTGCATCACGATCACGGCAAACTCGGGATTCGGCGCGGTTTCCACGTCGACGGTGGTGAGCAAAGCAGTCATTGACTGGACTCCGGTTTCAGATCAGATGATAGGGACGAGAACAAGAATGATGCCGAAAAGCGAGACCATCCATACAAGCGAGCGCAGGAACGGGATCCCTGCCGCATACAAGGGCAGGTAGACCACGCGCGCGGCGATGTACAACCACGCGCCGCGGAGCGTTAGCGTGCCTTCACGACCGGCCAGGTGCGCGATCAGAATGGCGATGGCGAACACGGGCAAGGTCTCGAACAGGTTGTTCTGGGCACGCATCAGACGGCCAGTCACCTTGCCGACGGGTGGCCCCGGCTGGTCGCGCGGTCCGCCGTTATGTCCCAGGCCGGTTTCGCGGCTGCGCACCACCGACGGCAGCAGTACCTGGATGAGGGCAAGCACAAGCGTCCAGGCGAGGATATGAAGTTCGGTTGTCATGGGAAATATCGGTTTGAATCGGTTTGATAGAGGTGGCGTTGTGCGAAACCGGAATCATCATGCCATCATTGAAGCATTGCGTAGCCTTGGGGCGTAACTTATGCAAACACTTCCCGTGCGCCTGGTTCCCGGCGACGACCTGCGTGCCGCGCTTGAGGCAATTGCGCGAGACCAGGGCCTAGGAGCGGCGTTCGTGATGCAGGGCATCGGCAGCCTGAGCGTGGCGAGCCTGCGTTACGCGGGCCTTGACGAGACAACGCGGCTTGACGGTGACCTCGAAATCCTGACGCTGGCCGGCTCGCTTTGCGCCGACGGCGCGCATCTTCACATGGCCGTCTCGAATGCCGAAGGCCGCGTGGCCGGCGGCCATGTATCGTCGGGATGCATCGTGCGGACGACGGCGGAAATCCTGATTGTTTGCCTGGAGGGCGTTCGCTTCTCACGCGATCCGGATCCGGGCACCGGCTTTCCCGAACTGTCGATACACCCTCACGACTGACGCTGCGGCGAACTCGGCCCGGGCCCCGGCCTCGGCCAATACCTGCGTGTCAACTCGATGCTCAAGATACACGCCACCAGCCAGAACGTTCCCAGTGCAAAGCCTGCCAGCACGTCGCTCGCGAAATGCACGCGCAGGAATACGCGGCTGCTCGCCGTGGTGACAGCGATAAGTGTGGCCACCACGATGACGGGCAGGCGCCAGCCGTCCGGCAAGACCCGCACAAGTACATACGCAATGATGCCGTAGGTGACAAGTGA
>DASYLW010000248.1:0-5998 GCA_036009385.1 Caballeronia sp.
TGATTGCTTGACGCCGCCAAACGGCGCCACCTCCGTCGATATGATTCCTTCGTTGATACCCACCATGCCTGTCTCGAGTGCGTCGGCTACACGCCACGCGCGGCCCAGATCGCGTGTATAGAAATACGCGGCGAGTCCGAATGGAGTGTCGTTGGCAAGCGTGATCGCTTCGGCCTCTGTTTCGAAGCGGAAGCAAGCCGCCACTGGTCCGAACGTTTCTTCCTGCGCAATCGACATGGTGCGGTTCGCGTGAGCAAGCACCGTCGGTTCGTAGAACGTCCCGCCCAGCGCATGGGGGTGCCCGCCGATCAGTGCGGACGCGCCCTTGCTTAATGCGTCCGCGACGTGATCGCCAACCTTCCTGAACGCGGCCTCGTTGATGAGCGGCCCCTGATCGAATTCCTGCTCGAGCGCGTCCCCTACGCGAAGCTTCCGTACCGCCTCGGTCAGGCGTTGCGTGAATTCGGCATACACCCCTGACTGCACAAAAAACCGATTCACGCATACGCAAGTCTGGCCTGTGTTGCGAAACTTCGATGCCATCGCGCCCTGCACTGCTGCGTCGAGATCGGCGTCGTCGAACACAATGAACGGCGCGTTACCGCCAAGTTCCAGCGATAGTTTCTTCAACGTGTCCGCGGACTGCGCGGCGAGCAGCTTGCCCACGCGCGTGGAGCCGGTGAACGACAACTTGCGCACCACGGACGATGCGGTCAACGTCGCGCCAATCGCTATAGCGTCTCCGGATACGACATTGAACACGCCTGCGGGAATGCCCGCTTCCGCGGCGAGCACCGCAAGTGCCAAAGCACTCAATGGCGTTTCCTCTGACGGCTTCAGCACCATCGTACAACCGGCCGCCAACGCCGGGCCTGCTTTGCGCGTGATCATGGCAAGCGGGAAGTTCCAGGGCGTGATGGCGGCGACCACGCCAACCGGCTCGCGCGTCACGATGATCTTCGAGCCGGGCTTCGAACTGGGGATCACATCTCCGTAGCTGCGTTTCGCTTCTTCGGCAAACCATTCGAGGAAGCTTGCGGCATAGGCCACTTCGCCTTTTGCTTCCGCGAGCGGCTTGCCTTGCTCACGCGTCAGCAGTTCAGCGAGCGCGTCGCGATGCTCCAGCATCAATTCGCCCCAGCGCCTGACCCGCGCCCCACGCTCTTTCGCGGTGAGAGAGCGCCAAATGGGAAAAGCGATCTCCGCAGCGTGGATGGCTCTGTGCGTTTCCGCAGCGCCGGCCTTAGCGACATCTGCGATCACTTCTCCCGTAGCCGGATTGCAGACGGCGTAAGTCTCCGCGCTTTTGTGCCAGGCGCCATTGATGTAATGCTCTTCGCGAAGCAGATTCATGCGGCGTCCTTCATCGCTTGAATAAAGTCACCTTGTGGCGCGCGAGATTCGCGCGCGGTGCGACGCCCGGCCGTGTAGTCGTTGATAACGTCGCACGGCGTGTAGTTGCGCTCGAGTTCGTACAGTTCGTCCGCGTCCAGACGAGTGCCGAGAGCGCTGAGCGCGCTATCGAACTGGGCGGGCGAATCTGCGCCCACCAGCATGCTGGCGACGCCATCGCGCTGGAGCACCCAGGCCTGCGCGATTTGCGCCGCGCTCACGCCACGCGCGCCACCGACGCCGCAATCTCCCGCGACGCTGCATCGCCGTACATTTGCGACGTGAAGAAGTCCGTCTGGTTACGCGTGGACGAGGAGTCGCATGTCAGGAGACCGCGCGCCAACGGGCTGAAGACGGACACGCCTAATCCCTGGTCCGCGCAATACGGCATCATTTCGCGCTCTTCCTCACGGTAGGCGAGATTCAACTGCAGCTGCATATTGATAGGCTTGTGCCAGCCATGCTGCTCGCAGATCTGGACAATCTTCGCCAGTTGCCACGTGTACATGGTCGATACTCCGATATAACGCGCCTTCCCCGAACAGACGATGTCGTTCAGCGCGCCCATGGTTTCCTCCACGGGCGTGGTGGTATCGAAGTAATGCAGCATGTAGATGTCCACATAATCCATGCCCAGCCTGCGCAACGACGCGTCGATACCGTCAAGCACATGCTTGCGCGAATGACCGCCAGCGTTCTGATAAGTACCCATGTCATAGCCGACCTTGGTCGTCACCACGATTTCCTCGCGCCGCGCAAGGCGCCCGAGAATGCGTCCGACGACTTCTTCTCCGACGCCGGCCGAATAGAAATCCGCCAGGTCGATGAAGTTCACCCCGGCCTCCAGCGCGTGGCGGACGATTGGTTCACTCTTTTGTTCGTCAAAAATCCACGGCTTCCATTGCGGGGTGCCCATATTCATAGTGCCAAGACATAGGCGCGATACTTTCAGGCCCGACTGGCCCAGACGGACAAATTCCATTCTTTGAGTCTCCATGACGCATGGCGACGGTTGCCGACGCACGGCACCGGCGCACTGATTTTTAGAGGGCCGGTTGCGGCAAATTGGGTGTGTAGAAGGGATTCGATACTTCGCGCGCAGCGGCGAACACATCTTCCTTCGACGGCAAGCCAAGCATGGCGGCCTTGATGGCGTTTTTCGCCGCACGGTAGTTGTTGCGAAAGACTGCGTCGAGATCGTCGGTAGACGGGTTCACCCAGTTCGCCGTTACCACCACCCAATCGTTTTCCGCCTCAGGTGGCAACGTGCCGTCTTCCAGCGATTCGGCAACTGCCTTCGCTATTCCAGCCTGCGATGCGCCCCAGGTTGCGTTACCGTGGAAATCGCCTGCTATGGGGGCCTTGTTGACATACAGCGTGAGCGGTTTGGCCGGCACGCCAGGTTGTGCGATGACGACGAACGGCGCGTGACCGGCTGACGGCGTGGCGAGCGCGGTGGCGAACGCCTGCCCCGCAGGGCCATTGCGCGGGCCGACAAGCACGTTGATGTGAGCGAGATTGACGCCCGGGCCTTCAAAGCCCTCGCCAATATGGAGGGTGCGGCCGGTTTGGGGTGTTGGCATGCTGGCTTCCGTTCATGGAGTGGATCGATGAACAGATTGTGCGAGCGCACGTCGATAAGGAGGAATCGACGATTCGTGCGGACGGGTATGAGCGCCGCTCAGATCAGGGAATGCCCTGAGGCCGGGGAATGCGACGAATGCGACGTCATCGGCTGACGGCGCTCAGGCCAGCTTGCGTTTATCGTTCGGAAGGCGGGATCGCACTGTAGCGATCGAGCAATGCGCGATGCGCGTGTTCATCCACGCCGGCCGGATGCACATCGGTTGAGGGCGGCCGGCTTTCGAGCATTGCTTTCGGTCGGATCGGGCGGAGCTGGAAGCCACCGCCGCAATTGGGGCATACGTTGCTCAGCCGGGACAACACGCAGGCTTCGCAGAACGTGCATTCGAAGCTGCAGATCATCGCGTCGCGCGCGTCGGGCGGCAGCGCTTTTCCACAGCATTCACAAGAGGGGCGCAAGGCAAGCATGATGGACATCTCCTTTTTTTGCAGTTTAAGGTTCGAGTCCGCGCTTGCCTTGCCAATCTGCCCACGATTTAGGTCAGCACGCCCCACATGACCAGCGTCAACGCAAGGCCGACGACCGAGACGATGGTTTGCAACACCGACCAGACGTAGACGGTCTGCTTGAGTTGCAAGCCGAAGTACTCGCGGATCATCCAGAAACCGGCGTCGTTGACGTGGCAGAAAAACACCGAACCCGCGCCAATCGCCAACGCGAGCAGCGAATTGTGGGTCGCGCTCAAGCCCGCCACGACCGGGGCGATGATCCCCGCAGTGGTCGTGGTGGCCACGGTCGCCGAGCCGGTCGCCTGCCGCAAGGCCACCGCGATCAGCCAGGCCAGCAGGATCAGCGGCATGTGCGAGCCGACGGCGATCTTGCCGATCGTCGTGCTGATGCCGGCGACGACCAGCGTCTGCTTGAGGCCGCCCCCTGCGCCGATGGTCAACAGCAACGCGCAGATCGGCGGCAGGCTTTTGCGCAAGATGCCACCCACCCGGTCACGCGGCATGCCACGCGACCAGCCCAGCGCAACGATCGCGAAAAGAACGGTGAGTCCCAGGGCGATAAGTGGCTCACCGAGAAAATTGAGGGTATCGAAGAGAAGGGTTTCAGGCTGGAGCGCCAGTTTCGCCACCGTTCGGCCGAGCATCAGCACGACCGGCAGAAGAATGGTCAGCAACGAGATGCCGAAGCTTGGCGCATCGAGCGCTCCGTTTGCATCGACTTTCGATGAGAACAGCTTGCCCATCTCCTCCGGCTCTTCCACGTGCATGCGTTTCGACAGCCACATACCATAGACCGGCCCGGCGAGAATCACGGCAGGAATGGCAATGATGAAGCCAAGCCCCATGGTGATGCCGAGGTCCGCATGCAGCGCACTGACGGCAATCAGCGGCCCGGGATGCGGCGGCAACAGCGCGTGCAGCGTCGTCATGCCGGCGAGCGCAGGAATCGCGATACGCAAGATCGGCTGCTTCGAGCGGCGCGCCATCACGAAGATGATCGGCACCATCATGACGAGACCGACTTCGAAGAACAGCGGCAAGCCGATGATGATGGCCACCAGCGCCATCAGCCACGGCAACGTGCGCGGCGTGGAGTGATCGAGGATGGTGGAAACCAGCCGGTCCGCCGCGCCCGATTCCGCCATCAGCGCGCCGAGCATGGCGCCGAGCGCGATGATGATGCCGACATCGCCCAGAATTCCGCCCGCCCCTTTGCTGAACGCGCTCGCGACGGCTTCCAGCGGCAAGCTCGCCGTGAAACCCGCGACAAACGTGCCGACGAGGATTGAGAGGAACGGCGCAAGTTTCAGCGCGCTGATGAGAACGATGATTGACGCCAGACCGAGCGCGCATGCAATGAGAAGACGCGTGTCGTGGGCGGACCACGCGGCGAGAGTCGAGGTCAGATGCACTGAAATGCCCTTGGCTAAGTGGAGGGAGTGACCGGTTTATTCGTTTGCCTATTTGCGCGTTTGCCCGTTTGTTTCTGCGGTTTCTGCGCGACGTCCGGTGTTGCCAGGCCGCGGGCATCGCTCGGTCGCCGGATTTTACGAGCGGAGGCTTACAAATTACTTGGGATACTTTCAGGTCGTAGGCTTTGGAAGCGTTTTTAAGTAGTGAGGTGGCGTTGTCGTTGAGATCGTTGGAATAAATAGCGTCGTTCTTCAGGGCCGTTTTTTGGGGCGTTTTTCCCGGCCCTTCTTTAGCGGACGCGGGAAAACGCGAGTGCGCATGAGCGCACGTATTACGCCTTCAGCAGGTTGATTGGTTCGAGGTCTCACCTTGCTTCTGGTTCGATCCGTTCCTGGCTCGATTTGCTCTTGGCTCGATTCATTCGGTGTTCTTTGAGTCCTGAAGTCTATGGTCGATTAAAGCTTTATCGAGATTCACTTACAGGAATAACTGGCATCGGTGTCAGCGCCGGCTACCGTATATGACGTCTATTTTGCTTAATAAATATAAGTATTTTAATTTCAACTTAATCCAGTGATTGTGGTATGCGCTTCGACCGCAAGATCTGCACGGAGAGCTGATCCTTGAAGTAGGCAAGCGGGAGTCGAAATAGGGAGTTTCGACGGTGTCACAAATGGTGACGAACAAACTAACGCGCATAACGTTCCGCCTACAGATCGTTCGGGACATCTCGAACCCAGCCCAGAATTATGCGTATCAAACGCTGCATAGGCCGGTTGATCGAGTTTGTCCCCTAGTCGAGTCGTGGACATTCACGCTCGACGAGTGACCCTAAAAATCACGATGCGCGATGCGGGACTTTATGCGCATAAAGCTCCTCTTTGGACGGTGTCCTGGCTCGCCGTTGTCGCTTTTGCTAGACCAGCCGCTCATCGACGAGTGCGAACGAACGTTAGCCTCAATCAGCAGGGGCTGACATCAACCGCTCTTCATGCGTCATTCGCGGGATTATTGAGCGAAGCCAATCGGCTTTCTGCAGCGACAGGACGAGTCGAACTCGCACTCCGGCGGAGCCGCCGTGGACGCTGACGCGCTGCTG
>DASYLW010000249.1:0-17303 GCA_036009385.1 Caballeronia sp.
CCCGATCAAGCCAGCGCCAACATGCGGGTGAATGAGGGTATTGCCGTACTCTCAGAATATATTGTTGCGACCCAACTCGGATTGACAGGAGGTGCGGCCGGCTACACGCATTCCGACGGTACCGGTGCCCTAACGCATCAACTGAGTCAGCTTGCGCAGTCTTTGGGCATTGACGTCAAGACGGTTACATTTGGTTCTTCAGCAGCGCAAGCGCTGGTCAATCCCGGCTCGAGTACAGTTACAGCAGCAGGAATCTACTATGGTCAACAGCATCCCTCGACTGCGAAGTATCTCTCGTACGACGAGTACGGCGCTTATTGGTGGATTATTGGTCATAGTGGTAATGATCCAAACGCGGTCGATTGGAACAATGTTCACGGTTCAACAATTAGCTATGCAAACAGCGTGGTCGGGGGTTTGATAGTATCAACAATAAATACCAATGGCATTCCACTCAAAAACGGCACCTCCTTAGTCATAAATGGCGTAGTAGGAATAAACGACGTTGTTACGTCAACACTGTTCGGGCTGAACGGAAAAATCTTGGAGCAGTTGAAATACGATTACAGCGGTTTCAAGCTTCAGGACAGTTTTTTCAGTGCGGATGGCAAGAAAACGGTGCAGTACGACTTCAAACTCGACAGCAGCTACACCAAATATGAGTTCAATCTGGATGGTTCACAGAACGTTTACTTGGTTAGCCCAATTGGCCAAGTGATTGAGCGCGCGACATTCAACGCCACCGGTTACAAAACGCTGGATAGCTTCTATGTGAATGGCCGAGAGACGCAGCAATACAACTTCAACCTTGACAGAAGCTATACGAAATACGACTTTAGCGTCGACGGATCGCAGACGGCATCCCTGTACGGCGCCAACGGGCAAATGACAGAATACGTGAAGTTCAACGCCAGCGGTTACAAAACGCTGGATAGCTTCTATGTGAATGGCAGGGAGACGCAGCAATACAACTTCAACCTCGACAAGAGCTATACGAGATACGATTTCAGCATTGACGGTTCGCAGACGGCATCCCTGTACAGTGCGAACGGTCAAATGACCGAATATGTGAAGTTCAACGCCAGCGGTATCAAGACGCTGGACAGCTTCTATGTGAATGGCAGGGAGACGCAGCAATACAACTTCAACCTTGACAAGAGCTATACGAGATACGATTTCAGCATTGACGGATCGCAGACGGCATCCCTGTACGGCGCTAACGGGCAAATGACCGAATACGTGAAGTTCAATGCCAGCGGTATCAAGACGCTGGATAGCTTCTATGTGAATGGCCAGGAGACGCAACAATACAAATTCAACCTGGACAAGAGCTATACGAGATACGACTTCAGCATCGACGGTTCGCAGACGGCATCCCTGTACGGCGCCAACGGGCAAATGACCGAATACGTAAAGTTTAATGCCAACGGCGTCAAGACGCTGGATAGCTTCTATGTGAACGGCCAGGAGACGCAGCAGTACAAATTCAACCTTGACAAGAGCTATACGAAATACGACTTCAGCATCGACGGATCGCAAACGGCGTCGCTGTACGGTGCGAACGGCCAAATGTCCGAATACGTGGAGTTCAATGCCAGCGGTTTCAAGACGTTGGACAGTTTCTATGTGAATGGCAAGGAGACGCAGCAGTACCACTTCAATATCGATAAAAGCTACACAAAGTACGATTTCAACGCGAACGGTTCACAGACAGCGTCACTGTATGGGTCCAACGGTCAAATGACCGAGTACGCCACATTCAACGCCAGCGGTTATAAGACGCAGGACATTTTTTATACAAATGGCAAAGCGACGCAGCAATATAACTTCAACCTCGACAAGAGCTATACCAAGTACGACTTCAGTGTGGATGGCACGCAGACGGCAACAATGGTTGCAATCAATGGACAAGTGACGGAACAGGCGAAGTTCAACGCCAGCGGCTTCAAGACGCAAGACGTCTTTTTCGGCGCGGACAAAAAAGCCACGAAACAGTTGGATTTCAACCTGGACGGCAGCTATGCCTCACACGTGTTCAATAGCGACGGCAGTCAGTTCGCGGCACTCTTCGGCACCAACGGCCTGATTACTGAATATGCGACCTTCAGTGCCAGCGGTTTCAAGACACAGGATATCTTCTACACGAACGGCAAGGCGACGAAGCAATATGATTTTTCAGTTGATAAAAGTTACATTTCGCATACTTTCGAAGGAATTAAGGAATATGTTGGATTCTTTGGTTCTAACCAGATTATTTACGACTACTACCAGTACTCGCAAAGCAGGCTTTTCGAGCGCGACTTGTTTGATGCGATCGGCCGACAAACCGAGGCAGACCGCTTCATTAATGGAAAGCTGTCCGGTTTTTCAACGTTCACATACAACAATGACGGCTCATACTGGTCAAACAATTATGATTCAACCGGTCGCCTATCCGCGCAGACGAAGTTTACAGGCGATGGAGCGTTGATTCAGAACAACAGCATCTATATTCCTGGCAGTGGCTACGGTTTCCCTATCGGCAATGCTGGCTGGAGCTTCCAGATTTGATCCGATCAACACACCGGGTGGCCGTCTCGCGTGCGAGATGCCGCCTTGCGCTTCGACGAGCATGAAATAGTGCTAACTGGACTGTCGAACCGGGTCCTTGTTCCATCGGACCCGGCACCGTCCCCATTAATCACCCCGTATTACGCAACCCCGCGGCAATCCCGTTGATCGTCAAATGAATCCCCCGGCCCAATCGCACGTTGTCATCCCCCGCACGATGGCGTCGCAGCAATTCCACCTGCAAGTGATTCAGCGGATCGAGATACGGAAAGCGGTTTTTAATCGATCGTGCGAGCAGCGGGTTATTCGCCAGCCGCTCGTTGTTTCCCGTAATCTCCGACAGCACGTTCGACGTCCGCTCCCATTCCGCCACGATCCGGCCGAACACATGCTTGCGGAGTTTTTTATCGGTGACGAGCTGTGCGTAACGCGATGCCACCGCGATATCCGTCTTCGCCAGCACCATGTCCATGTTCGACAGCAAATTCGCGAAGAACGGCCAGGTCTTGTGCATTTTCTTAAGCGTCGCGAGACGGCGAGTCCGCTCGGCTGCGTCAGCTGAAGCATCGAGGAAACTCGTTACCGCACTGCCAAACCCATACCACCCGGTCAGAAGCAAACGGCATTGACCCCACGAAAAGCCCCACGGAATTGCCCGCAAATCTTCAATCTTCCGTTGCTTCGGGTCCTGCAGTTTCCGCGATGCCGGCCGGCTGCCGATATTCAGCTCTGCGATCTCCGAGATCGGTGTCGATTCGAAGAAATACTCCTTGAAGCCGGGCGTTTCATAAACCAGCGCGCGATACGCGGCCATCGCCGAATCCGACAGCGTCTGCATGGTGGCTTCGAAAAGCGGCAACTGCGGCGGAGTATTTTCGTGCGGCAGAAGCGACGCTTCCAGCGTAGCGGCAACCACGAGTTCGAGATTGCGCCGTCCGATCTCCGCATTGCCGAACTTGCTCGCGATCACTTCGCCTTGCTCGGTCGTGCGAATCTGGCCGTCGACGGTGCCCGGCGGTTGCGACAAAATCGCCTGATAGGTCGGACCACCTCCGCGACCGACCGTACCCCCGCGACCGTGAAAGAGCCGCAGCGTGGTCTTGTGCTGCTTGAACAAAGCGACCAGCGCCAGTTCCGCCCGATACAGCTCCCAGTTCGACGTGAGAAAACCGCCGTCCTTGTTGCTATCGGAATAACCGAGCATCACTTCCTGCTCGCCGCCTTGCAGCTCGACCAGCTTGTCCACGCCCGGCAGCGCAAAAAATTCGCCCATGATGTGCGGCGCATTGCGCAAGTCAGCGATGGTCTCGAACAGCGGGATCACCATCAGGCCATCGTGCGCGGGATCTTTCGCGTGTCCCAGCCGCCCTTGCAGCAAGCCCGTTTCCTTCTGCAGCAACATCACTTCCAGCAAATCGCTGACCGTTTCCGTGTGCGAAATGATGTAGTTGCGCACCGCGCGCGTACCGAATTTGTCACGCGTCACGCGCGCCGTTTCGAGCACGCCCAGTTCGCTCTTCGCCAGATCCGAGTAGTCGAAATAGGGCAGGCGCAGCGGCCGCGGTTGTGCCAGTTCGCCCAGCAGCAACGCGATCTTGTCGGCTTCCGGCAGCGCTGCGTAATCGTCGTGGACGCCCGCTCGCACGAGCAGTTCTGCGATCACCGCTTCGTGGATATCCGAGCTTTGACGCAAGTCGATGCTTGCCAGATGGAAGCCGAACACTTCAGCCGCGCGCGCCAGCGGCGACAAACGCGGTGCAGACAAATATTCACCGTGATGCGCGGCAAGCGATTCGATCAGCACGTTCAAATCTGCTGCAAATTCCGCCGCCGATACATACGGTTTCGCCGGATGACGGCTGCGCGCCGCGACCACGCCTGTCCCGAGCCGCTCGTCGGCGCTCGCCACCAGCCGTGCATACACGCCGATCAATGCGCGCCGATACGGCTCATCAATACGATGCGGCGACGAATCCGGCGATGCATCGGCGAGCGTCTTCAGTGCGTCGCTGGCGCCGGCCAGCAAATGCGACACCGACAACTCCGCGCCCAGCCTGTGCACCTGATCGAGATAATGTTCAAAAATCACCGTGGCCTGGCGCGTGATGGCGTGTACGAGCGTAGGCGCGGTGACGTTCGGATTACCGTCGCGATCCCCGCCAATCCAGCTGCCCATTTGCAGGAACGGCGGCAGGCGCGCGGGCAGGCCGTGCTCGGTCAGTGCGGCTTCAATATCGGCGTACAACGCGGGGATTTCTTCGAGAAACGTCGCGTGGTAATACGAGAGCGCGTTTTCGATTTCATCGGCAACGGTCAGGCGGGCGTCGCGCAACATGCGCGTTTGCCACAGCGACGTCACGCGCGAGCGCAGCATGGCTTCGTTGTGCGCCCGTTCGCGCGCGGTCAGTTCCTGATCGCGCTCGGCCAGCAGCCGCGCGACTTCGTGCTGCGCATCCAGGATGCTCTTGCGCGAGACTTCCGTCGGGTGAGCAGTCAGCACGGGAACGATCAGCGCTTTATCGAAAAATTTTTGCAGCGTAGCTTTCGCCGACTTCGCATTCTTCGCATTCGGGCTCGCTTTCAGGCGTTCGATGGCATAGGCCATCGTGCCGGGCTGCGGGCTGGAACCGGCGAGCGCGTGGATCCGCCTGCGCCGGTTGTGATGCCGGTCCTCGGCTATATTCGCGAGATGCGAGAAGTAGCTGAACGCGCGCACGACGCTCACCGTCTGCTCGGGCGAGAGCGATTTCAAGCGCTTTTCAAGCGTCTGCGACGCCTCGTTGTCTTCCTCGCGACGAAATTTCACAGCCGTCTGACGAATCGTTTCCACGACAGCGAACACCTCGTCGCCTTCCTGCTCGCGCACCACGTCACCGAGCAGGCGCCCGAGATAGCGGATGTCTTCGAAGAGCGGATGGTCCTTGTTGTCGCGTGCGCGCGAGGGGGCTTTGCCGTTCTTCACGATTTCCGCGGGCTCAGGGTTCGCGGCAGCGCGACCGTTCACCACACGTTTAGTTGTCCCGGCCGCAGCCGTTTTCACGGGGGCGGCGGTTTTCGACGCCTTGCTGGCAGTAACGGTAGCGGCGGCTGCGCGGCTACCAACGGCAGGCGCCGTAGCGGGCGCGGCGGAAGAAGCATCCTTCGATACAGCGTTGCGGCGGGGGCGGGCGTTGCGCGCCGATCCGGGAGACGTCACGTTGAATTCCTCTTGAAAGCCAGAGACAGGATACCGGGGCGGCCCATCGCCAAAAAAGACAAAAAGGCGCGAGACCGCCGGCCGGTGCGACGTTCGACTGCTTTTCCATGCCTCATTACACCGTAGCGGATGAAACCCGAGATTACGAAGGCGCCCAACCGAGGCCACACGATAAAATGCGTGTCCCGGCAATGCCGCGCGATGCGGCATACCCTCGCTGTCTCCGTCCTGCCGCCTTGCTCGAAGCCCGCGCCGTGGCGTTCGGGCGCGGTTCCGACTGTAATTGGGCAATGGCGTGCGTGCTACCATTGTTTGTTATCCATCCCGTCATCCGATTGACTTTGCAATGAACTCCGAGACGCCTTCCACGCCACCGCCCGACACTCTGGTCATTGCCTCCCGGGAAAGCCGTCTAGCCATGTGGCAGGCTGAGCACGTGCGGTTTGCGCTGCACAAATTATATCCATCTTGCGACGTCAAAATCCTCGGAATGACGACACGCGGCGACCAGATTCTGGACCGGACCTTATCGAAGGTCGGCGGCAAGGGCCTGTTCGTCAAGGAACTGGAAGCTGCGCTGGCCGACGGCCGCGCCGACCTGGCCGTGCATTCGCTGAAAGACGTTCCCATGGAACTGCCTGACGGTTTCACGCTGAGCACGATCCTCGAACGCGAAGATCCCCGTGACGCGTTCGTCTCGCCGCACTATGCGTCGCTCTCGGAACTGCCTGAAGGCAGCATCGTGGGGACCTCCAGCCTGCGCCGCGAAGCCATGTTGCGCATGCGGTTCCCTCATCTCGACGTCCGTCCGTTGCGCGGCAACCTGGACACCCGGCTCGGCAAACTCGATCGCGGTGACTACGCGGCAATTATTCTCGCCGCAGCCGGGTTGAAACGGCTTGGCCTCGAGTCGCGGATTCGTGCCAGTTTGCCGGTCGAAATCAGCTTGCCGGCCGCAGGGCAGGGCGCGCTGGGTATCGAGATCCGCGCTGGCCGCGACAATCTTGCCGCGTGGCTCGCACCCTTGCACCATGACGCGACGGCCGCCGCCGTCGAAGCCGAACGGATGGTGTCGCGCTCGCTCGGCGGCAGTTGTGAAGTACCGCTTGCGGCCTATGCCGACTGGCGCGACGGCGTGCTGCATCTGCGCGGTTGTGTATCGACAGTCGACGGCACGCGGGTCTTGCGCGCCGAAGGTTCCGCCCAGGCCGCCGGCGTACAGGCCGCGCTGGATCTCGGCAGCCGCGTGTCGGCAGAACTGGAAGCGCAGGGTGCAATGGATATCGTCCGTGAGTTGAGCACCGCGAGCGGCGCGCGTATTCCGCCCGCTGGCTCGCCTGCCGACTGATGGCGAGCACTCAAGGATCTGCCCATTCATCGGCGCAAGGGCCAACGCAATCGCCCGCGCAGCGACCGACTGTTGTCGTCACGCGTCCTTCGGGCCAGTCGGCCGCGTTGCTGGCGTTGCTGGCGCGGGCCGGTTTCGAGTCAATCGAGTTTCCGCTCATCGATATTGGTCCGGTGGCCGATGCCGCGCCGCTGCACGCGGCGCTCGGCGAGCTGTACGCACCCGCGCCGCTTGGCTTTGCGCTGGTCGTGTTTGTATCGCCGAATGCGATCGATCACGCATTTGCCGCGCTCAACTCCGCATGGCCTTTGCACATTCCCATTGGCGTAGTCGGCCCCGGCAGCGTGGCCGGGCTCGGCCGGCAAGGCGTGACGGCGCCAGGTCATACGATCATCAGCCCGGTCGCCGATGCAACGGTGACCGAGACACCCACGGACCCTCGTTACGATTCCGAGGCGTTGTATGCGGCTATCGAAGCGCATTTCGGACCCGATGGTCTCAAGAGCAAACGTGTACTGATCGTGCGCGGCGATGGCGGCCGTGAATGGCTGGCGGACGCGCTCAGCGCGGCGGGCGCGAACGTGGAGAAGGTCGCCGCGTACCGGCGGATCGTGCCGGAGCCGACCATGCGCGACTGGGAGCGCATCCACGCATTGCTTGCCGGCGAGCCGCATGCGTGGTTGCTGACAAGCTCGGAAGGCGTGCGCAACCTTGAAGAGCTGGCCCGGGAGCATCTCACTCTCGATGAAACGCTCACGCTCAAGCACGCACCGCTGGTGAGTCCGCATCCGCGTATTGCCGAAGCCGCGCGGACAGCGGGTTTTGATAGGATTACGGTGTCCGGCGCCGGCGACGAGCGTATCGTGCAGGCGCTTGGTGGCGTCTTCGGTGCAGCATCGGGACAGACCGCGAAACAACGACAAACCGAACAAGCACCCGACGCGCAGGTTGCAAAAGCGCAGGAACATGGATACAAGGCCTCGACGGCAGCGCCGTTCAGCCAGTCCAGTCAAACCAACCAGGAGTCCGCGCCGACGGATTCCAGGCCGGCTTCAACGCCGGCTTACCAACCGGCTCAATCACGCATGACTGATTCGAACGATTCAAGTAAAACCGCCTCTCAGTCCGCTACGTCGACTCCGCCGCTGGCGTCGAACCCGCCGAACACGCCGTTCACGCCCTACGAGTCGCAGCCGCCGAAACAGCGTGGCAGTGGCGCGGGCGTTGCGCTGCTGTGGCTGGTGTTGCTGATTGTCGTGGTGGTCGCGGGCGTCGGCGGATTCATGCTCAACCGCAAGTTCGATCAGCGCGACGCGCAATTCGCGCAACGTCTGCAAACGAACGACACGCAAACGGCTGCGTTGCGCGCACAGGCCGATCAGGCCGCCAGTTCCGTGTCCGCCATCAACACGCAGATCATCCAGTTCCAGGGCAAACTCACTGACGCGCAGGCGCAAAGCCAGGCGCTGCAACAGCAATACCAGGATCTCGCGAGCAATCGCGACGACTGGACGCTCGCCGAAGTCGAGCAGATCCTCTCGAGCGCGAGCCAGCAGTTGCAGCTCACCGGCAACGTGCAGCTTGCGCTGTTCGCGCTGCAAAGCGCGGACACGCGCCTGGCTGCGACCACGGGTCCGCAGATCGTGACAATCCGCAAGGCCATCGCGCAGGATATGGACAAGCTGCGCGCAACGCCGTCCACCGATCTCACCGGGCTGGCCATCAAGCTGGACACGGCAATCGATCAGATCGACTCCCTGCCGCTGGCGGGTGAAGCGCCGATCACGCCGGCCACGGCGCATGCCGATACGCCGCGCGATACCGCTTCCATTGCAGCCGCGACCGGCCAGCCGGTTTGGAAAGTGTGGTTGCAGCAGATCGCCAGTGGTATTGGGCAGCAGTTGTCGAGCTTGGTGACGGTGCGTCGTATCGATAACGCCGACGCCATGCTCGCGTCTCCTGACCAAGGTTATTTCGTGCGCGAAAACGTGAAGCTGCGTTTGTTGTCGGCGCGTTTGTCGTTGTTGTCGCGCAGTGAACCCGCGCTCAAGTCGGACCTCCATGCCGCGGACACCGCGCTCGGCCGGTATTTCGATCAATCGTCGGGCAAGGTCAAAGCGGTTCGTACGCTCTTGCAGCAAGTCGATCAGGCGTCGCTAGCGGTCACCGTGCCCGATCTAAACGCCAGTCTCGCGGCGGTCCACCAGTTCAAGCGAGGCGGATGATGACGATGCGCGGACTCATCTGGTTTGTACTGCTGTTCGCAGCAGCTGCGGGCCTGGCGCTCGTTGGCGTCTTCGACGGCGGGCAAGTGCTGCTGGTCATGCCGCCGTATCGCGTGGATATATCGCTGAATCTGTTCGTGGTGGCGCTGGTCGTATCGTTTATCGTGATCTACGCCGTGCTTCGTGCCGTTCGCAGCGTGCTGAAAATGCCGCAGCGGGTGTCGGCATACCGGACCCGCTCGCGGCTCGCGAAGGCAAATACCGCGTTGCGCGATGCCATCGGCCATTTGTATGCGGGACGTTTTTCGAAGGCGGAGAAGTCGGCGCGCGATTCCCTTATCGCCGATGAAAACGCTGGTGCCGCCGGGTTGATCGGTGCCAAGGCGGCGCACGAGATGCACGAGTATGCGCGCCGGGACGAATGGCTCGCCAAGGTGCAGGACAGCGACTGGCAGGACGCGCGTTTGATGGCGACCGCCGACATGCGCGCCGATGGCCGCGACGCAGACGGCGCGCTGGTTGCGCTGACCGAGATGCAGGCGCAGGGTGGCCGGCGCCTGCACGCGCAGCAGATCGCGTTGCGTGCGCAGCAGCAGTTGAAGAACTGGGGCGAAGTGCTGAAGCTGGTCAAGACGCTGGAGAAACGCGAGGCGCTGCATCCGGCGGTCGCAGTGCGTTTGCGCCAGGTCGCGGCGGAAAATCTGCTGCGCGACCGGCGACATAACCCGGACGCGTTGCTGGAGTTCTGGCAGTCGTTATCGGCGACCGAGCGGCAATCGCCTCGTCTTGCGGACCTTGCCGCCGAACTGCTGATCGCGCTGGATCGAAGGAACGACGCACGCAAGATTGTCGAAGAAGCGTTGAATCACAACTGGGACGCGCGGCTGTTGCGGCGGTATCCGGATTGCGCG
The DNA here is from genome assembly GCA_036009385.1 of Caballeronia sp. Taxonomy (GTDB): domain Bacteria; phylum Pseudomonadota; class Gammaproteobacteria; order Burkholderiales; family Burkholderiaceae; genus Caballeronia. The sequence goes on from DASYLW010000249.1 coordinate 10,231, forward strand.
TCACCGGGTGATGCATTGCCGTTGATCCAGCGCGCCGAAGCTTGGCAGAAGGAACGGACCGAAGACGCGGACCTGATGTTCACGCTCGGGCGCTTGTGCCTGCATCAGCAGTTGTGGGGCAAGGCGCAGGCGTTCCTGGAATCGGCACTGAAGCTCGCGGACAACGAACCGTTGAAGATTCGCACGCATCGGGCGCTGGCCCGTTTGCACGAACAACTCGGCGATAGCGAAAAGGCCAGCCTGCATTATCGCGAGAGCGCGCTGGCCATGAACGTGGTTTGAGTTTTACGGGCTTTAAGAGAAACCGCGGGCTTCTTTCGTTTTCGGATTAGAAAGAGGCCCGCGGTTTTTTATTGCGGCATCGATCGGCGGCCAACCGCGTTGGTTTTACGCGCCGCCGCGCCCGGATGCGGCACGCTGGGCGCCACCGGTAACGCGATCAGCGCGGTGTCATCGGCAGGCGAGAGCAGCATGTTTAGCGAGAGCACATCGCTGTCGGTCAGGCTGGCCGTTGATGCCTTCAGCTTTAGCGAGTTGATCAGCGTGTCATAGCGGGCTTTCGCGAGATCGCGCCGCGCCGAAAAGAGCTGGTCCTGTGCATTGAGGACATCGATGTTGATCCGCACGCCCACCTGATACCCCAGCAAATTCGATTCAAGCGATGTCCGCGCGGATTGTTCAGCGGTTTCGAGCGCGCGGACCTGTGCGAGTCCACTCGATACCCCCAGAAATGCCTGTCGCGCCGATAACGCCGCCGAACGCCGCGCCGCGTCCAGATCCGCTGCCGCCTTCTCTTCCAGCGCCAGCGTCTGGCGCACGCGGCTTTGCGTGGCGCCCCCTTCGTACAACGGAATGGTGAGCTGAACGCCGACGGTCGCGTTGGTGTAATACGCGCCGTAATTGCCCAGTTCCGCTGCGGCCGCGGGTACCTCCGGCGAGATCGTGTTCGCGCCGCTGCCGAAACCGCCGCCGAAATTCCCGCCGAAGTTGCCGGCGCCAGCCGCGCCCAGACTGTTTTTCCCGTAACTTGCGATCAGGTCGAGCGTCGGATAATGGCCGGCCTTCGACTTCAATGTCTCGCGCTGCGAGTTCGCCACGGCCAGTTGCTTGAGCACGACCTGATAGTTCGCGTCGCGCGCCATCTCGACCCATTGCTGCACGTCGGCGGGAACCGGCGGTGGCAGTGTCACGCCGCGTGCGAGGCCATCCACCCGCGTCACCGGGTGCCCCACGATTTGTTCCAGCGCCGCCAACTTCACCTCGAGATCGTTCTGCGCCGCAATTTCCTGCGAGATCGCCTGATCGTATTTGGCCTGGGCTTCGTTGGTATCGGTGATGGTCGACTGGCCGACATCGAATGAACGTTTCGCCGATTCAAGCTGCTCGGCAATCGATGCCTTTTGCGAGCGCACGATCGCGACGCTGTCCTGCGCGGAAAGGGCATCGAAGTAAGCCTGGCCCAGCCGCACGATCAGGTCCTGGCGTGCGGCTGCGAACTGCGCCTGAGCGGACGTCAGGGCAATCTGGCCTTGTTGATACCCTTGCCAGCTCGCGACGTTGATGAGCGGTTGCGTGAGCGAAACGGTATAGCCGTTGCTGTTTCCCGTCGATGCCGGGAAGCCGCCGCCAAATTCCGTGCGCTGCTCGCTGGCGGTCACCGAGGCCGAGAGTTGCGGCAACAGTTTCGCGCGCGCTTGGGGCAATTGCTCGCTGTCGGCGGTGAGACCGGCACGCGCGCTCTGGAGCTGGGCGTCGGTTTCAAGCGCTTCGTCGTAGAGCTGGTTGAGACTCACGGCCGAGGCCGGCGAGCATGCAAACCCGGCGCCTAGACTGCATAGCGCGAGCGCGAACATCGGGCGCATGGGATTCGTCCGGGACGGGTAAGCGAAAGGGGAGAACGACTAAAAAGACAGCGCGAAAGCGGCCGGATCAGTACGTAGGAACGGCTGCGTCGACCTGACGCGACCATGCGTCAATACCGCCGAACAAGTTGAAAACGTGCGTAAAGCCGCGTGATTCCAGGAACATGCCGACTTGCGCGCTGCGGGCGCCGTGGTGGCAGATGCAGACGATCTGCGCTTCGTCGTCCAGTTCTTCGCTGCGCGCCGGGATATCGCGCATGGGGATGGCGACAATGTTGGCGAGCTTGGCGGTTTCGATTTCCCAGGGTTCGCGGACGTCGAGCAGCACAGGGGCGGGACGCGATGTATCGGCGAGCCATTCGGCCAGTTCGGGTGCGGACAGGTTTTGCATGGGATTCCGGTGAAAATGGTTAGCGACAGCGAGCCGGGCGGCCCGATGGTGCTACCCGCACAAGCAAAGGTGCAGCTTGCAACGTGATGGAACGTGACACTTCGGACTCGCCGCCAAAACGCGATGTAAGCGCCAGTGCGAGTCCGAACGTGAAACCAGGTCGTGTCAGAACTTGAAGCGCGACGGCTGCACGGCGTTCTTGAGCGGCGGGATCAGCGTCTCGAAAATATCGGCGACGCGGAATTGCTTTTCGTCCACGCGCGTAATGATCTGCGCCTTCATGACCGGCGCGCCGCCGACAAACGCCGCCAGCCGGCCGCCGATCTTCAACTGATCGAGGAATTCCTGCGGCATGACCGGCAGGCCGCCCGAGACGCAGATCACGTCGTAGGGTTCGGTCTCTTTCCAGCCCAGCGCGCCGTCACCGAGCACGACCTGCGCATTCGACACGCCGTTCGCCGCCAGGTTTTCTGCAGCCAGCTTCGCGAGTTCGGGCTCGATTTCGACGGTGGTCACCGAACGGCCGCGCGCAGCGAGCAGCGCCGCCATGTAGCCCGAACCAGCGCCGATCTCGAGCACGACTTCGTGCTTTTTCACGGCCAGCTCCTGCAACACCCGCGCTTCGACTCGCGGAAACAGCATGTGTTGACCTGTGGGCAGCGGAATTTCGAGATCCGCGAACGCGATGTTGCGATACGCGGCCGGAACGAAGTTTTCACGCTTGACGATCGACAGCAGGTTCAGGACGTCCTGGTCCAGCACATCCCAGGGACGGATCTGCTGTTCGATCATGTTGAAACGCGCTTGCTCGATGTTCATGTTCAGTCTGCGGGTCGATCGACCGTTGGGGTGGAGTTGACGTAACGGGTTGACGCAAATGCGATGCCGGAAACAAGGCGAAAATCGAGAGAGATTGTAGCAAATCACCGGCGGCTTTCGCTGGCGCGTGTGGCGAGCCGGGTGGGGCGGGCGTCGCGGCGACGGCTCAGTGCGGTAAGCGGACATCCAGCTTGAGCGTGAGCAGCCGTGCGACCAGGATAAATCCGGTTGATACCAGCACGTTGTACACCCCTTGCAGCCCGAGCCAGTCCAGTCCGAGATACACCCAGCAACCCGCCAACGCACACACCGCATACGGACGCGAGTCGCGCAGGATCAGCGGCACCTCGTTGCACAGCACGTCGCGCATGATGCCGCCGAACACCCCCGTCACCACGCCCATCATGGCCGCCGTGAATGCGGGCATCTGTGCATCGAGTGCAATCGATGTCCCCGAAATGCTGAACAGGCCCAATCCGATCGCGTCGGCAATCAGCAGCGCGCGCTGGTCGAACAGGCGTGTGGTCGTGCGCAGCAGGAACGGCGCAAAAATCGCCATGAGGAAAATGACGATTACGTAGTCCTGATGCTGGACCCAGTAGAACGGCCGGCGCGACAGCAGCACATCGCGCATCGTGCCTCCGCCAAAAGCGGTGGCGAGCGCTACCAGGAAGGCCCCGACGACATCCAGCCGGCGCTTTCTCGCTTCGATCAATCCCGAAATTGCATACGCGAAGATCGCGAACGCTTCCATGATCGAGATGGCCAGCGTGAGCCTGGGATGCACGGTTACGGTCCCTTTCGCTGGTCGCGCCGGATGTCGGAATCGTGAATCCGGCTGTCGCGGTCCTGCGGATGACTGTGATGCTGCGGCGAGCTGGCCGGCTGAAGCAGCACGAGCACGGCGCCCGCGCCGCCATCGTGCGGCCGCGCCTGACAGAATGCGATCACTTCCTCTTTCTGCACAAGCCACGCGCGCACTTTGCCCTTGAGCACCGGTTCGCGTCCGATCGACCCCAGTCCCTTGCCGTGAATCACGCGCAGGCAGCGCAGCCCGCGTTTCACCGATTCACGGATAAATTCCGACAGCGCCTCGCGCGCCTCCTCGCGCCGCATGCCGTGCAGGTCGAGTTGCGCCTGCACGATCCACGCGCCGCGCCGGAGTTTGCGCACCACTTCCTGACGCACTCCGTGGCGGCAATAGGAGAGGGAGTCGTCGGTATCGAGCAGGCTTTCGGGATCGTATTCGTCGGAGAGCGCTTCGTGCAGGACGGCTTCTTCGTCCAGGCGCGTCTGTAATGGCAGCGGCGACGGCGGCACGCGCGGCAGCGGCATGCGGGGCGGGACTTTCAGCGGCTCTACCTCGCCGATGGAACGACGAAACACATCCGCGTCCGCCACGGCTTCGCGCTCGGCCAGCACGGCCGCGGCGCGTTGTAGCTTGCGTTTGACCGCGGCGGCCTCAAGTGTGCTGCGCAACGCGCCGAGTCCGGCGAGGCCATCGCGTTTCAAGGCCGCCGACACTTCTTCCGGCGTCGGCGTAGCAGCCTTCGGGGAGGCGGCCGAACCAGATACAGACGCAGGCGTGGCGTCGCGCTGGCGTTTCAGTTTGGGTTCGTTCGGATGGGGCAGGTTCTTGGGCATTGCACGGCAGAAGAAAATGCACGGCGGCAGAACACAGTTCACGCCGCTTTCGGAAACCCTTTTTAACATGGGAAGGGGAAAAATCGGCGCGTCGGGTATTTTCTTACCCGTTTTCATTCAGCGTCTCGTTCAGCATCAACCGCGCTCGAAACGAAAACGCCGGCCGATCCAGAGGGTCGCGACCGGCGTTTGTTTGTGCCCGGCATGCCGGTTTGCGCAATACCGAGGTGTATTCAAGCGGCGTGGAATTTCGTGTCAATCAGGCGCCGCCTCTCCCGCTGCTTACCGTTCCGCTTCGGCGCTCATCGAGCGCACGGCGGGATTTTCGTCGATGCTTTCAAGATAACGCTGTGCATCGAGTGCGGCCATACAGCCCGTGCCGGCGCTGGTGACAGCCTGGCGATAGATGTGATCCTGCACATCGCCGGCGGCGAACACGCCCGGAATGCTCGTGCTCGTCGCGTTGCCCTGCAGGCCGCCGTGCGTGATGATGTAGCCGTTTTTCATCTCGAGTTGGCCAACGAACAGATCCGTATTCGGCTTGTGGCCGATCGCGACAAACACGCCTTGCAGCGGTACGTCGCTGGTCGTGCCGGTTTCGGTGCATTTGATCCGCAAGCCGGTCACGCCGGAAGCGTCACCCGTGACTTCGTCCAGTACGTGGTTCCATTTGATGTCGACCAGGCCTTCCTTTTCCTTCGCGAGCAAGCGATCGATCAGGATCGGCTCAGCGCGGAACTTGTCGCGCCGATGCACCACGGTCACCTTCTTGGCGATACCCGCCAGATACAGCGCCTCTTCCACGGCCGTATTGCCGCCGCCGATCACCGCGACTTCGCCGTTCTTGTAGAAGAAACCATCGCACGTTGCGCAGGCGGATACGCCTTTGCCCATGAACGCTTCTTCCGACGGCACGCCCAAATATTGCGCCGATGCACCCGTCGCAATGATCAGCGAGTCGCAGGTGTACTCGCCCGAATCGCCGATCAGGCGGATAGGCCGTTCGGTCAGCTTGGCAGTGTGGATGTGATCGAAGACAATTTCAGTGTTGAAGCGCTCGGCGTGCTCCAGCAAACGCTGCATCAGTTCCGGACCTTGCACGCCAAGTGGGTCGCCGGGCCAGTTTTCGACGTCGGTGGTCGTCATGAGTTGACCGCCTTGCGCCAGGCCCGTGATCAGCAACGGCGACAGGTTGGCACGCGCCGCGTAGACAGCGGCGGTGTAGCCGGCGGGGCCGGAACCGAGAATCAGCACTTTTGCGTGTTTGGGGGAAGACATGAGGGCAATCCGTTGTGGTTAGGGCCGAACCGTTGATCTGTGTTGATTCGATCAGCGATTCATATCGAGTAGAGCGCGCGGACCGTGGATAAGCCGCTCGTGGCGGCGACCCGCATGCCACGCACTGCTGCTAATGACCTGTAGTTAAGTGCGAGTTCGCCATTATAAAGGGGGTAAAGCATGCTCGCCGAGTGATCCTTTCAATCGTGGTCATAGCGCGCTTTAAGGCGTGCAGCGTGTACCGGGCGTGTTACAGGGTGAAACCGCAGACCATTTTTGCTCGATCATCGCAACGCAGCGTTTACAATGCGTCATTAAACCTGTCGACCCGCTGCAGCCCGTGCAGCAGGGTCAGAAAGCCTTACGGATCAATGGCAAAAGCTACCTATTCTGCAAGCGCGCAGGCATTGCCGCACCGCATGTCGCGCCTTTTCACCGAGATTCGATGGATCTTGCAGGTCGCGCTCTGCGTGTTCCTGCTCATGGCGCTGGTGAGTTACAGCCGCCACGATCCAAGTTGGACCCACGCCGCGCAAGTCGACCAGATCGCCAACTGGGCCGGCCGCGTAGGTGCGTGGACAGCAGACCTTCTGCTGCTTTTGTTCGGCCTGTCCGCCTATTGGTGGGTCGTGTTACTGGTGCGGCGGATCATCGCGAATTATCGACGGATCACGAATCACGAAACGGCTGATGAAGCGCCAGTGAAGGATCGCACGTGGCTCGCCGAGGCGTTTGCTTTCGTGCTGGTGCTGGCGGCCAGCGACGGCCTGGAAGCGCTCCGGATGTGGTCGCTCAAGGTGCAAATGCCACGTCCAAACGCGTCGGGCGGCGTGATCGGTGAGGCAGTTGCGCATGGAATGTCCCACGCGCTGGGTTTCACCGGCGCGACGTTGTTCCTGCTGATCGCGCTGGCGATCGGCTTGTCGCTGTATTTCAACTTCTCCTGGCTGTCCGTCTGCGAAAAAACCGGCGACGCCATCATGGCCACCATCACCGGCGCGAGGATGCGCCGCGAGGCCGGCCGCGACCGCAAGCTGGGTGAAGTGGCGGCCGAGAAGCGCGAAGGCAAGGTCGTGCGC
>DASYLW010000250.1:0-4534 GCA_036009385.1 Caballeronia sp.
CCGCCGCGACTTCCGCGGCCAGTTGCAGCGGAACGCCCGACATGCGCTTCTGCGCCGCACCGGGCGCCATGGCCTCTTCGTAGTCGAGCAGCGCACGGCCGGTATGCGATTGTTCGCATGCCGAAACATCGTCCGGCGTGCCGACGCAAACCACCAGACCGCCCGCATCGCCGCCCTCCGGACCCAGATCGATGATCCAGTCGGCTGCGCGGATCACGTCAAGGTTGTGCTCGATCACGATCAGCGAATGGCCACGCTCCAGCAGGCGCCTCAAGGCTTGCATCAGCTTGGCGATATCGTCGAAATGGAGACCCGTCGTGGGCTCGTCGAACATGAACAAGCGGCCCGGCAGGTTGCCGCTCGCCTGTGCCGTTTCTGCAAGGAAACCCGCCAGTTTCAAGCGCTGCGCTTCGCCGCCCGAGAGCGTGGGGACGGGTTGCCCAAGCTTCACATATTCCAGTCCAACATCGACAATCGGCTGCAACACCCGCAGCACTTCCTTGTCTTTTGCAAAGCATGCAACGGCTTCGCTCACGGTCAGGTCGAGCACATCCGCCACGCTGAGCGACCTGCCGTCGCGCTCGATCTGTACATCCAGAATTTCCGCCCGATATCGCCGCCCATCGCAATCCGGGCAGCGCAAATAGACGTCGCTCAGGAACTGCATCTCGACGTGTTCAAAGCCCGAACCGCCGCAAGTCGGACAACGGCCATCGCCGGAATTAAAGCTGAACATGCCTGCGCTGTAACCCCGTTGCGCGGCCAGCGGCGCTTTTGCAAACAGCTTGCGAATCTCGTCGAACGCACCGACATAACTCGCCGGATTCGACCGCGCCGTGCGGCCGATCGGCGATTGATCGACGAAGATCACTTCGCTCAAGGCATCGGCGCCCTTCAACGCGCGGAATGCGCCCGGCGATTCGGTCGCCTTGCCGAAATGACGCAACAACGCGGGGGCGAGTACGTCCTGGATCAGCGTCGATTTACCCGACCCCGATACACCCGTCACGCACACGAGACGCTGCAACGGGATCTCGACCGTGACGTCGCGCAGGTTGTGTTCAGTCGCGCCTTCGAGCACGAGCCGCGGGGTCTTTGCATCGACCGCGCGACGCTGCCAGTTCGATGCATGCGCCACGTGCTTGCGGCCGCCGAGGTACGCGCCCGTCAGCGTGTCGCTATGCTCGATTTCGTTCGGCGGCCCGTCATAGACAATCTCGCCGCCGCGTTCGCCCGGTCCCGGACCCATGTCGATGAGACGATCCGCCGCGAGCATCACCGACGGGTCGTGCTCCACCACCACGAGCGTATTGCCCGCATCGCGCAACCGGTGCATGGCTTCGACAATGCGATTCAGGTCGCGCGGATGCAAGCCGATGCTCGGTTCATCGAGCACGAACAACGTGTTCACGAGTGACGTGCCAAGCGCGGTCGTCAAGTTGATCCGCTGCACTTCGCCACCGGAAAGCGTGCGGCTCTGGCGATCCAGCGTGAGGTAACCGAGGCCGACATCGCAGAGATATTTCAGGCGCGTGCGGACTTCGTTGTGCAGGAGCTTGAGCGCGTCGTCGAGCAGCGTGCTTGGCAAGCTCAGCGAATCGAAGAAGCGGCGAATCCGGTCGATCGGCATCAGCATCAGGTCGTGCAGCGTGAGACCCGCTAGCGCTTCCAGTTGCGCCCGCGTCCACTCCACACCGGCTGGCAAGAAACGATCGGCCGGCTGCAGCACGGCGTCTGCTTGCTCCTTCGTGCCGAGACGCCACAGCAGCGCTTCGGTCTTGAGGCGCGCGCCCTCGCACGTCGGACATTTCGTATAGCTGCGGTATTTTGACAGCAACACACGGATGTGCATCTTGTACGCTTTCGATTCGAGGTAATCGAAGAAACGCTGCACCCCGTACCACTGGTTTTGCCACTTGCCGGTCCAGTCCGGCGAACCGCCGATCACCCAGTCGCGCTCCTTTTGCGTGAGCTCGTTCCAGGGCACACCGAGGCGAATACCCGCCTTCGCGCCGTAGCGCAGCAGGTCGTCCTGATTCTCCTTCCATGCGGGAGTTTGCAGCGTCTTGACTGCACCCTCGCGCAGCGTCTTGCGTTCATCGGGAATCACGAGACCGAGATCCACGCCGATCACCCGGCCGAAGCCGCGACACGTTTCGCACGCGCCATACGCCGAGTTGAACGAGAACAACGCGGGTTGCGGATCGGCGTAGCGGATATCGCTTTCCGGGCTGTGCAGGCCAGTGGAGAAACGCCACGTTGGCACGTCGTTTTTCTCAGGCGTTTCCTCACCCGGCTCCGGCAGCACGTATACGTTCACGCGGCCCGTGCCGCGCAGAAGCGCACTTTCGATGGCCTCCAGCGCCCGCGACCGCTCCGTCTTCTGCAAGCGGAACCGGTCCGCGACCACATCGAGCATCTGCCGGCCGTCCACATGCCGCTTTGCCTGCACACGCGTGTAGCCGCTGGCGGAGAGCCACTGCGCGACTTCGTCGTCGCTCGCGGACTCAGGCAGCTCGACCGGAAACGTGATCGCGATCCGCGGATCATTGGCCTTCGTGCGCTCGAGCAATTCGACGTAGATAGTCTCTGGCGTGTCGTGCCGGACCTGATGCGAGGTCTTTTTATCGAAGAGCTCGGCGGCGCGTGCGTAGAACAGCTTCAGATGATCGTTCAGCTCGGTCATCGTCCCGACGGTCGAGCGCGAACTGCGCACCGGATTGGTCTGGTCGATGGCGATTGCCGGCGGCACGCCGTCCACGCGATCCACCTGCGGACGGTCCATCCGGTCGAGAAATTGCCGCGCATAAGCACTGAACGTTTCGACGTAGCGACGCTGGCCTTCGGCATACAGCGTGTCGAACACGAGGCTCGATTTACCCGATCCCGAAGGGCCGGTCACCACGGTCATCTGACCTGTGTAAAGGTCCAGATCGATGTTCTTGAGATTGTGCTGGCGGGCGCCGCGAATGCGGATTGCGTTGTTGGATGCCAATTTTTCCTAACCGGTTCAATGAGTTAGATCGTCCGCCAGTGGCGCTTGGGCGAAGCGTGGCTCGCGCGAAGGAGCCGCCGTTCGACACGCATTAGCGAGATAGCGGCCGATGAAGTCGACACTGTACACCCGTACAGTATTCCCGACAGGGCTTGGCTCGTTGGAAAAGCTGAACCGACGCGGCTTTTTGCGCTGGAGTGTGCAAGACAATCTGCAACCCTTTAGTGGTCGAAGCCGGGACAAAGCACTGCGTTATCCGGTCGAACCGGGCATCGGTCGTTTTGAACGGATGCTTGCCCGAGGCGTTTCGAGAGGAAAGCAGCAACCCAACATCGACCACGGCCACCAACACCCAAAGCACCAACGCCACCGCTGACTATGCGCCTCACCCAACCCCGAGTGCGAACGAAAACCACATCTACGACACAAACGGCAGCTTCACATCGCGCGCCGCATCGAGCATGGACAAGGTGATCTTCCGGACTTCCAGCTTGCTCTGCGTGATATGCGCGCGCAACAGAATAGTTGCCTCGGTCAGCCGGTTGCGCTCAATCAGATGCAGCATGGTCGAGTGCTCGTCATAGGTCGCGCTGGTGCGGTGAGGCTTGAGAAAATCGAGCCGGCGCACAATGCGGATGCGCTCGGTGACATCGTTGTGAACGCGCACCATCTCCGCGTTTCCGGTGGCAGCCACAATCTGCCGATGAAAATTTTCGTCCATGCCGAACATTTTCACCGGATCGGCTTCACGCGCTTCCGGTTCGACGCACCAGATTGCCTTGAGCGCATCAATAGCCCCACGCGCTGCTTCGCTTCCCGATGTCAACCGTTCAAGCGCGGCCACTTCTAGCACGATACGCAGGTCGTAGAGCTGGTCCATCTGGTCGAAATCGATTCGCGCGACCTTCCATCCGCGCCGGAAACCCACCTCCAGATAACCTTCGCGTTGCAGCCGGAACAAGCCGTCGCGCATCGGCGTGCGCGATACGCCGTAGTACTGAGCAATACCGTTCTCCGAAAAGCGATCACCCGGGAAAAGCCGGAAGTTGAAGATATCGGTTTTCAGCCGCTGATAGACCTGCTCAGCAAGCGGATTGGGGGCGTTCGGCTCGATTGCTTCGACCCCTGTTTCAATTGTTTCTTCCGGCATGCGGTTCCCCTTTGTTCTTATTGTCCGCGTTTCAGGGCTTGGGGATCAGGCTTACGTGGGCGGCAACGATTTTCCAACGTTCGGCAGGACCGAGGCGCGCCCAGGTCTGCATTTGGCGTCCGGTCAACGGCGTTGCGTCGCTCGTGAATTCCGTGCTGACGGTCGCGAAGTCGCGGCCAAATGTGGTGATGACAGTGCGATGCAACGTGCGTGAAGCGGGCACCGGTTCACAGGTTTCGCGCCATTGGCGAATGCCTTCGCCGCCATGCTGGATTTCGGCAATGCCATACCGCACCGTCTCAGGTGCATCCCAGAACAGCGCGTTCATCGTTTCGATATCGTTCGCCACGAGCGCGCGTTCGTACTCGACGAACGCCGCACACACTTCG
>DASYLW010000251.1:0-3197 GCA_036009385.1 Caballeronia sp.
ACCGAGCAGCGTTGTCGTCAGCGGATACGTCACCTGATCTTCAACGACCTGCGGTGCTTGACCCGGATACGATGCCTTGACGATGACCTGCGTATCCGAGAGATCGGGAAGCGCATCGAGCGGTGTTTGCGTCAGCGAATAGACGCCCCAGCCCGTGATCAGGACGGTTGCAAGCAGAACCAGGAAACGGTTCTGGATAGACCAGCGAATGAGTCGCGCGATCATTTGCCCGCCTCCGCTGGTTCGACCTTCGTCAGTTCATATCCATCGTCCGATTGCTTGAACGCGAAGTGCACCATTTCGCCGGTCTTTACGTCGGGGAATGCGGTGGCGGAAGGCTTGCCGAATGCCATCGTCATCGCACCCCAGCTCAAGGCCGGCACAGGCTGATGCGAGAACGTGATGTCGTGGCTCGTGACGGCTTCCACCTTGCCCGTGGCCTCGTAGGTCTGAGCCACGGCGGGCGCATCGCTCGTCGGGTACGCTGCGAGCCTCGGGAGAACCGACTTCAAGCTCGCTTCGGAGTCGATCAGGAACTGACCCGACGCGACCACCTGTTCCCCTTCGCTCAAGCCGCTCAACACTTCGGTATCGCTGCCCGAGTCGTTGCCGGTCGTCACAGCGACAGGCTGAAGCCGACCATCTGCCTGCTTCACGATCACGATCGAGCGTTTGCCGGTCGTGATCACCGCCTCGGACGGCACGACCAGACGCGACGCCGTCGTTGCTCCACCAATGCGCGCACGCATCAGCATGCCGGGCGTAAGCAACAGATTCTTGTTATCGATGGCAAGACGCGCTTGCAAGGTGCGGCTGCCAGCGCTGATCCCCGGCAGGACTTCGCGAATGCGTCCGGTGAAATGCTGCGTGGCGTCTCCGGCAAATACGGCGTCCACGTTCATGCCCGCCTTGACTTGCAACGCCAGCGCTTCAGGCACGTCGATGACGAGCCATAACGTGCTCAAACCTGCGATCTTGGCCAGCGTCTGGCCGGGCGCAATCATCGCGCCATCGCGCACATTCAACTCGGTAATCACGCCACTCGCCGGTGCCGACAAGGTGACGTGCGTCTGAGCGCGCCCTGTACGCTCAAGGTTGGCCACGACTGCATCCGGTATCGACAAAGCGCGCATGCGTTCGCGTGAGGCGGCGAGCAGCGTGTTGTCCATGCCGCCGCGTCTAAGCGCCAGGTATTCCTCTTGAGGCGCCAGCCAGTCCGGCACGAATAACGACGCGATCGGGGCGCCTTTAGACACGCGTTGCATCGGCGCATTCGCATACAAGCGGTCGATATAACCCGTCACGCGCGACTGGACCACGTCGGCGAGCGACTCGTCGAACTGCGTTGTACCAACGGCCTCGAAACTTGTTGCCACATCGACACGGCGCGCAGTGGCGTATCGAATGCCGAGGTTTTGCTGAAGACCCGGGTCGATCTTCACGCCGCTCGACGCGCCTTCGTCCGCGAATACGGGCACCAGTTGCATGTCCATGAAGGGCGACTTGCCGGGTTTATCGAAGTGCTGGTTCGGCATCATGGGATCGTGCCAATAGAGCACCTTTTGGCCGGCCTCTTTCGCATTGCCGGACGACGCCGCCGTCGTTTTGGCATGCCAGGTGCCGGCCACATAACCCGAAGCGAGCAACGCCACCGCCGCAATGACAGCGAGCGTCATAAGTTTCCTGTTCATCGTGTTCTCACTGTCAGTAGGTCATGGAAGGCGGCACGACCTGGTACTCAAGTCGAGCCCAGGTGAGCGATACGTCGCGTTGGAGATCGAGCACTTGCAAGCGCGCGTCGAGCACGGCACGCCGGGCGGCAAAGGTATCGGCCAGCGATCCGGTGCCGGCTCTATAAGCTGCCGTCGATAGCTGCAAGCGCTGGTCTGCTGCAGGCAATAGGGACGCGTTCAGGCTTGCGATACGCTCGCGTCCGCTAGCGAGCGTGGCGGAGAGATTGCGGATATCGGCATCGACTTGACGCTGCGCGTCTTCGTACATCAAACGCGCCTTCGTACCCAACTCGGCTTTCACGGCGGTATCGCGGTCTTGCCGGTCCCTCCTGTTCAACGGGATCGGGATACTGACGCCAACCGACACCATGTTCGAGTACTGACCACCGCGTTGCTGGTAAGCGACTTCCCAGGTCCAGTTCGGGCTGCGGTTGCTCTGCGCGACCGCGGTATCGGCGTCGGCGACCGCTATCTCCGACGACGCATTGATCAGCGCGGGCTCAACACGCTGAAGCTCCTCGGGGGGCAGCGACGCCACCACCGACTGCGGCGCAGGCGGATCGCCGGAGATGTCGGGAACCGTTGCGGCTGTCCATCGCGACAAGCCGATGAGCGCCGTCTGAAGCGTTTGCTGCGCCTTGAGCAACTGGTCTCGCGTCTGCGCGAGCATCAGCTGCGCCTGGGTCACATCGGCGGCGCTGGCTTTGGCGCCGCGATAAGACGCCTGCGTTGCCGATAGCTCGTGCGCCATGTGATCGGCCAGTTCCTGCTGCAGCGAGAGCGCTTTCTTTGCATAGGCCGCGTTGAGCCACGCACTCGCGGTCTGCTCGCGCACATTGACTAGCTGAACGAGATAACCCGCGCGTTCACGGTCAACTTCCCGAGTCGCCAACTCAGTGCGCAGACGCCGCTTTTCCGGTGACACCCATTCCTGTTCGATGCCAATGCGCCGCATCGTCATGAAATCCTGGCCGATCGTGAACGCTTGCGACCCGTTGATGGGCAGATTGTCGACGCCCGCCTTAAGCATCGGATCAGGTAACTGGCCTGCTCCAACAACAGCCTGTGAACTTGCGCGCATGGACGATTGCGCCGCCTGCATGGAGGCGGATCGATCGGCCGCGGATTGCAGCGCGGCGTCCAGCGTCAAAGCGTTTTCCTGCGCCTTGACCGCTGCGCCACCGCCAAGAAGGAATACGAACAAGGCTAGCGCGCGCGCACGCGCGCATCCACGCCGGAATACCGGCGCGGTAATAGATGAATCCATTTCTCAACCCCAAACGATCGAATCCCATAGGGAATCACGTCCTGGATGCAGGACGACCTCACCGCTAAAGCGGCGAACTGGTGACGAAGGGTTTAGAGCGCGCGAGGAGGTTTCCACAAGCCGTCAGGCTCGCGGACAAACAGCGACTGGATATAGTGAAAGAACATCGGCCGATAAGCGCCGGCACTGCGTGCAAT
>DASYLW010000252.1:0-6763 GCA_036009385.1 Caballeronia sp.
CCGGCGAGAGCCTGGTTGAATCCTTGATCCGCCGGCGCGGCGTAAAACGCTCGCTGGACTGACCTCCGCGCGCTTCGATACTCGAGCGGCGCATGGGCTTGGCGTACCCGGTTTTACAGACGCCGGACACGTGCCGCATGCGCTACGGCGAGCGCTGAACCGACGAGCGGTCGCGCAAAAGTCTGCGCCATTATACGCGTGCGCCAAACCGCTTTTGCCGCGAAAGTGGCTGGATGTGCCGGGGATTCGTGAAAACAGGGATAAAAACAGCGATATAAACGGCTACGGCGCAAAACCTTTGAAAGTCTCGCGCCGTGCGTTTATTCAACGGAGGGTTTGTATTGGCGAAGCTTCGATTAAACGTGAAGGCGAGGCAAACTCAGCGCCATGCGTCGACAATAATCTTCTTCAGCACATGCAGCTTCCGGTGAAAGAAATGCTCGCCGCCGGGAATCACCACCACGGGCAATTCCTGTGGCCGCGCCCACTCGTAAACAGAATTGATCGGCACGGTTTCATCCACTTCACCGTGAATCACGAGCGTGTTGTCCGGCACCTCGGCCACTTGCCAGTTGCTCGCCGCCGTCCCCACGAACACCATCCGCTCGATGGCCTCGCCCGAATCACGCAACTGCTTCGCCACATGCGACATCACGAAGGTGCCGAACGAGAAACCGGCGAGCACCAGCGGGACGTCCGACTGGCCCGGCTGCGCACGCATATGAGCGACCACGGCCAGCAGATCGTCACGTTCGCCCGTGCCGTTGTCGTGCTCGCCTTGTGTTTCACCCACGCCCCGGAAATTCGAGCGATACGTGATGTACCCAAGCTGCACGAGCGTGCGCGCGAGGGTCTGCGCGACCTTGTTGTCCATCGTCCCGCCGTACAGCGGGTGCGGATGCGCAACCAGCGCAATGCCTCGTGTCGCGGTGCCGCCGGCGGGGCGATCCAGCGCGACTTCAATCTTGCCTGCCGGCCCGTCGATCAGGAATCTGTCAGTCTGTGCATTCATTGCGTGAGCCCTCAGACAGCAGGCTGATCGAGCAGCAAACGCTCGACGATCTTGCCGTTCACCAGATGCGAATCGACAATTTCATCGATATCCGCTTCATCCACATACGTGTACCAGGTCCCTTCGGGATACACGACGACGACCGGCCCCAGTTCACAGCGCTCGAGGCAGCCGGCCTTGTTGATGCGGACTTTGCCGTCGCCGGCGAGCCCGAGCTGTTTTACGCGCTTCTTCGCGTACTCCTGCATGGCCTGCGCATTGCAATTCGCGCAACTCGGACGCGCGGCGTCGGGGTCGCGCTGGTTCAGGCAGAAGAACACGTGATATTTGTAGAACGGATCCATGAGCTTGGCCGGAAGATGTTTGATGTCGTGGGGTGTTTGTGTCGCTTTTTGTGTCGCTTCCGGCCGATTATAACGACCGGCGCTTCTCGCCGCCTTCACGTCGCCGGGCCAGGAATGCGCGCTCCGCGGTCGATGCCAGCCAGCCCAGCGCGGCATACGGCCACACCCACGCAAGCCACTGCGAGAGACCGTTGAAATGCAGATAACGTCCCTGGCGCCAGTCGGCCAGCACGATATCGAAGTACGGATTGACCGGCAGAAGATTCACCAGCACCAACGCTACGACAAGCGCAACACCGGCGAGCGTCGCACGCCACGCCCGCGAGCATCGCAGTGAAAGCAAACCCGCCAGCGTGCCGCACGCTATGCCGGCAATAGCGCCGTCGGTAGCCCAGTCAAACGTGAGCCCGGAGCGCGATTGCAAGAACGTCGCGCCCGCTTTCGCGGCGAGTGTCACGATCATCAGGCCGAGCAGCAGCCGCACGCGTGGCGCGCGGCTGCGCATCGGCAACGTGGCCAGCACCAGCGCGGCAAACAGGTTCAGTGAGGTGATGAGCGTTTCCCAGGCATCGTCGGGAAGCTTGGCGCCCAGATGCGCCGGCCAGGACGCGACATTCCATGCGGCCGGCGCCCATGCGAGCAGCGTGTCCTGCATCACCGGATCGATACTCGACCACAGGACGCGCGGCAAATCGCCGACAGCGAACAGGAACGGCGCGGGGTACATTGCGGCGAACGGCCAGAGCCCGGATAAGCCAATCATGTATGCGGCATCGCGCTCGAACCACATGAAACGCATACGGCGCAGCAGGCCCCGGTCGAGCAGCATGCTGGTCGCGGGCGCGGTGAGCGCCGCGCCCAGCAGCGCGCCGAGAGCGTTCGCGGCCAAGTCGAGATTCGATGCCACGCGCGTAGGCAAATAGGTCTGCACGGCTTCCATCGAACCCGACAACACCGCCCCGCCGATAAACGCCACGCCCGCCGCAAGCGCGCCGCGCCAGCGCGGATAGAGCGCAAGCACGGCCAGCGCGCCGAATGGCATGTAGCCGAGCACGTTGGTGATGGCGTCGAACGCGGTGAGATATTGCGGCAGCGGGTCGGTGAGATAAGCGAACGGGCCGATTCCGAGCGTTCGCCAGCCGGAAAACGGGTACAGCGATCCGTAGACGACCAGAATTGCATAAGCCGCCAACGCCTGCCGCGAGAGCGCAGACGGCCGGCGCTGCCAGTGCTTGAGAATCATGCGCGCCGCCCTTGTTCTTGCGCGGTTTCTTTTTCCAGAACCCAGCGCGCCGCGTCGGCCTGCATGGCAATCACCGGCCGGTCCTGAAGCGGTTCGCGACTTTCAACGCTGTCATTGCGAAGCGACCAGCGGCTGCACGCCGAGCCATGCCGCCATTTGCGCGATAAGGTCGTCGGAAGCGGCGGCCAGCGCACGCGCGCCACCGGCGGCATCAGCCGTGTACGAAGGTGCCCGCGCCATGAACGTGCGCTGGCTGACCACCTGCCCATGCTGCGACAACGTCACCCGCGCCGAGACCTCGCCGTGGCTTTGCTCGGGGGCATCGAAGACTTGCTCGAAGTCCGTCAGATCGACCTGCAACATGGGCGCACGCACCGGATCGGCACCCGTGAGGACCGGTCCGCGCGAGGCGAGCGCCGCGCGCAGGCGCTGCGTGAGCAACTCGGCCGGCGACATGGTCCAGCGGCTATCCGCATAGCTGCCGGTGCGCTGGGCGTCGGCATATTTCAGGCGATACACGAACGCATCGGTATCCAGGTTCTTCGCGGCGCTCACCGCCAGCACTTTCACCGGCGGCATGGTCATGGTGTTGCCAAGCGGCGTGGGCGCGCCCAGGTCGTAGCGGATATTCGACACAGCCGCGGGCGGCCCCGACGCGCAACCCGCGAGCATGGCAACGCAGGCCAGCGCAGCCAGGCTGATAAAACCGGAGCGCGCCCGCGGCAGCGGGCGCGCAGCACGCTTGGGATAGCGCATCGCCTGCAAGATCGTGTGTGGCATCACAGTTTCCTATTTCAAGATCAAAAAAACGCTTGGGCATCGAACTCTAGTCCGCCAAATAATCCGCCAAATTTGTGCGTGCAGCGGACCCGGCGCCGAAGCTTCTCCGCCATGTTGTGCGGCTTGATTCACACCTGAATCCACCACTTCATTCATGGCTTCATTTCGACGGATTCGATGGCGCCGACGGCCACTGGAAACCGCGCTCACCGGGCCCTGGCGCCGGCTGCGGCGCGCCAAACAGCACGCTGCGCGGATTCCGGTTGAAGGTCTCGGCGGCGCGATCCACCGAGCGCGCCGCACTGCCCACGTCGTCGGCCAGCGAATTTACGCGCGGCAAAGTCTCGTAACCCACTCGCGCGGCCATCTCCTGCAACGACTCGTTGACTTCGTTCATCACCCGGCCGGCACGTTCAGCCGCGTCACCCGCCTTGTTCATGTTGGTCACGAACGGGCCGTCCGCCCGGCTCAGGCTGTCCGCAAGCGCATTGGTCGACTCGAGCGTGCGGTCGAGTTGATTCAGCGTACGAGGCAGTTGCTCCGCCACCGGGCCGACCTGCTTGCTCAGCACAGCAATGCTGTCAGCGGCACCTTGCAAGCTTTTGGCGGTTTGCTGGACCTGATCGCGCATGTCGTCGGACATGAATCTGTCTGCATCGTCGGCAATCCGTTCCAACTTTCTGATCAGGATGTCGCCGCGCTGCTGCAACTGGTCGAACAGGCCCGGCCGCAATGGCAGCGACGCAACCTTTTGCGGCGATGACGGCAGCGGCGCCGGATTCTTGCCGGTGTCGTCGAGTTGCACGAACGCAATCCCCGTCACGCCCTGGAAGCCGAGCGTGGCGAAGGTGGACTGCGTGATCGGCGCGTTCTTGTCGACTTCGATCCGAATGCGGATCTGCCCCGGATTGGCACGATCGAACTTGATGGACTCCACCTTGCCCACGCCAAGGCCGCGATAGCGGACGTCGGCGTCGGTGTACAAACCCGTCACGTTAGTGCGCGCGACGAGGTCATACGGCACGCGCACCGCGCGGTCCACGTTGAAAAAGAACACCGCGAAACCGATAGCGGCCAACAGCCCGATAGTGAACAGACCGGCCCAGAACGCATGGGATTTGTTTTCCATCAGCAGGTTCCTTTTTTTACTGCGTACTACCTGAGCTTTCCTGAAAACCGTTCATGAGAACGCTCGTCAGAAGGGCTAGAGTGCGGGACCGCATGGCGCGTCTTCCAGCGCGACCGCCGGTAATTTTGCGCGGCGCTCGGGCGGCAGTGCCTGCAACGCGCGCCTGCCGCGCCGCCCGAGAAAATATTCGCGGATAAACGGGTGATCCACGGCCACCGCCTCTTCCACAGGAGCCGCCACCAGTACGCGCCGCTCGGCCAGCACGGCTACCCGCGTGGACAGTGCGACCATGGTATCGAGATCATGGGTGACGAGAACCACGGTTAAGCCCAGCGCCCGGTGCAGCGTCGCGATCAGGTCGACGAATTCGTCCGATGCCTTCGGGTCCAGCCCCGCCGTGGGTTCATCGAGGAACAGCAATTCGGGTTCAAGCGCAATGGCCCGCGCAATCCCTACGCGCTTGACCATGCCGCCCGATAACGCCGACGGCATCTTGCTCATGTTCTTGCACGACAGCCCGACCATTTCGAGCTTGAGCATCACGAACTCGCGGATCAGGTCCTCCGGAATCTTGCCCAGTTCGCGAAACGGCTGTGCGATGTTGTCGTACACCGACAGCGACGAGAACAGCGCACCCTGCTGGAACATCATGCCGGAGCGCGTGCGCAGGATGCGCGCGGTTTCGTCATCCATGTTCGCCCACTCGTCGCCGAGGACGCGGATCGTGCCCGACGTGGGCGACTCCAGTCCGAGCATCTGCCGCACGAGCGTGGTCTTGCCGGAACCCGAACCGCCGAGTAACGCGAGGATCTCGCCGCGCCGCACTTCCAGGTTCAGATGTTCGTGAATCACCGTACGGCCATAGCGTTTCGTCACGTCCACGACTTCGATCACCGGTTCAGCGGTGACTGGCGTGGGTTTGTCACGAACGGCGGATGCAAGGGTAGCCGCCATCAGATGCCCACCGACTGGAAGAGGATGGCGAACACCGCGTCGGCGAGAATCACGATGGTGATGGACGACACCACCGAGGTCGTTGTCCCCTCGCCCAGGCTTTGCGAATTCGCCTTGATCCGGAAGCCAAAATGGCACGCGGCCAGCGCGATCAGCATGCCGAACACCACGCCTTTGGCCAGTCCGATCCACAGGTTGGCGATCGGCACGACCGAGGGCAGCGAACGCACAAAAAAGGACAAGTCGATGCCCAATACCAGCTTCGCCGCCAGCGCGCCGCCGAGCAGCGCAACCATGTTGGTCCACATGACCAGCAGCGGCATGGCAATGCCGAGCGCCAACACCCGCGGCAGGACGATCCGCAAGCCGTGCGGGATACCCATGACCTGCATGGCGTCGAGTTCTTCCGTCACGCGCATCACGCCGATCTGCGCGGTAATGGCGGAACCGGAGCGGCCGGCGACCAGGATGGCCGAAAGCACCGGACCAAGCTCGCGAATGACTGAAAGCCCCAGGATATTCACGATGTACTGATTCGCGCCGAACATGCGCAATTGTTGCGCCGACAGATAACTCAGCACGATACCGATCAGGAACGCCACCAGCGCCGTAATACCGAGCGCCTGCGTGCCCGCGGCATAGATGTTCGCGGAGATTTCGGTCCACGGAATACGCTTCGGACGCCGCACCAGTCCGATCAGGTCGAGCACGAAGCCGCCGAACAGGGCGAGGCCGCCTTGCAGATGCTCGAAGAACGAGAACAGGATCAGGCCGAAGCGCGTGATGGGATCGATACGATCAATCTGTTCGGGCTCGTCGCGATTCGCGTCAAGCAACGCGACCCGTTCGAAAATTTCCCTTTGCGTGTCCGAGAGCGTGACGCGCTCCGGCAACTTCCTGCCCCACACGCGCCACAGCGCCTGTCCACCGACGTGATCAAGCCGCTCGATTGGCAGCAGGTCCCATTGCTTGATCGCCTCCTGCCCGACACTGCGCAGCCGGTCCACCACGCCGCGTTTCGCGCTCGCGTGATCGCGCGCCAGTGCGAACGCCGTCCACTGGCCGGAAAGCCGGACAACCTTGCCCTGCTGGCCGGACTCGACCTTCAGGCCGGGTGGAGTATCGAAGTTCAAGGCTTGAAAGCGCTCCGGGTAGGGTGGAGGGAGAGGCCATTGTAGCGAAGGTGGTCCGCGAGTTTGGTGAAGGGAAAAAAGAGTGCGCAATGGTGCTGGTTCTAGTGACTTTTAAGGTGACTGTTGCGAGAGTACTGCGAACTTCCATCGCATCAAACGGTAGCTAGC
>DASYLW010000253.1:0-6111 GCA_036009385.1 Caballeronia sp.
GAGCACCGTGCTTTTGGGGCACCTATGAATGGGAACTGCACGCTGTGGACACTTAGGGTAGAGCGGTGAAAGCGTTTTCTTTGCTTCGTTTCTTTGTCGCTTTGGACAAAGAAATGACGTGCCGCCACGCACAGTGGCTAATAGTGATAAAGAGAATAGCCAACCTAAGCAGACCACTAACACCGAAAGCACCAACCCGGCACTGAACCCGACCGCCAACCCCGGAAGCACCCCCCATCCACCCCCGAGTGCGAACGAAAAACCAATGTCATGCGCGCGGCAGCCGCCGATTATCGATCCACATGCGAGCCCAGCGCGCGGCATAGGCAATGGCGAGATCGGATTCGAAGAAGTAGTCGAGTGCGTCGAACACATAAGCGCGCTTTTGCAGCGACGCTTCATCCTGAATCACGAGGTTGGCGGCGAACAATCCGCTGGGCAGCGCTTGTGCCGCGGGAGCGACTTCATAACCCTTGTAATGCATGCTTGTTTTACCTCCGGTGCACAATGCAGTGGAATGCATGTGCCCCAGATTAACCAGCCTCGTAGAACAAGTGAAACAAGCATTCGGCAAAAGCAAACCCGTCGTCGCCAGGGATTAGAAAGAAGAAAACGTTGCGAAGCGTGTACTCGAGAGAACGCGCTGATGATCAGGCAACCGCGTCCTGCGGCACGCTGAAGTCCGCCAGTATTTCATCGCGCAAACGCACAAACGCGGCATCACTACGATTGCGTGGCCGTTGCAGGTCCACCTTGACCACCTTGCCAATCCGTCCCGGCCGCGCCTGCATGACAACCACGCGGTCTGCGAGGAACACGGCTTCATCAACGTCGTGGGTGACCAGGATCATCGTGATCCGCTCGTGTTCCCAGATGCGTCGCAACTCGTTTTGCAGACGGCTGCGCGTGAGGGCGTCGAGTGCGCCGAATGGTTCGTCGAGCAGCAGCAACTTTGGCCGGTTCACGAGTCCGCGGGCGATAGCCACGCGTTGTGCCATGCCACCCGAAAGCTGATGCGGATGATGCTTTTCATAGCCCTTTAACCCAACGAGCGCGATATGCTCGGCAACCGCACGGCGGTTCTCTTCATTGCCGCGCCCTGAGTTCTTCAGTGCCACCGCAATGTTCTGCTCCACGTTGAGCCACGGAAACAGCCGGTGATCCTGGAACACAATACCCCGCGCAAGATCCGTGGTGCAAATGCGTTCGCCGCTGAATTCGATGTCGCCGTCGAACTGGTCGTCGAGCCCTGCAATCAGGCGCAGTAGAGTGGACTTGCCGCAGCCGCTCGCTCCCACGATAGCCACGAACTCGCCGCTTTTCACCGACAGGTCGATGCGATCGAGAACCGGCGCCGAGTGGTCATCGCCGGCAAAACGCTTAGTGACGTGATGCAGGTTGAGTTCACTTGCCGAAGTAACAGAGACAGACGCCATGATGATATGGACTCTTATGAAAGATGGAAAATGCGCAATCAAACTGCCGGATCGCGGAACCAGCGTTGCTGGATGGCACGGGCTAGCGCGTTCAACGCCCACCCGGTAATGCCGATCACGATCACGCCAAATACCACGAGGTCCATACGGAACTGTTCGCTGCCGTCGACGAGCATGTTGCCGATGCCGCTCCCCGCGACCAGCAGATATTCCGCACCAAGCGTCGCAAGCCACGAATAAATCAGCGCAAGATAGATGCCGGTGAAGATGGACGGCAACGCGGCGGGAAGCACGACGTATCTCACGGTCTGCAACTTGCTGTAGCGGAACACCCGGGCAACATCGAGCAGCGCAGGGGACACTGCGCGGATGCCGTCGCTCGTATGCGCGACCACGGGCACCAGCGCGGCGAGCGAAAGGAAGACGACCTTCGCGACATCGCCGAGACCGAACCATACGGAGATCAACGGTATCCATGCAAACAAGGAGACTTGCTTGAACGCATTGAAGCTGGGTCCGATCAGCCGGTTCGCGAAGGGCGATACACCGAGCAGCGCACCCAGCACGAGCCCAAGGCTTGCGCCGAGCGTGAAGCCCGTCAGCTCGCGTGCAAGCGACGCCGAGAGCGCACGCCACAGCGCGCCGCTCCTCGCCTGATCGATAGCCGTATGCAGCACCTGAGCGGGCGAGGGCATCATGCCGTGCCCGGCGACTACGTGACGTGAGACGAACCACCAGGCGAAGAGGGCGGCAACGGGGATGGCCCAAGCGCGCCAGCGCCCGGCTTTGCCCGGTTCGTCCGAAGCCGCGATAGCCCCGGAGCCGGTTTCAAGTTCAAGAGACGGCGTGGACATGTTGATACTCCTTCAGGCCAGCCGCGCGGGCGACAACTTGTGTTCCAGAAGTATCAGCAAGCGGTCAGCCGCATACCCGATTGCTCCCACGATCAATACCGAGGCCAGCACCAGGTCGAGCTGGAATAGTTGCCGTCCATACACGATCAGGTAACCGAGCCCTTCCGACGATGCCACCAGTTCGACCACGACCAGCGTCAGCCATGCCTTTGTAAATGCAAGGCGAATACCCGTCCCGATGACCGGCACGGCCGAGGGCAGGATCACGCCGAAGATGGTCTGTCGGCGCGAGTAGCGAAAGACTCGAGCAACGTCGAGGTAGGCGGCTGGGGTCCGGCGAAATCCCTGCAATGTGCTCAAGGTGACGGGAACGAGTGCGGCATGCCCGATCAGCAGATACTTCAACGGCTCGCCTATTCCCACCACGATCATGAGGAACGGCAGCCAGCCCAGTACCGGCACCTGCACGATGGCATTGAAGCTGGGAAGGATGTATGCCTCGGCTGTGCGCGACAGTCCCAGCCATGCGCCAAGCAGCAAGCCGAGCGCGACGCCACCTGTGAAGCCCACTGCGATTCGCGACAGGCTCGCGCCAATATGCATCCATAGTTCCCCGCTGCTGACGAGACCGGCGAGGGTTTCGAAGACGAGCGTGGGCGACGGCAGGATCTGCGGCGAGATCCAGCCGTAGTGCGAGCCGAGCACCCACAACACGGCCAACGCCACGGGCACGAGCCAGGGCAACGCGATCCAGCCAAGCGATCGCGCCACGCTTGCGGTATGACCGCGGGTGCCGTCGAGCGCCGCTTGTTGACCTGGATTCAAAGTGCGAGCGATGCTGTTCGCCATGACCGGATTCTCCAGAAAAATTCAGGCGTTCACGATGCCAGCGGCTTGCCGGACGGATCGAAACGTGGCCAGTAGTTGTCGAGCTTCAGCGTTTTCAAGGCCTGATCCAGATACTTTGGTTCGAACCAGCCGTTCACGCTCACGGGCTGACGGATCAGGTTCAGACGCAGCGCGTCGTCGGCAACGGCCTGATAGCGCGCCACAATAAACGGATCGATCAACGGTGAGGTGCGGTCCTTGAGCGTCTGATTCGCATATTCCGATTGCCACGATTCCACCGGCACACCGCTCTTCGCCCACAGCGTGAAGAGCGCGTCGCGATTCGTTTCGTCCGAGGACCACTGAGCCGCTTGTACGACTGACGTCACGACTTTTTGCACGACGTCGGGATGGTCATGCTCGAAGTCGTCGAGAACCAGCAGATGCGCCTGGCGCGTGTACTGCAGGCCGCCGTCGCGCGACGCGTAGATGATCTTCGCGAGGCCTTGCCGCTGAAGCTTGAAAAGCTTGAAGTCGAGGAACACCGCATCCACGCCCTTCGATGCAAGCGCGGCTTGCGACGCGGCGTCGTCGAGATTGATCACGCGCAGATCGCGTTCGGAAAGACCATTCGCTTTCAGGACGTTATCGACCACGAGCTGCAGGTTGGTGCCTCGAAAGATGGCAACTCGCTTGCCCTTGAGATCCTTGACGCCTTTGATGTCGGAGTCGGGCGGCACGGCCAGGTAGACGCCGGTGCGCACGCCCGATTCGATCAGCAATTTCGTTTTGAGGCCGTTCGCGCGGCCGAGTACGGCGGGGAGGTCGCCCTGATAGGCGAAGTCGATCTGGCGATTCGCCAGCGCTTCGTTGACTGCGGGTCCGGCGCCTTTGAAGAACAGCCATTCAACCTTGACGCCGTCGGGTTTGAGCGCGTCTTCCGTGCGGTGCTGCAACTGGGCGGTTGCGGCCGGTGAGCCGCCAAACACAGGTGGATCGCCATAACCTTGCGTCGCCACGCCGATCCGGACAACAGCGGGCGCGGCGGCCAGGACGCTTGTGGCGGCAACCATGCCCAGCGTGACAATGAGGGAATGCAGAAGGGATCGTGGGGTCATTGAATTCGCGGGGGAAGGGGGGGAAACGGCAGCGCAGCATGACCGCGCTGCCGAATGTCGAATGTCGAATGCCGAATGCCGAATGTCGAATGTCGAATGTCGAATGCAGGATCAGTTCAGCGCGGGCGTACCACGCAACGCGCGGCTGCGCCGGCCGTCGATACCCACGGGCACGTCGCCATGCACCGTTGCGCGCCGGACCACGCGCCGCGCGCTCTCGTCGTAATCCGCTACCGCGTAGTGCTGGGTTGCCCGGTTGTCCCAGATCGCCACGTCACCCTGAGTCCAGCGCCAGCGCACCGTGTTTTCGAGGCGCGTCACGTGGTCGTGGAAAAGTTCTTTCAGGCGATCCGAATCGCGCTGCGACAAACCCACGAAACGCTGCACGAAATGCCCCAGCACGAGGCTGCGTTCGCCCGTCTCCGGATGCACGCGCACGACCGGATGTTCCGTTTCATAGACCGTCGACGTGAATTGTTCGCGATACGCCAGCTCGGCGCCGGTGGCGGGCGCGCTGCGGTTCGCCGCGTAGTCGTAGGTATTCGTATGAATGGCCCACAGGGAGTCCGCCAGGACGCGCAGCGGGTCCGGCAGACGGGTGTAGGCCTGAGAGGTGTTCGCCCAGACCGTGTCGCCGCCAGCGGGCGGAATCACGACGCCTCGCAGGATCGAGATCTTTGGATACGCTTCGACGAAGGTCACGTCCGTGTGCCATGAATTGGCGCGCGTGCCGTTCTTCGAGTCGAGTTCGAGGAGACGATTGCTGCTGGCAACCGACGGCACCGTCGGATGCGCGACGGTTTCGCCAAAGCGGCTGGCGAACGCTTCCTGCGCGGTGTCGTCCAGATGCGACTGGCCTCGAAAGAAGATCACCTTATGCTGCAGCAACGCGGCGTTGATTGCCGCAATGGTCGAGTTGGCGAGATCCGGCCCGAGGCGCACGCCCCGGATTTCGGCGCCGATCCGGCCGCCCACTGGATGGACGTCGAGGTCCGGCGCGGTTGAGGATTCGGCGGCAACGGCAGGCGTGGCGATGAGGGTCATCGGGTGCTCCTTGGGGAATCGTTTGATATCGTCGGGTGTCGTTATGGATCGTCGTGTATCGCAATGCCCGCGCTGAGCAGGCGAAGACACAGCGGCGTTAAATTGAAGCACTCGTGCGCGGGCGCGGCAACGAAGCGATTGGACTTTGCTTTACACATCGGACGTGGGTCGTTTATGAAGGACCCTTGATGAAATCTCATGAAACGCTGGCT
This sequence comes from Caballeronia sp., assembly GCA_036009385.1. Classification (GTDB taxonomy): domain Bacteria; phylum Pseudomonadota; class Gammaproteobacteria; order Burkholderiales; family Burkholderiaceae; genus Caballeronia. Next base: position 5,493 of record DASYLW010000253.1, read on the forward strand.
TAATAGCTGTGGACTGGGATCGGTACGTTTCTATTTCATCAGAAATGCAAATGAATAAAAGATGGTTTCCGTAAGTCGAGGATTGACCTACCTTGTACTTAGCGGTAGCCCGTACCGGGACGTGTTCAAGGAGAACTGCGATGTCTGAACCGAGAGCCATTTTTAGGAACTGGGGCAGTGAAGCGCTGCGGCACTGGCGCGAGCGGCGTGCGCTGGCCGCCGATCAATCGCGCGGGGCGACGCGCGAGCCGTATGACCTTGAACGCATCGCGACGTGCGCATGCAGCGGTTATTTCCACACGGGTTATGCGCTCGATCCGTTTGTTTTTACGCCGGAGTTGCCGTTTAGGGATTAGCCAGTGGTTTTTGCTCGCGCCGGTGGACGGGTTTGGGGCGGTTGCCAGGTTCCGGCGTTGGCGGTTCTGGGTCAATGCCGGGTTGGTGCTATCGGTGTTAGTGGTCTGCTTAGGTTGGCTATTCTCTTTATCACTATTAGCCACTGCGCGTGGCGGCGCGTCATTTCTTTGTCCAAAGCCCTCCATGTCAGGCTAGTTGTCGCGTCACCCGAATTTACTTTTAGTGCAAACTTGGGGGGCGGCAAGCGAATGGAAGATGAAGC
>DASYLW010000254.1:0-19487 GCA_036009385.1 Caballeronia sp.
CGGCGACAAGCTGAAGCAGGTCGTCGAAATCAAGAAGGGTGTGACTGGTGATTTGGCGAAGAAAATCGTCAAGATGATCAAGGACAGCAAGATCAAGGTCCAGGCGAGCATTCAGGGCGACGCGGTGCGCATCAACGGTACCAAGCGCGACGACCTGCAAAGCGCCATTGCGCTGCTGAAGAAGGACGTGACGGATACGCCGCTGGATTTTAATAATTTCCGCGATTGAATGTGACCGGACTGCGTTGATTCAGCATGCAATCAGCAAGAAAGCCGCCATCAAGGCGGCTTTCTTGCTTTCACGGCACGGCTTCATGGCGGTTTATTCAACCGCCTCTGCCGCCCGTTTCTTCTCTCCAATCCTGCTTTCCTTCCCAATCAGCAGCTTCTTGATATTGCCGCGATGCCGCCAGATCAGCAGCGCGCTCATCGCGGCAACGGCCAGCGAGATACGGCTGGGCCCGAAAAGGAAAACATCGTAGAACGGCGCGAATACCGCTGAAACCAACGCCGCCAGCGATGAATACCGAAAGAAGAACGCGATGATCACCCACGTCAGCAAGGTGGCCAGTCCCAACACCGGGTTGATGGCGAGCAGCACGCCCGCCGCCGTCGCAACGCCTTTGCCGCCCTGAAACTTGAAGAATATTGGGAACACATGCCCGAGAAACACGGCGATGGCCGCCAACGCGACGGCCGTGGAATCCAGCCCGAACCGCGCGCCGAAATGCACGGCAACCCATACGGGCAACCAGCCTTTGAACGCATCGCCAATCAGCGTCAGGATGGCTGCGAGCTTGTTGCCCGTGCGCAGCACATTCGTTGCGCCCGGGTTGCCCGAACCGTATGAACGCGGGTCAGCAAGACCCATGGCCGAACTGACAACCACCGCAAACGAGATCGAGCCGATCAGGTAAGCCACCACAGCGACAATCACATTGTTCATTGATTTCTTCTTATCTTCGGGAACGCCAAGCGAAAATGGGACAAATGGAATGTGAGCGCGGGACGTGAGCAAAACTTCACGACGCGCATTTTAATCGACGCTCGCGCAATTCACGGGCGTGGCCTTCAGCAAGTCGGTCAGGACCGGGGGCGCGATGCTCACCAGATACCCGCGCCGACCGCCGTTCAGATAGATCGTACCGAGTTCCAGGATGCTCGATTCCACATATACCGGCATCGCCTTCTTCGTGCCAAACGGCGATGTGCCGCCGATCAGGAAACCCGAATGCCGATTGGCCACTTCCGGCTTGCACGGATCGACGCGCTTCGCTCCAATCTGCCGGGCGAGATTCTTGGTCGAGACCGTTTTGTCGCCGTGCATGAGTACGATCAGCGGCTTCGCATGTTCGTCTTCCATCACGAGCGTCTTGACCACGCAATGTTCATCCACACCCAACTGCCGCGCCGATTCCTCCGTGCCACCATGCTCGACATACTCGTAAGGATGCTCGCCGAACGCGACCTTGTGCCGACGCAAAAACTGCGTCGCCGGGGTTTCGGAAATGTGTTTTGCCTTGGACATGACGGCATTGTAGCGGCGCGAAAGCATGGCCACCATCGGCCGAACGGCCAATTGTGCAAGCTGATTTCATGTGGCACGATCGTTCGGAATTGCTCATCCCGCGTAAGCCACCGTGGAGATTCAACGTGATTCGCGATTCAGAAACCCAGACGCTCCTTGAAGACGCCATTCACCGTTTCGTCCGCGAAACGCTCGTGCCGCGCGAAGCGGAAGTCGACGAAACCGACCAGATTCCCGCCGATGTGCTCGCCGCCATGCGCGAGATCGGCCTGTTCGGACTGACCGTCCCGGAGGCTTACGGCGGGCTCGGCCTGACAATGGAAGAAGAAGTGCGCGTGGCGTTCCAACTCGGCCAGACATCGCCAGCGTTCAGGTCCGTGATCGGCACGAATAACGGCATCGGCTCCATCGGCATTTTGCTCGACGGCAGCGAGGAGCAAAAGCAGCACTATCTGCGGAGGCTCGCCGCGGGCGATCTGATCGGCTCGTTCTGCCTCACCGAGCCGGATGCGGGTTCGGACGCGGCGTCGCTTAAAACCACGGCGCGCCGCGACGGCGACCACTACGTGCTAAATGGCACGAAGCGCTTCATCACGAACGCGCCGGAAGCCGGCATCTATACCGTGATGGCGCGTACGAGCGACGCCAAAGGCGCAAGCGGCATTTCGGCGTTCATTGTCGAGCGGGAATCGCCGGGGTTGTCGCTCGGCAAACCGGACAAGAAAATGGGCCAGCGCGGCGCTCACACCTGCGATGTGATCTTCGAGGATTGCCGCATTCCGGCCGCGCAATTGATCGGCGGCGTGGAGGGCGTCGGGTTCAAGACGGCCATGAAAGTGCTCGATAAAGGCCGTTTGCACATTGCAGCCATCGCTATTGGAGCGGCCAAACGGATGCTGCGCGACGCCCTCGCCTACGCTATGGAACGCAAGCAGTTCGGCCAGCCGATCGTTGAATTCCAGCTCGTGCAAGCCATGCTCGCCGACAGCAAGACCGAGATCTACGCGGCCGAATGCATGGTGCTCGATGCCGCGCGCCGCCGCGACGAGGGCCGTGACGCGTCCATAGAAGCGTCGTGCGCCAAGTATTTCGCCACCGAGATGTGTGGCCGCGTGGCCGATCGCGCGGTGCAGGTGCACGGCGGCGCGGGGTATATCTCGGAGTACGGTATCGAGCGTTTTTATCGCGACGTGCGGCTGTTCAGGCTTTACGAAGGCACGTCGCAGATTCAACAAGTGATCATCGCGCGCGGACTGATTCGCGGCACGGAGATTTGAAATGAACGTTGATGTTGCCGCCTTGCTCGCCGCATTGCCCTCCCGTATTTCCGAGATCCCCGCGCGCCTCGCCGCTCGCGATCCGCAGCACGTTGTGTTGATCGAAGACGAGCGACGGCTGAACGCGGCGGAGCTCGTTGAGGCCATCGACAACACCGCCCGCCAGCTCGCACAAGCCGGCGTGCAAGGCGGCGATCGCGTGATGATCGTGAGTGAGAATTGCGTGGCGCAGGTCGTGCTGATGTTCGCCGTGGCAAAGCTCGGCGCGTGGTGTTTGCTCACGAACGCACGGCTTTCTGCAAGTGAAGCCGATGCGATCCGCGCGCACGCGAAGCCGCGAGTAGCGGCGTTCACCGTCGATGCATCGAAGGATGCCGCGAATCATGCGGACCGCCTCATCGCTGCTGAAGCGGCAGCGGCATCGAACGTGGGCGCGTGGCGTTTTATCGTCGATGAAAACGTGTCGCCCGAGCGTGTTGAAACCGATCCCGCCCGTCAATGTGCCGCGCTGATCTACACCACGGGCACGACCGGTGCGCCGAAAGGCGTGATGCTGTCGCATCGCAACGTGTTGTTTATCGCAGCCATGTCCAGCACGTTGCGGCGCGTGACGCCCAAGGATGTGGTGTACGCCGTGTTGCCGATCACGCATATCTATGGGCTCGCATCGGTCTGTCTTGGCAGCCTGTACGCGGGAGCTACGCTCCGGCTCGCGCCGCGTTTCGCGCCCGATGCCGTGCGACGGGCGTTAGCGGAGGAAAACGTTTCGATCTTCCAGGGCGTGCCGGCCATGCACGCGAAGCTCGCCGAACACGCGCAGACCAGCGGTACGCCGTGGCGTGCTCCCGCGTTGCGCTTCGCATATTCCGGCGGATCTGCGCTCGACGCCGCGCTGAAAGCGCGTGTCGAAGGCTTGTACAAGGTGCCGCTGCACAACGGCTATGGCATGACGGAAAGCAGTCCGACTATATCGCAGACCATGCTCGACGCGCCACGCGATGACTGCTCGGCAGGTGATCCCATTCCTGGTATTGAATTGCGATTCGTCGCGCTGGATGGCGCGGATGTGGCGCCGGGTGAAGTCGGTGAACTGTGGGTGCGCGGACCGAACGTGATGCTCGGGTATTACCGAAATGAAGCGCAGACGCATGCAACGGTTACGGAAGATGGCTGGCTCCGGACCGGCGATCTCGCGCGTCAGGCCACGGATGGCGCGCTGTATATCGTCGGGCGCAGCAAGGAGTTGATCATCCGTTCGGGCTTCAACGTCTATCCGGCCGAAGTCGAAAACGTGCTGAACTCACATCCCGATGTACTGCAATCTGCCGTGATCGGGCGGGCGATCGAGGGCAACGAAGAAGTGATTGCGTTCGTCGAACTGCTGCCGTCGGTGCATGCGCTGCCCGACGATATCGTCCAGTGGTGTGCCGACCGCCTTGCGCCCTACAAGCGCCCCGCCGAGATCCGCGTGCTGGCCGCGCTGCCGGCGGCATCGACGGGGAAGGTGTTGAAACATAAGCTCAGGGATCAGCTTTAAGCTCGTCCCCGCTCGTGCCTGCTCGTGCCTTCAGCCGCGCGGATGATGATCGTGATGCAGCGTCTTCAGCCGCTCACGTGCGACGTGCGTGTAGATCTGCGTGGTGGAAATATCCGTATGACCGAGGAGCATTTGCACCACGCGCAAGTCGGCGCCGTGGTTCAGCAAATGCGTGGCGAACGCGTGCCGCAAGGTGTGAGGCGAGAGCGGCGCGCGCACGTCGGCCGTGAACGCATGGCGCTTGATGATGTTCCAGAACTGCTGGCGCGTCATGCCTTCCCCACGCGTCGTGACGAACAGCGCATCGGCGGCGCGAGCGCCGAGCAACGCCGGCCGCGATTCACGCAGATAGCGCTCGATCCAGTCGTGCGCGACTGCCCCGAACGGGATAAGGCGCTCCTTCGACCCCTTGCCCATCACACGCACCACGCCTTCGTTCAGGCCCACCTCCACCGTTTTCAACGTCACGAGTTCGGTCACGCGCAGGCCGCTTGCGTACATCAATTCGAGCATGGTTCGATCGCGCAGCCCAAGCGCGGTTTCGACATCGGGCGCGTTCAGCAATGCCTCGACCTGGGCTTCGTTCAAGGTCTTGGGGAAACGCGGGGCCTGTTTGGCCGAACGCAGCTTAAGCGTAGGATCGGCGGGCGCGCGATGCTCTCGCAATGCCCACGCGTAGTAGCGTCGAAAAACCGATAACCGGCGGTTAGCGGACGTTGCCTTGTCCGCGCGGCGGGCGGCGAGATAGCCGTTCATGTCGGCTTCGGTGGCGGTATCGACAGTGCCGCCGCGCGTCTTCGACAACCACTCGGAGAACAAGCGTAAATCGCGCCGGTACGCTTCGAGCGAGTTCTTGGCGAGACCATGTTCCAGCCAGAGCGCGTCGCAAAAAAGATCGATCGATGCACTGCTCGACGCGAGTTCCGGCGCGCGTTCTGCCTCGGTCACTTCCATTGGCTTTTCCTGTAAGCGTGAGGTCATACGTGAGGTCGTGCTTCCTGGCGCAGCGCCCATTCGACGTGTTCCCGGACCAGTCCTGAAGCATCCGCGGCCCGGGCATTCAAGGCATCGCGTATTGCCGAGCGCTCATCCGCGCCCAATGCGGGCGAGCGCAGCGCGTTGCCCATCGCCACCGCAATATTACGCAACCATTGCTCGTGTCCGATACGGCGAATCGCGCTGCCCTGCATGCGTTCATCGAAATCATGGGCGCTCCAGCCAAACAGCATCACGAGCGACGCGCGATCGAGCCCGTGGCGTACATCGAAATCCGCGACCGGCGCGGCCTGCGCAAACTTGTTCCACGGACACACGAGCTGACAATCGTCGCAACCATAAACCCGATTGCCGATCAGCGGCCGCATGTCTTCGGGAATGCTGCCTTTCAACTCGATGGTCAGATACGAAATGCAACGGCGCGCATCCACGCGATACGGCGCGACGATCGCCCCGGTCGGACACACATCGATACACCGAGTACAGCTTCCGCAATGCGCGCCGTCGTGTTCAGGCGCTTGATCGGGATTGGTCAAAACGTCGGGCGGCAGCGGGATATCCACCAGGATCTCGCCGATAAAAAACAGCGACCCGGCATCGCTTTCCAACAACAGCGTGTGTTTTCCACGCCAGCCGTTGCCCGCCTTTTGCGCCAGCTCGACCTCCAGAACGGGAGCCGAATCCGTAAATACGCGATACCCGTACGCGCCAATTTCGGCTTCTATGCGCTCGGCCAACTGCTGCAAGCGGCTGCGCATGACCTTGTGATAATCGCGGCCCCGGGCGTACACCGACACGACCGCGGCCGCGGGATCGTCTATTCGAGCCCATTCCGCCGCGCGCCAGTCCATTGCCTGACTGCCGGCTGTCGCGGCACTTTCGCGTGCCTTGCCGTCGAGCGTCGATGCCGGCAGGTAGGCCATTCGAACTGTAATAACACGTCGCGTGCCGGCCACAAGCTCGGCTGGCCTGGCGCGTTTCATCCCATGTTTGGCCATATAATCCATCTCGCCGTGATAGCCTGCTTCGAGCCATGAAGCCAAGCCTTCTTCGGCTTCCGTCAAGTCGGCGTCGCTGACGCCGACTGCAGCGAACCCCAGCTCGCGCCCCCACGTCTTGATGCGTAGGGCGAGTTCCGCCAGCGCGGCTTCGTCGTCAAGTCTGAAGTGGCGCGTGTCCGCGGCGGCGTCGTCTGACGCGCTTTCGCGTTCCACAGGGTGTTCCGGCAAACGGTTCATCACGACATTTTACGAGAATGCCCGACAGCCTCACTCGATCGTTTGCAAACCCTCCCGCCGCGCTGCTCGAACGCCGCTTCGACCTGCCCGACGAAGACGCGACGCTCGCCTTCGGTGACCGCTTCGCGCAGGCGATCCTGCAGGCCCGCAGACTGAACGATTCACAAAATTCGACCACTCTGAACGAACGTTTTTCCGGTTTGCAGGTCCAGTTGACCGGCGACCTGGGCGCGGGCAAAACCACGCTGGTGCGCGCGACGCTGCGCTCCCTCGGTCACGCAGGCCGCGTGCGCAGTCCCACTTACACGCTTGTCGAACCCTACTCGCTTGTTACGGAAACGGGTCCGCTCGAGCTCTATCACTTCGATCTTTATCGCTTTGCCGATCCAGCGGAATGGGCCGACGCCGGCTTTCGCGAATATTTCGATGCAGGCGCAATCTGCCTGGTCGAATGGCCGCAACGCGCGGGCGGTCTGCTGGGTGTGCCGGATCTCGAATTCACGCTGGAACAGGAAGGCGAAGGCCGCGTGCTGACAGCGCGCGCGTTTAGCGAAACAGGAAAGTCATGTCTCGAAAGCTGTTGATCAAGCCGTTTCATTCGATCGAATCGACCGCCACGGTCTCGCACAACTGGCGGCGGCGCCAGGTACTGCGCGCGGGTGCGTCGACCATCGCGCTCGCGCTGCTCGGGCCGAAGCTCGCCTACGCGAGCTCCGTGCTGGGCGTGCGTGTGTGGCCCGCCCGGGATTACACACGGGTCACGATCGAGTCCGATCAGCCGCTGCAAAATACCCAGCAACTGCTGCAGGGTCCGGATCGGCTGGTGGTCGACCTTAATGGGCTCGACCTCGATCAGGAACTGAAAGATCTCGTCTCGAAGATCACGCCGAACGATCCGCAAATCCAGTCGGTGCGCATCGGGCAATATCAGCCGCATGTGGTGCGGATGGTGTTCGACCTGAAGGGCTCCGTGAAGCCGCAAGTGTTCACGCTGACGCCGATTGGCAGCTACAAGTATCGGCTGGTCTTCGACTTGTATCCGGCCGTTGCTCCTGACCCGCTGATGGATTTGCTCGCTCAGTCCGAGCACAAGCAACAAACCTTCGATCAGACCAACCCGAATCCGACGCCCCCGCCCGCCACGCTGAGCGGCCCCGCCACGCCGCCGAAAACGAACGCGCCGGACAACACGGACGAATTTTTCCAGAAGTACGCGCAGTCTGATCTGCCGCGCGCACCATTGCCGTCTTCTCCATCGTCTCCATCAATACCCGTCCCGCCTATTGCAGCGGTTCCGAAGCCCCGGCCCGCGGTCAAACCTGCACCGCCTACGGCCTTGGCGAACCAGGATAGCCCGTCCGGCAGCGACACCAGCGACGACTACGGCTTTTCCAATCCGAAGAGCAGCAAGTCCGGCACAACGCGCCTGCTCACTGTCGCGATCGACCCGGGCCACGGCGGCGAAGATCCGGGTGCGATTGGCAGCGGCGGAACGTACGAGAAGCACATTGCCCTCGATGTCGCGAAGAAGCTGCGCGCGAAGATTGATGCACAGCCGAACATGCGCGCCATGATGACGCGCGACGCCGACTTTTTCGTGCCGCTCAACGTGCGTGTGCAGAAAGCGCGTCGAGTGGGTGCGGACCTGTTCGTTTCCATTCACGCCGATGCGTTCACCACGCCCTCGGCGCGCGGTTCATCGGTGTTCGCACTTTCCGATCATGGTGCTTCGAGCGCGGCCGCGCGCTGGATGGCGAACAAGGAAAACTCGTCGGACTCCATTGGCGGGATCAACGTGACGACCCAGGACGCAAGCGTCAACCGGGCCTTGTTCGACATGTCGACGACCGCTCAGATTCGCGACTCCATGCGCTACGGCAATTTCGTGCTGAACGAGATTGGCGATATCAACAAGCTGCACAAGGGCTCGGTGGAACAAGCCGGTTTTGCGGTGTTGAAAGCACCGGATATTCCGTCCATCCTGGTGGAAACCGCGTTTATCAGTAACCCCGAAGAGGAGCAGCGCCTGAACGACGACGCCTATCGCGACAAGATGGCTAACGCGATCATGAAGGGCATCAAGCGTTATTTCGCGGCCAATCCGCCGCTCGCAAAGAGCCGGATGACGTAAAGAGCCAGGGTTGCTCGCGCTTGGCTGCAAACGGGTTCAAGGCTGCAAAAGGCCGGAGCGAGCAAACCGCTTCGGCCTTGCCCCGCCGGCTTTGACCCTAACGCGCCGCCGATAAAAACCGCTGTCTCAACCATCCGCCGAACACATTCACGACGAGTCCGGCCATCACCAGCACCGCCCCCACGAATTGCATCTGGCTCAGCCCTTCGTCAAGCAGCAATGCCGCCGAAGCCAGCCCGACAATGGGCACGAGCAACGAAAACGGCGCAACCTGACTTGCCGGATAACGCGCCAGCAGCTTTCCCCACAATGTATAGCCAAGCATCGTCGCAATAAACGCGAGATAAACGATCGCCAGGACCGACGTGAGCGAAATGCCGGACAAGCTGGCCGAAACGCGCGCGGGCCCCTCCACCATCAGCGAAAGTGCGAGGAACGGCAGCGGCGGCACCAGGCTCGCCCACACAACGAGTGACAACAGGTCGACCTTGCCCATGCGCTTCGTGATGACATTACCCATGCCCCACATGGACGCCGCCGCGAGCGTGAGCAGGAAACCGGCTACGGTCATGGCATGGCCGGCCCGAACGCCGATCACAGCCAGCCCGCACGCTGCGATCAGCAAACCCACGACGTTCGGCGCACGAAAGCCTTCACCCAGGATCATGGCCGCGAAGATCAGCGTGAAAAACGCCTGTGCCTGCAACACCAGCGACGCGAGGCCGGCGGGCATGCCAACGGACATTGCGTAGAAAAGCAGGACGAATTGCCCGAACGAGATGGTCGCGCCATAAGCGAACAGCCAGCGAAACGCAATAGCCGGGCGCTTGACGAAGAACACGGCCGGGAAAGCGACGAGAGCGAAGCGCAAGGCGCCAAGCAGCATGGGCGGAACGCCATGCAGGCCCACCTTGATCACGACGAAGTTCACGCCCCAGGCGAGAATGACAATCAGTGCGGACAACAAATCCTTTGGCGACATCGCCGTCTCCGTGAGGTTTATTCGAAGCTGCGTTCAGGATCAGACCGGAGCCCGGGAGCCCCGAATTCAGATCGAACGGAATTCGACACTGTAGCGGAGGATTTTGCAAATGCGCTGCACAAACTCACGCCATAGCCCATTCGGATAAGGCGACGCAGCGTGACGGACCAACGGAAAAAGCGCTAGAGCTGGTGAGGCAAAAACGCTTTTTGTTTGACACGTTCCCACACGTTCCCTCTTGAAACGAAATGCCCTGGGCGCCCCAAGCTACTTGCTTTGACCGTTCTCCGTCGCGGCACTGGCGCCCGTCTCTACGGCTGGCGTCCTGCTGGGGTTGGCCGACTGGCCAGTCGACGACTGCTTGTTCGAAGGCTTGCGCATCCTGTGCTTTTTCACCGGCGCGGATGCGGCATCGGACGAATCGGCGCCTTGCATGGCCGGCGCGGTCGGCGAATCACCGTTCGACGTTTGAGCATACGCACCTGAACTGGCGAACAGTCCGGCGGCAACGGCGATCAAAAGCGTGTTTCTTGTCATTGTGAAGCTCCTGTTCAGGCTAGGTGGAAAGGTCTACCGCAAGGGTGTATCGAGAGTTGCGCAGTTGCCGGTTCACATGGTCGCCACGCTTGTCAGCGGCGCCGTGTTCCGGCTTGAACGGTCTGCCGGATGGCCTATCGCCCGGTACCGCTTGCGTGCTTGCACGCGGCGCCCAGTAGAATTGCAGTTCCGAGCACGCAACCCGGACGTCCTTATGTCTTCCACAATCCAAGCGTTTCTCAAGCCGCATCAGCACGACGTCGGCGGCCTCATGGTGCGTCGGGTACTACCTGCGCTGGCTGCCCGCACTATCGGACCGTTCATTTTCTTCGACCATATCGGCCCCGCAACGCTCGTGCCCGGCGCAGGGCTGGACGTGCGCCCCCACCCGCACATAGGCCTCGCGACCGTCACGTATCTCTTCGAGGGAGCGATCATGCATCGCGACAGCGTCGGCTCGGTCCAGAAGATTTCGCCCGGCGACGTGAACTGGATGACGGCCGGCGGCGGCATCGTGCATTCGGAACGCACGCCCGACGAGGAACGCGCCGCCGGGCAGAACATGCATGGCATTCAGACGTGGGTCGCGTTGCCCGTAGCTGAAGAGGAATGCGCGCCGTCATTCGAACATCATCCGGCCGCGACGCTGCCGCAACTCGAAAGTAATGGCGTGATCTTGCGGGTGATTGCCGGCAGCGCCTTCGGCGAAACGGCGCCGACCACCACGTTCTCTCCCACCCTCTATGTCGCGGCGCAATTTTCGGCGAACAGCGCCGTGACGCTCGACACAGAGCATGAGGAACGTGGTGTGTATCTGCTGGAAGGCGATCTCTCCATTGACGGGGATGCACTGCCCGCCGGCCAGATGGCCGTGTTGAAGCCAGGGTTTTCCGCCGATCTGCGCAGTACGGAAGGTGCCCTCGCCATGCTGCTGGGCGGCGCGCCGCTGGACGGCCCGCGCTTCATCGAGTGGAATTTCGTCTCGAGTTCGAGGGAAAAAATCGAGGCGGCAAAACTGGCGTGGAGCGAACAGCGGATCGGAAAGGTCCCCGGTGAGACCGAGTTCATCCCGTTGCCGCCGCCGCGCCGTCAAGCCAATCCGCCTGAAGAAACTTGAAGCCTGCGACTTGCGGGGCCCGCGGTTCGAGCCCCTGGACCCCGACCCCGCAGCTGAATCAGGCATGCACCCGGTTGAACTCGGCCGGCTTGCCCCAAGATAATTGTTCATCTCAAATTGTTCATCGTTTAAGCGTTATTGGAGGAACACCATGGATACAACACTCGCCACGTTCGAACAGGACGTAATCGCCGCGTCCACGCTTGCGCCGGTGCTCGTCGATTTCTGGGCGCCGTGGTGCGGTCCATGCAAAACGCTCGGCCCGATGCTTGAGCGGCTGGAAGCAGAAGGCGCGGGCAAGTGGAAGCTGGTGAAGGTGAATGTCGATGAAAATCCGGAACTGGCGCAGCACTTCCAGGTGCGCAGCATTCCGCACGTGGTTGCGTTCGCGGACGGCCATGCTGTTGACCAGTTCATCGGCGTGCTGCCGGAGGGCCAGTTGCGCGAATTCATCGACAAACTGGTGCCGGACGGCGCGGAAGCCGAGCGACGTGCCGCGCATGCGGCCTACGAAGCAGGCGACACCGATCTCGCCATCGACCATATCAAAGCGACGCTGGCGCTGGACCCCGGTTATGACGACGCGCGGCTGGACTTGATCGAGTGGCTGCTTGCCGCGAGCCGCACAGACGAAGCACGCGATGAAGAGAAGCTGCTATCGCCGAAAACCACGCAGGGGATTGACGCCCGCTACAACGCGCTAAAGACCGAACTGGACGCCGCCGATGCTGCGGAGAGCCTTCCGCCCGCCGACGCCCTGATCGACGCCGTGAACGCCAATCCTGACGATCTGGAGGCCCGTTTCGCGTTGGCCAACCGGCTGATTGCCGGTCGCGACTACAACGGCGCGCTGGAACATTTATTCGCGATCGTGACGCGCGACCGCGAGTTCATGGACGACGTGGGCCGCAAAACCATGTTGTCGGTATTCGGCCTGGCGGCGCATCAGCCGGAAGTGGTTTCGCAATGGCGCCGCAAATTGAGCGCGGCCATTAACTAAAGTGCCGCATTAGCAGGCTGCGCCCAGAGAGCCAAAACCTTTCAAATAATTTAAATTGATATTAACGCGAAAGGCATTTTGAAAAATGGCCGCTCTCAAGCGGCCATTTTGTGACTTGCGCGACTTTTAAGCTCGCCCGGCGATATTTCTTAGGACATACGCGGCAGCGGCGAATCCAAAACTGGCCGTCACGCAGACACTCGATCCAAACCCCGCGCAATTCAGTCCAACCGGTCCCGCGACAGCTGGCGCCGTATCTCCCGATCCGGCCGCTTCGCTGGTGTCGTCGGGAACGGGTACTTCCGGGTAGATCAGCGGCTCGTCGGAATAGACCGCGCTCACCTTGAACTTCGCTTTTGGTCCGCGCGGAAAGCCGTGCAACTTGCGCAGTTGCCCACGCACTTTCGAGAGCAGCGGGTCCTGGATCGTGAGCACCAGATCATCGATACGAATCCGCGTCGGATCGAGCTGTCCACCCGCTCCGCCAACGGTGATCAATGGCTGTCCATGCTCGACACACCACGCAATTAGCGCGGTTTTCGTACGCACGCTGTCAATTGCATCGATGACGAAATCGAAACCGCCGCCCAGCACCGAATCGAAATTCGCGGGCTCGATAAAATCTTCGACCTGTTCCACGCGGCACGCCGGATCGATCAGGTGAATGCGCTCGGCCATCGCGCTGACCTTCGCCTTGCCGTAGTTGCCATCCAGCGCGTGCACCTGGCGGTTCGTGTTGCTTTCGGCCACGTTGTCGAGATCGATCAGTGTCAGCCGCCCGATCGCATTGCGCGCCAGCGCTTCGACCGTCCACGAGCCCACGCCGCCAATCCCGATCACCGCAACATGCGCGCGTTCGAACGCCGCGAGCCCAGCCGGGCCATACAAGCGCGCCACGCCGCCAAAGCGCCGGACGCGGTCGGCGGCTTCAAACTCCGATGTGGCGGAGGTGAGATTTAAAGTGTCGGCAGAGGCAGGAAAAGCGGTCATGAGGAGATAGCCGGCAGGTAGGCGGAACAAGCAAAAACAAGGCAAGGAAGCATCGGGAAATCGGCGAACGGCACCGGTCCGCGCTGACGCGCTATCGCAACGATAGAACCGGATATCAGCAAGAATTCGCCGAATTGCGTATTCTGCCTTATCGAAGATTGGACGCAAGAAATCACCGGCCAGTTTTTTGAAAGCAAGATGAAAATAATTGCCGAATTGAGTCAGATTCTATCGCCCCGGAACATGATCTAAATCATTCAAGTTCAAAGGGATATTCGCTGTAAAGCGCAGAATTTGAGGACCTTGGCTATACTAATGCGATTGAAGTGTTTGCATAAAAAATGACGACCCTCGCTGATCTTCGAAAGAATTATTCCCTCGGATCGCTGGAAACATCCGACGTGGATCCCAACCCGATTCGACAATTCGAAACGTGGTTCGCGCAGGCGCTCGACGCACAATTACCCGAACCCAATACCATGACTCTCGCGACCGTCGGCGAGCATGGACGCCCTTCGGCACGCATCGTGCTGATCAAGGGCGTAGACGACCGGGGTTTCGTTTTCTTCACGAATTACCTCAGCCGCAAGGGTCATGAACTCGCGAGCAACCCCGCCGCGAGCCTGCTGTTTTACTGGATCGAACTCGAACGCCAAGTGCGTATCGAGGGCTCCGTCGTCAAGACAAGTCCGGAAGATAGCGATGCGTATTTCGCGTCGCGCCCGCTTGGATCGCGAATAGGCGCGTGGGCGTCGGAGCAGAGCGAAGTGATCGAGAGCCGCGCGGTGCTTGAAGCCCGCGAGCGAGAATTGATTGCGAAATACGGTGACAACCCGCCGCGTCCGCCACATTGGGGCGGCTACCGGCTCGTTCCCGACACCATCGAATTCTGGCAGGGCCGTCCGTCACGGTTGCATGACCGTGTCGTTTATAAACGTGCTGCACACACGCTTGGGGCGAACGGCCAGCAATGGCAAATCGTCCGCCTGTCGCCTTAGCCTTAGCAAGACTTCGACTTTCACCGGGTTCCCTGTGGACCCGCATTGACCGGACCCGCGTTAAATTGCGTCTCGTTGCGGCGTGTGCGGGTGGCGAAGGGCGAGAGACGAAGGGCAAGCAATAAGGCATTGCGAACAATGTGGAAAACGTGCAGCGCAATCGACCCGGTTTAGCTTCATTTTCATCTGAGTGCGGAGAACGAGCATGTTTTGGGAGAAAAAGCTGACGCAGTGGGTGCAGGACATTCGGGACCGGGCGAACCTGCCCGCCCGGCTGGTACTGTGGGATGGACAGCAACACGACTTCGGAAGTTTCGCGGCACCGCAAGTCACGCTACACGTGAAGAGCGCGACCGCCCTGCCCTATCTGCTCGAACCGAGTCTCGACAACCTCGGTGAAGCCTATGTAAAGGGCAAGATCGACATCGAAGGGAAGCTGTCGGACATCATCAATATTGGCTACGGGCTGGCCAAGAACACGGTCACGAGCGCGAGCAAGCTGGCGCGCGTACGGCGCTACTTCAATCATACGAAGGCGTCCGACAAGAAGGCCATTCAGTACCACTACGATGTATCGAACGAGTTCTACGAGCTGTGGCTCGACAAGAACATGGTGTATTCGTGCGCGTATTTCGAGAACGGCGATGAAGACCTCGCGACCGCGCAGATCAAGAAGATCGACCACATTCTCACGAAAATCCAGTTGCAGCCGGGCCAGCGTCTGTTGGACATCGGCTGTGGCTGGGGTGCGCTCGTCTTGCGCGCCGCCCAGAAATTCGGGGCGAAATGCGTGGGCGTCACGCTCTCGCAGAACCAGTTCGATCTCGCCACGAAGCGCGTGAAAGACGCCGGGCTGGAAGGCCAGATCGAGATCCGCCTGCAGGATTATCGCGACGTGCAAGGCCAGTTCGACCGTATCACCAGCGTCGGCATGTTCGAGCACGTCGGCCGCAAGAATCTGCCCGGCTACTTCGCCAAGGTGCGCGAACTGCTGGTCGACGACGGCATTGCGATGAACCACGGCATCACGTCGACCGACTTCGACAGCGGCGAAACCGCGCTTGGCGGCGGCGAGTTTATCGACCGGTACGTGTTCCCGGACGGCGAGCTGCCGCACATCGGGCTTGCACTCGAAGCGCTGCAGGAAGGCGGCCTGGAAGCCGTCGACGTGGAAAGCCTGCGCCGTCACTACGCGCGCACGCTCGACATCTGGGCGGAAAATTTCGAGGCGAGGGCGGAGCAGGCAAAGGCGCTCGTCGACGATGAAAAATTCCGCATCTGGCGCGTGTATCTTGCGGGTTGTGCGTACGCGTTTGAGAACGACGACGTGTCGATCTACCAGATCGTCTGCCGCAAGGCCGGGCGCAGCGCGAAAACGCTGCCTTGGTCGCGCCGTTATATCTACGATAAACCGCTCTGAGTTCGACGCCTGATCCTCCCGCTCCTCGTGAACCCGCATCCGGCGACGAACCGGATGCGGGCTTGGAGCCGCACGCGCAATCCGCGCCGCAGGTCGATTTGTTCGGCGCGGTGGAAGAGCCGGAAACGTGCGCAAGCAAACCGGCGGCCCCATCTCGCACAAAACCGAAATCACGCGGCGGCGTCTTGCCGTCTGCCGCCGCGCCTGAACATCACGCGTTAGCTCTTCGCCTTCCGGACACCGTTCATATCGGCCCCTCGACGTGGTCGTTTCCCGGCTGGCGTGACATCGTTTATGGCGACGAATACTCGTCCCAGAAGCTTTCCCGCGATGGCCTCAACGCGCTCGGCGCGCATCCGTTGCTGCGGTGTGTGTCGATAGACCGTTCGTTCTACGGGCCGTTGTCAGTGGCGGACTATGCGCGCTATGCGAACCAGGTGCCGGCACACTTCCGCTTCATCGTCAAAGCGCCCGCTTCCGTCACCGATGCCACCGTCCGCGGCGACAAAGGCGCACCCGCCGGCGATAACCCCGCCTTCCTGAACGCCCAAATTGCCATCGATGAATTCGTGCAACCGTGCATCGCCGG
The DNA here is from genome assembly GCA_036009385.1 of Caballeronia sp. GTDB lineage: Bacteria > Pseudomonadota > Gammaproteobacteria > Burkholderiales > Burkholderiaceae > Caballeronia. The sequence continues at coordinate 16,341 of DASYLW010000254.1, forward strand.
CCTGGGTGAAAAAGCCGGCGCGCTCGTGTTCCAGATTCCGCCATTGCCGGACGCGCTGATCGTCGATCCAACCGCGTTCCTCGAGCGCCTGTCAGCGTTTCTCAATGCGTTGCCACCGCTGCCGGGTGAAAGTTGCTACGCGGTGGAATTGCGCGACGCCATCATGCTGACGCCGCGATTTATCCGCGTGCTGCGTGATGCAAAGGTGCGATATTGCGTCGGCATTCACGCACGCATGCCGGATCCGCGGCGTCAGGCAAAGGCGCTCGCGCTGCTGGATGAAGGTGGGCTTGGGCCACTGATCGTGCGCTGGAGTCTGCACGGCGGCTTCAAATACGAGCAGGCGAAAGCGAAGTACGAGCCGTTCGATAGACTCGTCGATGAAGACCCGGACACGCACGAAGCACTCGCCGAACTCGCGCTGCGTTACGCGCTCGCGGGCCAGCCGGTGGTGATCGCGGTGAACAACAAGGCGGAGGGTTCGGCGCCGCTGACCTGTTTCAAGATCGCGATGTATCTGGCGGCCGGGATGCCGCGAGAATAAAAAAACGGGCTTCGATTTCGCGAAGCCCGTCTCCATCTATTGTCGCCAAGAAATTCAAACGCTCACCGTTTCAGCCGATGCGCGAACTTCTGCCTGAACTTCGCCACCTTGGGCGCGACCACGAACGCGCAATATCCTTGGTTCGGGTGCTGCTCGAAGTAGTTCTGGTGATAGTCCTCGGCCGGAAAATAATTGCCGTTCAGCGGCGTGACTTCGGTGACGATCCTGCCGTCGAAGATTCCTTCCTTCTGCAATTCATCGATCACTTCGAGCGCGATCTTCCGCTGTTCGTCGGAGTGCGTGAAGATGGACGACCGGTACTGCGTGCCAACGTCATTGCCTTGCCGGTTGAGTTGCGTTGGATCGTGAGTCGCAAAGAAAATCTCCAGCACGTTGCGATACCCGATCACCGCCGGATCAAATTCCACCTTGATGACTTCGGCATGACCGGTCGTGCCGTCGCAGACTTGCTCATACGTTGGGTCCTTCACCTGGCCGCCGGCATAACCCGATTCCACCGACAGCACGCCTTCAACGCCTAAAAAAACCGCTTCGGTACACCAAAAGCATCCGCCGCCAATGGTGGCGGTTTCGCGCTTTGCCTGCTCGTCATGTTGCGTCATGCTGGCTCCTGGTTCGTGTTCCGCGAGAGCTGTCAAATGCGTGCGGAAGCCTGTGAATCAACCCTGCCAGCTTACTGGTTTTCGGTTGTCCGCGTTGCCTGTACGGCCTTTAGCACAGAGGCGAACGAGTCGATTCCGATAGAATCGTAACAATCGCCAATCCTCCGATGACTTCGAAAACTTCATCCGGCTTACTGTTACCTATGGTTTGCCGCCTGGATTCCGCCGATACCGTCGAACCTGAACCCATCCCGATGAAACGCGCTAATCCACCGAATTTCGACGCCACCGCTTTTCGCGACGCTCTCAGCCAGTTTGCCACCGGCGTCACCGTGATCACCACGCGCACCGAGTCCGGCCAGTTGATCGGCATTACCGCCAGTTCGTTCAACTCTGTTTCGCTCGATCCGCCGCTCGTGCTATGGAGCCTCGCCACCAAATCCGCATCGATGCCGGTATTCCAGGCCAATAGTCACTACGTGGTCAACGTGCTGGCCGCGACGCAAGTCGATCTTTGCAAACGTTTTGCGACGGTCAAGGGCGACCGTTTTGCCGGCGTGTCACATGCCGCGGGCGACACCGGCATGCCAGTGCTCGACGGTGCGCTCGCGTGGTTCGAATGCCACAACCGCAGCCGCTATCAGGAAGGCGATCATGTGATCTTCGTGGGTCAGGTTGAGCGATGCGGCGTGCACGAGAATGCGGCGGAGATTGCCCCGCTCGTGTTTCAGGCGGGGCAGTTTCATACACTTGGATCGCTGTAATCAGCTGGTTCAGCTTGTCCCGAATTTCGATTAACGGATCTCGATTAACGAATCTCGATCAAGACACGCTGCCGGTTCTGTCGATCAGGGCGACCGGCACGCCCGCTTCGTCCTTCATGGTCTGAAGCACGATGTTCGAGCGGATATCGATCACACCGGGCGCCTTGTACAGCTTGCTCAGAATGAAGTCCGAGTAGTGCTTGAGATTGTGTGCAAGCACCCGCAGCACGTAATGGGTGTCACCGGTCACAACAAACGCACCGACCACTTCCGGCCATTCCCGTACGGCGGCGGCGAATTTCTCGTGCCAGTTTTCCTGGTCGTTGCGCATGGAAACATGAACGAACGCTTCCAGCTCAACACCTAGCCGTTCCCGGTCCAGACACGCGCGATAGCTCGCTATTACCCCTTCTTCCTCGAGCAGCCGCATGCGGCGCAGACACGCTGACGGCGAAAGCGAAATCCGCTCCGCCAGATCGAGGTTGCTGATACGTCCATCTTCTTGCAGCACCGACAAAATACGGCAATCCGTTGCGTCCAGCGAGAACCCGGTCATTTTTTAGTCTCCCTGCGGCTGTTTCATCGAATTATGTTCTAAGAGCCATGTTTTTGGGATGTTATTTCTAAATCACGTTTTAACCGTTTTCGACCCGATTTAGCTATCGAGGGGCCAGATTCGGGCGCAATCGGCGTTCCTTCACGCCAGACGCGCCGCCAGAGTTCGTAGTTTGGGCGCAACGACATGGCGAAAATACGCCTCGTCCATCGACGATGCCGGTCCGCTGCTGCTTAGAACGAGCCACCGCCCGTTGCGGATATCGCGTAAAGGCGCAGCGATTGCGTTTACATCGCCATGCCAGTCGCGAAACGAATAACAACAGCCATCGCGGGTGTAATCGTCGATCGCCTCCTTGGCCGCCTTCACCAGCCGCGCGCCGTCTTCGCCGTTTTTTACCGCCGCCGCACCGAGTTCTTCGAGCAAAGCCGCCCGCTGATCCGGTTCCTGCACCGCCAGATAAGCGCGCCCCATCGAACTGGTCAGCATCGACAGCCGTGAGCCCGGCGCGAGACCCAGCGTCAGCGCCGTCTCGCTGCGGATGGTTTCCAGATAGATCATGTCGAGCCCGTCGCGGCATCCGAGCGACACCGCCGCGCCAATTTCCCGCGCCAGAACCCGCATGTGCGGGCGCGCGAGTTCGAGCGCATCGGCGCCAGC
>DASYLW010000255.1:0-5033 GCA_036009385.1 Caballeronia sp.
ATTCGCGCTTCCCGCAGCCGGCTTGGCCGGATCGAAGTCGAGTTGCGCGGTGAACTTCTTGAACTTGCCTTCAACCGGCACGTTCATTTGCTTCGATGTCGCCGTCACCGTGCTTTTGGCCGTATCGACCTGGGCTTGAGCGGCGCTGGTAAATAGAGCGGTGGCAGCGGAAGCCGCTAATAACCATCGGTACAAGGGAGTTCGCATATCTGGCTTAGGATCGTAATCGGTCAAGCATGGTATGCGAGCAGATATGCGGCGGATAGCCACACGGCAGGAACAGATTGTCCTATGGGCGAAGGTAATGGAGAAACCAGCAACAGCAACGCAGTCAGCGTCCGATGAAACGAAACCGTCAAAACCGGGCGCGCAAAAAAGCGCAGCGCAAATGGATCGACCTGCAATCCCTTCGCACTGCGCATCACCTGCATGGCCCTAACCAGGAGCCGCGATCAACAACGCTCAATACAACACGTTCTTCGCCACCGGCTGATCAATATTCCCCTTATCGACCATGACGACACCCGTATCGACAAACTTCGGCGGAGCCTTCTTCTCAATCACGCCAATCACCGTCTGAATGCCCTTATATCCCATCTGATACGACCCTTGCACAGCGATCGCCTGAATCGTTCCGTCCTTCACGAAGTTCTGCAGATCCGAATTACCGTCGAAGCCAACCGCAATCACCTTGCCCGCCTTGCCCGATTGAGCCAGCGCGCGACCCATCCCAACCGCGGTCGGTTCGTTCGCCCCGAAAATACCCTTCAGGTCGGGGTTCGCTGCAAGCACGTCAGTCGTCTGGTTCAACGCGTTCGCCATTTGCGACTGCGAGTAATACGGGCCGACCACCTGCAACTTGGAATGCGCCGCCAGATACTTGCGGAACCCGCCCACGCGCCCGACTTCAGACCCCGCGCCGGCCACATACGACATCAACGCAATCTTGCCCGTCTGCCCCACCCGCGCGATCAACGCCTGGGCACACATCTCGCCGGCCTTTTCATTGTCGGTGGAGAGGAAAGCCTGGTAATACGGCTTGCCCGAATCGGACAGGGCCGAATCAATGATCACCACCGGAATATGCGCTTCCCACGCCTTCTTCACGGCCGGCACCAGCGCGTCCGGGTCCGATGCCGCCAGCACGATCCCCGCAACTTTCCGGTTCACCGCGTTCTCGACCATGTTCACTTCGGCGGCTATATCCGATTCGGCGGCCGGGCCCTGGAAGGTCATCGTGTAACCCTTCTCGGATGCCAAGGCAGCGGTCGCGCCCTTGTTGACGTTCTGCCAGTAGTTCGAATCGGCACTCTTCACGATCACGGCAATCTCGCCGCCCGCCGCAAATGCGCTGCTCGCAGCAACGGCAAGCACGGCTGCAAACATCGCTTTAGTAGTCAGTTTCATGTCTCGCTCCTGTTCATTTTGTAAGACCCCGTGGGACCCTCGTTTTCTTCCACATCATCTCTTCTAAAAAAACGCGAACGCTTGAGGTGCGTTCGATGAAACTCATCTCCGGTTCCGGATCTGGTCAATCCACACCGTCCCCAGGATGACCAGGCCGATGATGATCTGCTGGATGAAACTCGATACCCCGTTCATGTTCAGCCCGTTGCGCAAAATGCCGATCACGAACGCGCCAATCGCCGTGCCGGAGATCGTGCCGACGCCGCCCATCAGCGACGTGCCGCCAATTACCGCGCTTGCGATGGCATCGAGTTCGTACATCACGCCTTCGTTCGGCTGCGCCGTCACCAAGCGCGACATCAGCACACATCCGGTCAGCCCCGCGAGCGCGCCGGATAGAACATAGGTGAACAGCTTCACGCGATTCACGTTCACGCCGGACAACCGCGCCGCTTCCGCATTCGATCCAACCGCGTAGATGTGCCGCCCAAGCGACGTGCGGCTAAGCATGATGGCAACCAGCACCGCCAGCACGACCATGATGATCACGGGATACGGAATACCCGGAAACACGATGTCGGGGAACCCGTCCGAGCCCATGCGAACCACGCGAAAGAGCGAACCGTTGCCGAGTTCCGCGAAAGAATCGCCGAGTCCAGAGACCGGCCGCGCACCGGTAATCTGCAACGCCACGCCGCGCGCGACAAGCATCATGCCTAAGGTAGCGATGAACGGCGGCAAGCCCATGCGCGTGACGAACAAGCCGTTGAACGCACCGCAGACCGCGCCCACGACCACGCCGCCGAGCATGCCTATCGGCACGGGCACGCCGGCCTTCACGAGCATCGCGGCCGCCACGCCTGATAGCGCGAGCACTGACCCGACCGACAAGTCGATACCACCCGTAATGATCACGCATGTCGCGCCGAGCCCGAGGTAAGCGATGGACGTCACCTGCAACGCCACCGTCATGCCATTGCCCAGGGACATGAACGCATTGCTCGTGGCCGAGAACACGACCACGAGCATCACCAGGCTTCCCAGTGCTGCGAACTTCTGGATCAGGTCCTTGCGGCGTTCACGGGCGCGGGCGCGGTCGGCGTGCGCCGGGTCGGTAGTCATCTCAAGCATGGGGGACCCGTCCTGATGCGTAGTGCATGATTTCTTCCTGATTGGTTTTGCGGGTATCGAGCACACCCGCTATCTGGCCTTCATGAAACACAGCCACGCGATCCGTCATGCCCATGATTTCGGGCAACTCCGAACTGATCAGCACAACGCCAATGCCCTGCGCCGCGAGCCGGTCCATGAGTTCGTAGATGGCGTACTTCGCACCGACGTCGATGCCGCGCGTGGGTTCATCGAAGAACAGGATCTTCGATTCGCGGAACAGCCATTTGCTGATCACGACTTTTTGCTGATTGCCGCCCGAGAGGTTGCGCGTAATCTGGTTCACGCCCGGCGTACGAATGCCCAACGCATCGATATATTTGCGCGCGACCTTCGCCTCCTCGTCGAAGCGGATAAACCCGCCCGCGCCCGACACGGCTTCCACGTTCGCAAGCGTGATGTTCTTCGCGACCGTCATCTGCAGCGCAAGACCATTGCCCTTGCGATCTTCCGATAGATACGCAATGCCGTTGCGGATCGCGTCGATAGGCGAATGGATCGAGAGGCGCCTGGCCTTCAACGTGACTTCGCCCGCCTCAACGGGATCAGCGCCGAACACCGCGCGCGCAACTTCAGTGCGCCCAGAGCCCATCAAGCCCGCAAAGCCGAGGATTTCCCCGCGACGCAATTCAAAGCTCACCGGCCCGAACACATCGCGGCGCTTAAGCCCGCTTACGCTTAGCAGTACTTCATCCGTCGGCTGCGATTTGCGTTCGGGAAAGACATCGTCCAGATCGCGGCCGACCATGTGCGAAACCACTTGCTCGATGGTGGTGGCGGCGAAGTCATCGGTGGAAATGGTGCGGCCGTCGCGCAGCACGGTGACGCGATCGGCGATCTCGGCCAACTCGTCCAGCCGATGCGAAATATAGACAATGCCCACGCCCGCCTGGCGCAACTCCTTGATGATCCGGAACAAATGCACGGTCTCGGACTCTGTCAGCGACGACGTGGGTTCATCCATGATCAAAAGGCGTGCGTTGAGCGACAACGCCTTGGCGATCTCGATCATTTGCTGCTGCGCGACCGACAGCGATCCAACCAGCGTGCGCGGCTTAAGCGGCAGGCCGATGCGATCGAGTGCCGCCTGGGAGTCGGCCGCGAGCCGCGCCCGGTCAATGAAAATTCCGCGCTTCGGCTCCCGTGCCAGGAAGATATTCTCGGCGATGGACAAGTGCGGGATCAGGTTCAGTTCCTGATGAATGATCGCGACGCCGGCAGCCTGAGCCTCAAGGGTGGAGGCGAAGTGGTGCTCGCGGCCGCCGATGAATATCTCGCCTTCGTCCGGACGGTATTGGCCGCTGACGATCTTCATGAGCGTCGACTTGCCCGCGCCGTTTTCACCGCAAATGGCGTGCACTTCGCCCGCACGGACGTCAAAACTGACGTTTTGCAGCGCGATCACGCCAGGAAAACGCTTGCCGACGCGGTTCAGGCGCAGCAAGGGGTCGGTTGCCACAGCGGGCGCGCGGGCGCTATGCGGCGAGCCCTGTTCGGCTGTCACGTTCATTGCCTGGCCTCGTCGACTCGTACTCGTATGAGCATTTGCACCGGCACTGTCTCCTCGGCGGGGTCTCTGATTCTGGGCGGCGCCGATCATCGTTCTGGCACCAAAGTGGTCAAGCCAATTTTTATGTTTCATCACGTGGCCTTACCTGTTTCGAATGATAATGGGGTTGGGCCCGGTCTGGAATCGCGGTATTTACCCTTATATTCATCGGTATGCCGGTCGAGCGATGCTGAAAGTAATTGGTCAAGCCACCTTACACTTCCATCCCTGCCGATACCGATGACAACACCTGTGAAACCGGTCGAAACGCGACGGCTATATCAAACCATCGCCGATCAGATCAACTCGCTGATCCGCCTCGGCAGTTTTCAGGCGGGTACGCGCCTGCCGCCGGAACGTGAGCTCGCGCAGCAGCTGGGCGTGTCGCGGCCGTCGTTGCGGGAGGCGTTGATTGCATTGGAAATTCGCGGTCAGGTCGAAATCCGGATGGGCTCGGGCGTCTATGTCTGCGAAGGCAGCACGGAAGAACCGCCGCTGACCTCCATGGGCGAGAGCCCTACCGAGCTGATGCAGGCACGTGCTGCTATTGAAGGAAGCGTGATCGTGCTGGCTTGCACGCGGCTCACACCGGACGGAATGGCACGCCTGCAAAAGAGTGTGGAGTCGATGCGCGAGCTGATCGCGGAAGGACGCTCGCCGCTGGAACCGGATCGGCAGTTCCATATAGCCCTGGCTGAAATTGCCGGGAATTCCGTGCTGACCCGGCTGGTCGGCGAGTTATTCGATGGCCGTAACGACCCGATCGCTGCCAAGGTGAGTGGACTTGCGGAGAACATCACGACGTGGGGCGTCGCGCTGTCCGAGCACGAACGGATCTTGAGGACGCTGGAAGCCCGTGACCCGATTGCCGCGCAAGCTGCTATTCGATCGCACTTGAAGGCGTCGG
>DASYLW010000256.1:0-27393 GCA_036009385.1 Caballeronia sp.
CTGCTCGTGATCGCCGGTGCGGCCATGTATGCGCCTTACGGCCCGTTCTTCGCGATCGTGCCTGAATTGCTGCCCAAGAACGTGGCGGGCGGTGCAATGGCGCTGATCAACAGCATGGGCGCGCTTGGGTCGTTTGTCGGATCGTATGTGGTCGGCTACCTGAACGGCGCGACTGGATCGCCGGCGGCGTCGTATGTGTTCATGAGCGCCGCGCTGGTGGCGGCCGTGATACTGACGCTGGTCGTGAAACCGCAGCCAGTTGTCGCGCCCGCCGCTAAACTTGCCACACGTGCTTGAGACGCTAGAGACACCCAACCTCCTTCCCGACTCCACAGGACCTGTTTCGATGAAAAAGAAAATCGTCGCGTATAAGCCGTTGCCCGCGGACGTGCTTGCGTACTTGCAGGAACACGCGGACGTCACGACTGTCGACCCGAAGCAGCACGATGCGTTCGTGGCGGCGTTGAAAGAGGCCGATGGCGCTATCGGCGCGAGCACGCAGATCACTCCGGCCATGCTCGAGGGTGCAACGAAGCTGAAAGCGCTGGCAACGGTTTCCGTTGGTTTCGATGCCTTCGATATCGCCGACCTGAACCGTCGCGGCATCGTGCTCACAAATACGCCGGACGTGCTGACGGAATCGACGGCGGATACGGTTTTTGCGCTGATCCTCGCAAGCGCGCGTCGCGTGGTGGAACTTGCGCAATGGGTGAAGGCGGGTAAGTGGACGAAGAGCATCGGCGAAGACTGTTTTGGCGTCGATGTGCAGGGCAAGACGCTCGGTATCATCGGCCTGGGACGGATTGGCGGTGCGGTCGCGCGGCGCGCTTCGCTCGGTTTCCGGATGAGCGTGCTGTACACCAACCGCAGCCCTAACGCGCAAGCTGAACGGGACTACGGCGCGAAGAGAGTTGATCTGGACGAACTGCTCGCCACTTCGGATTTCGTACTGCTGCAAGTACCGCTGACCGCCGAAACGCGTAACCTGATCGGCGCCGGACAACTGAAAAAAATGAAACGCAGCGCGATCCTGATCAACGCATCGCGCGGACCGACGGTGGATGAAGGCGCGCTGATTCAAGCATTGCAGGACGGCACGATCCTCGGCGCTGGCCTTGATGTGTTCGTAAAAGAACCGCTGCCTACCGACTCGCCGTTGCTCAAGATGAAGAACGTGGTGGCGCTGCCGCATATTGGCTCGGCCACGCACGAAACGCGTCACGCGATGAACAAGAACGCAGCCGAAAACCTGATCGGAGCGTTGAATGGCACGCTGACAAACAACATGGTGAATCCGGAAGCATTGAAGCGCTGAGCGGCTTGATCACCAAGCTTGCTGCATTTGACAAAGCGCGCCCTGGCGCGCTTTGTTTTTATCGGATGTCGAACGAGAATATGACAAGAGACAACTTTTCGAATGACCGCCGCGCGACTATCACCGACGTCGCGCGCGAAGCCGGCACCGGCAAGACCAGCATCTCGCGTTATCTGAACGGCGAAACAGGTGTGTTGTCGACGCAATTGCGCGGGCGCATAGAAGAGGCGATCGCGAAACTCGATTACCGCCCGAACCAGATGGCGCGCGGGCTCAAACGCGGGCGCAACCGGCTGGTCGGGATGCTGGTCGCGGACCTGACGAATCCTTACACCGTCGAGGTGCTGCAGGGCGTGGAAGCGGCTTGTCACGCGTATGGTTACATGCCGCTGATCTGCCACGCGGCGAACGAGGTCGATCTGGAGCGGCGATACCTGCAACTGCTGAGCACATATCGAGTGGAAGGCGTGATTGTGAATGCGCTCGGCGTGCAGGAAGAAACGCTGGAAACGCTCACTCGCGGCGGCGTGCCGGTGGTGCTGGTGGACCGCTCGGTCGAAGGAGTCGTCACCGATATGGTCGGGCTGGACAACACCGAAGCGGTGCGGATGGCGATCAGTCATCTCCTGAACCAGGGTTTCGATGAACTGCTGTTTGTCGTCCAGCCTTACGCGCAGGTCAGCTCGCGACGCGTGCGCGAAGCGGCATTTCGTGACACTATCGGCGCGCTCGGCGTTTCCGGTGTGTCAGGCGCTACGATCGTGCTCGACCTGGATAATGACGAAAACCTCGCGGAAATCGATGCGCGCATTGACGCTGCGCAACGGCAGAATCGCCGCGTAGCGCTGTTCGCGGCGAATGCACCGGTGGCGTTGAGGGTCGCGCTGCATCTGAAGGAGCTTCATGGCGCGGACTGGCAGCGGCGGGTGGCGCTGATGAGTATCGATGACTCCGAGTGGGCCGAGCTCGCCAGCATGACGACCGTGCGCCAGCCGACCTATACCATAGGCGAGCGTGCCGTCGAGTTCCTGCATGAGCGCATTGAAGGCGCGGTTGTGGCAGCGCGAGAGTGCCTTCTGCCGGGCGAACTGGTCGTGCGGGCATCGACGGCGGCATCAACGAACAATCGCGGCACATAGTTTTTGAGGAAATTCAATTGATGGTAAGTGCCTTGACGCTGGTCTGTATCACCCTTGCGACGCTGCTGATTGCCGCATTGCCTATCTGGCTGTATCGCAAGACAAAACCGCGGTTTGGTTTCGAGCGGCGTGACGTCATTGTCGGGATCGCGGTCTTTGCACTGTTTTCGATGGTGATCGAACGCGGCTTGCACGGGCTCGTGCTGAGCAATGCGACCACGGTCGGCCTGCTGCTGAATCCGGCCGTTTTCGTGATCTACGGCGCGCTTGCGACGGGTATCTGCGAGGAGGTCGGGCGCTACGCCGGCATGAAATGGCTGATCAGGCGCGAACCCGATTCATTGCAGCGCCCGGGCACTGCGCTGGGTTACGGAATCGGTCACGGCGGCGCGGAAGCGTGGCTCGTTGGCGTGCTCGTGCAATTGCAGTGGATCCTCTACGCGCTGCTTGCTGATCGCGGCATGCTCGATCAATATTTCACGAGTGTCCCAGCCGAGTCGCTGTTGCGGCTGCACGCCGTGCTCGGCGGCCTCGCGCCGGAAACTGCCGCGTTGTTCCTGGTCGAGCGGGCGGCGGCCTTCGTGTTCCAGGTGGGATTGTCGGTGGCAATGTGGCACATGCTGCGCGAGCGTTTCCGCTTCACGCTGCCATTCATGATCGTCGCGCACGCGCTGATCGCGTTGCCGGTTGCGCTGTATCAGGCTCGCTTGATTCCGCTGCTTGCCGCCGACGCCGTGTATCTCGTGTTCGGGCTGATCGTGATGCGCGCGCTGCGGCGTTATTTCCTGGGCGTGACGGCAGCCGCGAATCGAGCAACGCGCGCAAAGGCAAAGGCCGGAGACTGAGATGGACGACGAATATCAATACGACTGCCCGAGCGCAGATATCGAATTGCTGGCCCGCGTGGTCAGCGACCTGTTCCCGGAGCAGACGCAATTCGCCGAGCGCCCGGGCGACAATGGCCAGCTCTCGCTCGTGATTCATTACGTGGCAATGCGCTTTGGTGCAACGGCGCGCCGCATTGCCATCGATATCCGCTTCGATCCCGCCGCGCTCGCCCGTTACAGGGCGATGCCGCCGCGCCTGCATGCGCGCAGCTATGCGGTGCTGCGTGCTTACGTGGAAGCCACGCTGGGTTCGCTCGAGGAAATATACGCAGCCGGGGAAACCGTGCCGCGCACGGTGGAGATCGATATAGGCGAGGATTTCGCGTGAGTGCGGGTCTGATGCGCGCAGAGCAGCCCGGCTTGGCGCGGCTTAAGCGACTACAAAGCGTGCCTATGAAGCGTACTTATAAACCTTTGCGAAACGGGCCGCTTTGACTACCCCGTAGTCGCCCGGCGCGTATTGCATGACCCAGTCACCTGCTTCGCCGTGAAGCACATCGCCGGCTTCAGAACGCGCGATTGAAAAAGCTTCGTGCATTTGCTTCGCGAGAACCGCAACCGGCACGTTCCGATACACCCCGGCATGGCCATGGGCGACGCCGTCGTGAGCGACGTACTTTGCGTCGAAGCGATCCCGCGATACCACCCAGCGTTCGCCGGTGGCGCCCGTGATCAACGCATCGCCGGGCGCATAGCGGTTCGGACCTTCCAGGCTCATCAGCGAGCCCGGTTCCTCTGCAAACTGGACCGCGACGGTTTCGTCCTTTACCACGCGATGCGCGGCGAGGTCAGCGGTGAGGTCGAGCTGGGTAAGGATGATGGATGTCATGCGGATTTAATGGAGACAATGGAAATAGTGCAATCGCCGAAACGATGATAATCCTCGATGGTAACGCCAAATGCGAAAGCGCTCGCATCGAAACTACGATGCGAGCGTTTTTTCAGGGCTCGCGGGCATAACCCACGCGAAGTCCAGCCTTCAGATTAAGCCGTTGCGGGAAGCTTAGGGCTTGATCGTCGAAGCACTGTCTGCCGCGGCGGCTGCCGGCGCCTTGCGATGCACCGCCCGGCCTTTATGCGCACCCGGCTTGCCCGACTGGTGGAAGCTTGCGTCGGCGAGTTTCTTCTGCTCGGGCGACAGGCTTGCGTACAGCGGCTCGAAGGCGTCGACCAGATGCTTCGTGCCGTCCGCGTGCGCTTGCGTGATCTGCTCGTACTGCTTCATGTCGTCGAGCGCGCTTGTGTTGTCCCCCAGCGCCATGCGTTGACGGTACAGCTCACCCATTGTGTGGCCATTGTCGCGCATCACGTCGGCGAACTTGTTCCATTGCTCGTCCTGGGCAGAGGTGATCTTGAGCTTGGCATGCAGTTCTGAAATGCGTTGCTCGACGCGTGCTTCACGCGCCTGGCCGCGTGCCGTATCCGGTGCCGATGCGCCTGCGGGCGCAGCAGGCGCTGCCGGAGCGGACGATTGGGCGAAAGCCGTGGAAAGGGCCAGCGAGGCAGCCAGTGCAACGAATGTTTTTTTCATGGGTGACACCTTGGGTCCATTAAGAAGGGGCAAGCAACACATGCCAAAGGTAACGTGTGATGTTTTGGCCGACGCCGCTATTAATATCACGTTAGCGCGCGGCATTGCTTTGGTTGCCACAACTGCTTACAACCGATACGTCTGCGAAAAAACGCGATGAACGAGCAAACCGGGAGCAAGCACGGTTCGCCGAGGGTAGGAGTGTAACCAACAAGCAAGGGCAGCCGTAGAGTGATGCGCTCGTGTTTTAATGGCTATGCTGTTTCACGTTTTTGTCATGCGCATGAAGTCCTGCCTGACTTCATGCCGTGCTCTCACTGGTGCAAATAAAACTAACGAAAGGACCACGCCTTATGCGACCGCCGCGCCTTGATCAGCTCGACGACATCGACCGGAACCTCGTCGCGTCCTTGCAGGTGAACGCCCGTGAAAGCGTGTCCGAACTTGCGCGTCAACTCGGCATTGCGCGCACGACGGTCATCGCCCGGCTCGCGCGGCTCGAGAAAACCGGCGTGATAGCGGGATATGGCGTGCGGCTGGGACAAGACGTGCTCGATGCCAGCATCCAGGCCTATGTAGGCATCAAACTGGCGCCGAAGTATGGCCGCGATGTGCAGAAGCGCTTCGCCAGGATGCCCGAGATGCAACTCCTTTGCGCGGTGAGCGGAGAGTTCGATTATGTTGCGTGGCTGCGGGCGGATTCCCCTGACCGGCTGAACGATCTGCTCGATGAAATCGGCGGCCTGGAAGGTGTTGAACGCACGACGACATCGATCATTCTTGCCCGCAAGGTAGATCGCGGCGGCTTGGGTTGAGAGGGCCGAAAGGCCCGTCCGGCGGGGTTGATCGCGGCGTTGATCAAGCGATCTAATGCAATTTGTCGTATGGAATCGTCAAAACGTCGAAATTGCTAGTCGATTCGCATCATTTTGTGTCTTTTATCAATATTCATGCGCTCCTAAACTGGGGTCCGAGATTTGCCCCTCGACCGCCACCAAGGAGATAAACATGAGAATAGCCCTCATCGGCGCCGGCCTGATTGGCCAGAGCATTGCTCAATTGCTGCGTGAAACCGGCGACTACGAGGTCGTCGTTTTCGACCGTGATGCTCACGCACTCGACCTGCTTGAAGCGCAGGGTATTCCTACCCGCCGTGTTGATTCCGCCGATGCGAATGCACTGCGTCTCGCGCTGCAAGGCTTCGACGCACTCCTCAACGCAATGCCGTATTACCTTGCCGTGACCGTCGCTATGGCGGCGAAAGCGGCTGGTGTGCATTACCTCGACCTGACCGAAGACGTGCGGGCAACGCACGCGATCCGCGAGATTGCCGACCATTCCAGCCACGCCTTCATGCCGCAATGCGGCTTGGCGCCGGGGTTCATCGGCATCGTGGCGCACGACCTGGCGAAGCGCTTTGCCGAAGTGCGCGAGGTCAAGATGCGGGTCGGCGCGTTGCCTGAATTTCCGACCAACGCGTTGAAATACAACCTGACCTGGAGCATCGATGGCCTGATCAACGAGTATTGCCAACCGTGCGAGGCTATCCGCGACGGCAGCACGCAATGGGTGCAACCGCTGGAAGGACTGGAACATTTTTCGCTCGATGGCACCGAGTACGAGGCGTTCAATACATCGGGCGGACTGGGTACGTTATGCGAAACGCTGGCGGGCAAGGTGGAAACGCTGGATTACAAGTCAGTGCGTTATCCCGGACATCGTGAGCTGATGAAGTTCCTCCTCGACGACTTGCGCATGTCGAGTGACCGTGACGGATTGAAGGCGATGTTCCGGCGTGCCATTCCGGCTACGGCGCAGGACGTGGTACTGGTATTCGTCACAGCGACCGGCATGCGCGATGGCCGTCTTGTGCAGGATGTCTTCATGCGCAAAATCTTCGCGAAGAGCGTTTGTGGTGTGCCAATGAGCGCCATTCAGATTACGACTGCCGGCGCGATCTGTGCGGAACTCGATCTGTTCCGTGAAGGCGTGTTGCCGCAGAGCGGCTTTATCCGGCAGGAGCAGGTGCCGCTCGAAGCGTTCTTGGCGAACCGGTTCGGGCAGTTGTACGAAGGCGCGAGCACACTGGGCGTTGTCCGGCAACTCCAGGCTGCCTGAGGCTTCGCTCGCAAAGACGCCCCGCGGCCGGCTGGTTTTGAGCGCGGGGCGCAACAAGCAATCAACGATTCCCTTGGCCTGATCAGACGCAGCAGTCCGGCGGATCAACTTCTTCCGTATCGATTCATCAGTGGCGTCGACGTAATGCCATGCAGGATCACCGACGCCGCGATCACTCCCAGCACCAGCGGGGCAAGCGGTTCAGCGACGCTGCGAGGCGCATGCTCCAGTGCGTACAGCAAATAATAAAACGACCCAACGCCGCGAATCCCGAACCAGCTGGTGAGCAAGCGTTGCGAGCGCGTCGCCGATGACCCCAGCAACGAAGCCTGCACCGAGACCGGCCGCGCCACGAAAAACAACAGGCCGACCATCGCGGCGCCTTGCCACGTAAACAGCCGATGCCAGACATTGGCGAGCACACTTCCCACCATCAGCATGACCGCGACTTCCGCGATCCGTTCGAGTTCTATCGTGAAGCCGAGTACCCGTGCCGCGACAAACGCATGCGCACGATCAGGGTCGGATGCGGTAGCGCCGACATCCTCGGCATCGATGATGCCGAGCGCTTCGTGCGCCGACTTGTCACCGCTGGCCTTTTGTTCGACGCGCCGCATCGCGAGTCCCGCCGCGAATACGGCGAGGAACGCATACGTGTGGATCAATTCGGCGACGCCATATGCGAGTGCGATCAAACCCAGCGCATAAAAACCCTCAGGTCCCAGCGCCAGGCCGTGGCGGCTGCGCAACCACGCAATCAGCCGCACCGCGAGATCTCCGAGCAGCCAGCCTGCGGCCAGCGCACCGGCGACCCCCCAGAGCGCATCGCCGGCCAAATGCCAGCTCAGCGCCTGCTGCGGCGATGCCTCGTAGTTGCATACCGCGATACCCAGCAACGCAAGCGGCAGCGCAATGCCGTCGTTCAAACCGCCTTCGCCGGTGAGCGAGAAGCGCAGCAAGTCGACATCGCCGGGAACCTGCACTTGCACGTCATGGGCGAGCACGGGATCGGTGGGGGCGAGCATCGCGGCAATGAGCAGCGCGGGTCCCCAATTCATGTGCAGCAGATAGACGCCTGCCAGCGTCATGATGGCGACGGTTGCCACCATCGCGACCAAACCAAGGCGCACGGGCAAGAGCCAGATGCGGTCGGTGGGCGGCACGCGCAGGCGCAACCCGATCGCGAACAACGACACGAGCATGGCGACTTCCGTAATCCGGCGCAGCAGGGTGGCTTCGCCGAGCAGATCGATCTTAAGCAGGCCGATGCCAAACGGACCCAGCCCGAAACCGATGGCGAGATACACCATGGCGCTGCTGATCGGCAGTTGTTTGAACGTCGAACTGGCAAGCCCCATGAAAATGAGAACGCCGCCAACGACGAGAAACCATATCGTTTCGGTCATGAGAGCCTGAGTTGAATGCAGCGTACGCGACTAGGAGCAAGGGGCGTGCCACCCGCACCGGCTGAGCGATTCCAAGAGTGCGGCAGAGGGCGCGCGGGCGCCGATGTGCAGCGTGTGATGCCAGTGCATGAATGAGTTTCGCCGCGTGAAACCCGCTGAGTTTCGTTCGTGCACTGGCGAGCCGCGCAACGCCCTGGGCTCGTGCACAATGATGCGCCTGCAGAGCGCCCGCCTGACGATGAAGCCATCGTTCGACACGCCGCAGACGGCCGGCCGGGTAAAGTCGCGCGCACCCGCTCGCCCACACGCCGGCACGTCGCGGGCCAACGAACCGTTCAGATCATTGTGAAACGTAAAATGCCTGCGCTGAATGCGCTCAAAGCCTTCGAGGCGGCTGGTACCACCGGCAGCTTCACCCGCGCAGCCGAGTTGCTGAACGTCACGCAAAGCGCGGTCAGCCGGCAGGTCCGGCAACTCGAGGAGCAGCTCGGCGAGACGCTGTTTTCCCGCCGTCATCAGCATCTCGTCCTCACGCCGAGCGGTCGCGTGTTACTGCGTGCGTTGCAACAGGCCTTCGACAAGATCGAACTGACGGTTCGCGCGATCAGTCAGAACAACGACGTCAACCGCTTGCGTATCAACGTCCCGCCGACCTTTGCCGCGCGCTGGCTGGTGCCGCGCCTCGGGCGTCTGCGTGAAGCATTTCCGCAACTCGACCTGAGCATCACCACGCGAGTGGACGATGGCATCGCGGATTCAAACCGGCTGGACTGTGCGGTGCGTTTCGGCGATGGCGAGTGGAGCAACCTTGAAAGCACCTTGCTGATGCACGAGCGGCATATCGCGGTGGCGTCGCCCGCATTGCTGGATCGCGCGGGCGTGGATACGCCAGTGGAGCTGAACCGCTTCACCTTGCTGCATGTTTTATCGGGCGAAGATCAGCGGTATCTGACCTGGCAACACTGGCTGGGCGCCGCGCATATTGAAGGGGTGGACACGGACAACGGTTACGAATTCGACCTGCTCGATTTATCGATACAAGCTGCCATTGACGGCATGGGCATCACCATTGCCGATCGTCACATGATCGCGGCCGAACTGGCGTCCGGGCAATTGCGGCAGGTGCTGGATGTAGAGATAGAAGGGCGGCAATCGTATTGGTTCGTGGTGCGTCCCGAGCAACGTGCAAGCGGGACGCATCGGCTCTTCCAGCAGTGGCTTCAGACCGAAGCGGCGGCCAGCGCTTCGCGCTGAACGAAGGTGGTGGGCGCGGTGGCATCGTCGAGAATCATTTGCGCGCCTTTCTCCGCCACCATCATCACGGGTGCATTAATGTTGCCGGACGTAACGTTCGGAAAGATCGACGCATCGACAATGCGCAACGCCTCGATGCCATGCACGCGCAGGCGGTCATCGACTACGGCGGTCTGCGAGTCCGGGCCCATCGCGCACGATCCGCACAGGTGATAGATCGAGCCGCTGTTCTCGCGGAAATATTGCAACATGGCGGCTTCGTCGCCATCGGGTACGACCGACGCGCCCGGCAGCGTTTCTTCCACGGTCACCGTGCGCAACGCCGGGGCCTGCATGATCGAGCGGATCAACCGGCTGCCCTGAATCACCTCATCTATATCCTTTTGCGTCGTCAGATAGTTGGCATGAATCAACGCGGCGTCGCCAGCGTTCGGCGACGCGATCTCGATTGATCCGCGGCTTGTCGGCCGGCACGGATTGAACGCGAGCAGGAAGCCGGGATACGGCTCGGGCGTGAGCTGCGAGCGGTTCGATTTCGGGATCCGGTACGACAACGGATTGAAGTAAAGCTGCAGGTTCGCGAGCGTGCTGGCCGGGTCCGTGCTGAAAAAGCCACCGGCCTGATTCACGCTCATCGCAAGCGGTCCCTTGCGCGTCAGCAGGTACTGCAGGCCGAGCTTCAGCTTGCCCGGCAGCGAACCAAAATCGCCGTTCAGCGTAGGCATGTTCGCGCGATAGTAGTAGCTAGCACAAAGATGATCCTGCAGGTTCTGGCCGACGGCAGGCAGCGCATGCACGAGGGGAATCCCGTGGCGTGCGAGCAGTTCCTTCGGTCCGATGCCGGAGAGTTGCAGCAGCTTCGGCGTATCGACTGCGCCCGCGCACAAAAGCACTTCGCGTCCGGCGTGGAAAGTCTTCGTGACACCATTCTGCGATACCTCGACCCCTGTCGCACGCAGCCCGTCGAACAGCACACGCGAAGTCAGCGCGTGATGTTCTATATGCACATTCGAGCGTTTCAGCGCCGGCTCCAGATACGCCACATTGCTCGACGCACGTTGGCCCTTGCGGGTGTTCACATCGTAGACGCCAACGCCTTCGATATTCGCACCGTTGAAGTCGTCGTTGCGCGGAATGCCCATTTCATCGCAGGCATCGAGGAAGTGACGTGTGATCGCGTGAATGCCGCGTTTCATCGACGTCACGTGGATCGGGCCGCTCGCGCCATGCACCGCAGTGTTCCCAGCCTCGTGGGTTTCGAGTTTGCGAAAATAGGGCAGCACGTCCTTATACGACCAGCCCGCGTTGCCGGCAGCCGCCCAGTCGTCGAAATCGCGGGGCGCGCCACGCACGTAGATCATCGCGTTGATGGAGCCGGAGCCGCCTTGCACCTTGCCGCGCGGTGCATAGATTTTCCGGTCCGCCAACTCTGCTTCCGGCTCGGTGTAATACATCCAGTTGCAGCCCGGATCGTAGTAGGTCTTGGCAAACCCGACCGGAATCTTGAACCAGAACGAGTCGGCCTTGCCACCCGCTTCGAGCACGAGCACCGAGTATTGTCCCGACGCCGACAGCCGCTCGGCGAGAATGCAGCCGGCCGATCCCGCGCCAACGATGATGTAGTCGTAAGTCATGTTATGTACTCGGCCTCACCCTTTGGCCGGAGAAGAATCCCGGACATTGGCAGGCTTGGACGCCATCTGCAGATGCAGACGTTCGCCGGTGTAAGGAGAATGGGCACGTACCACATCCATGTTCAATTCCACGCCGAGTCCCGGCGCCCTGGACGGCACGATATAACCGTCTTCCCATTGAATCGGCGTCTTGAGGATCTCTGCATGAAAGCCGTCCCACGTGCCAATGCTTTCCTGGATCAGGAAGTTAGGCGTGCAGGCGGCAAGCTGGATGCTGGCAGCTGCGCCGATGGGTCCGTTGTACAAATGCGGGGCGATCTGCGCGTAATAGACTTCGGCGAGGGCGGCGATTTTCTTGCCTTCGAGCAAGCCGCCGCAGCGCGCAACGTTCAATTGCAAGATGGATGCCGCGCCCGCTTGCAGCAGCTTGAAAAATTCATACTTGGTCGTGAGGCGTTCACCGGCCGCAATGGGAATGCTGGTGTGCCGGGAGACTTGCGCCATGGCGTCTTCCTGACCGGGCGGGACGGGCTCTTCGAACCACAGCGGGTCATACTTTTCCAGGCGTTGCGCAAGACGGATAGCGGACGACGGCACCATCTGGCCGTGCGTGCCGAACAGCAAGTCGCATCGATTGCCGACCGCTTGGCGGATGCGCTTGCAGAAGGTCTCGCAACGTTCCAGAACGTCGAGCGAAAGCTGATGGCCCGAGTACGCGGTATACGGACCGGCAGGATCGAACTTCACTGCGGTGAATCCAAGATCCGCGTTGCGAACGGCATATTCAGCGGCGAGATCGACGTCGTCGTAGTCGTATTCGCCCGCCGCGTTCCTCGGGTAAAGATAGGTGTACGAGCGCAACCGTTCGTTCACCAAACCACCCAGCAGTTCATACACTGGCTTATCTGCTGCCTTGCCGATAATGTCCCAGCACGCCATTTCCAGGCCGCTGACAACGCCCATCATCGTGAGGTCGGGGCGTTGCGTGAAGCCGCTCGAATACGCCTCGCGGAAAAAACGCTCCACGTGGTGCGGATCGTGGTCTTGCAGATAACGTCCGAACACATCATCGATAATGTGCGTCATCGCTTTCGGATGGAACGTCGCCGAATAAATTTCGCCCACGCCTTCAATCCCGCAAGCAGTTTTCAGCGTGACGAAGATCCAGTACATGCCGCCCAGATGCGGCGGCGGTACAGCTACGACATGCGTTTCGAGAGAGACGATCTTCATCGGAGGGCGTCCTTTGCAATGGTCGCGCGCATGCGCTTGAGCGCGAGCGCGGCAATGCCGCCAATCACGCTGATCGCAGCGATGTAAGAGAAGTAGAACTGGTAGCCGGGAAGGCCGGGAAAATGCTCGGTAGTCCAGCCGTTCACGAGCGGCAGGAAAACATCGGGCGAATAACCGATCAGTGAAACGAGGCCAATGGCCAAGCCCGTTATACGCAGCGGAATGCCGCATTGGTCGAGCAGCGACCAGTAGAGCCCGCGAATGGCGTACGTAAGGATGCCGATCACGAGCACCACGATGGCGATCATCACAACGCCGGCCCGCGGATCGATATGACCGAGCGTAGGCAGCACGATCAGCGCAACCAGGCCGAGCGCCGCAAGAAACAGCGCGCTGGTCAACACGCCAAGCGTGGAGAAGCGATCGCCGAGATACCCGCCGCCAATGCCGCCAATCGGGCGCATCCACAGTTTGAGCGTGGTAAGCGTGCCGGCCATGACCACGGTCATCTTAAGGTCGCCGACTTGCAGATAAGCGGAGAAGCTGTAAGTAGCCCAGAAGATCTGATAACCGCAGAACACAATGGCCGCCATCAGCCAGAGCTGTGGAATGCGCATCAGCGTAAGGAGATCACGCCACAGCGAATGGCGTTGCTCGAGATTGTCTGCCGCTTGCTGTTGCTCTTGCGCAGTTGCGGGCGGTTCTTTGACCAGCACCATCAACAATCCCAGCCCGATACAGACGGCCGAATACAGGTAGACGACGTATTTGAAGCCTACGTTGATCGGCAGGCCGTGCTTCTCCGTCGCGGTCGCGAAGATCACCAATGCAACAGTCGCAAGCAATGCCTCGATCAAGCCGCGTCCACCGTCGAGCAAGCCGAAGAAGCGGCCTTGTTCGTCGTGCGCGGCAATCGTCTTCACGCGCTTCAGGATGGAAGCCCAGAAGGTCAGGCCCGTCGTCAGTCCCCAGCAGCAGAACACGGCGAGCAACACGGGGAAACTGGGTGCGGTCGAATAAACCAGTCCGAGCCCGCCGGTCGCGATCAACGAAAAGCAGATCAGGAAACGCGGCGCGATGCGGTCGGCAAGCCAGCCGCTCGGCAAATAGCTGATCAGGAAAACGGTGCCGAGTATCGAATACAAATAACCAAGCTGGCTATTGTCGATGTGAAAAAACTCGAGCATTGGCGTCTGGTAGACCTGACGCAAATACAGCAGCGGATAGATCGCGCCCGCCGCAATCACTAGCAGTATGAGCTGGATGTACCGCTGCGCACGCGTTGTATCGGCTATTGGCGATGTGATACCGGGCAAGGTTTTTTCCACAATAAGTCTCCTTCGGCTGTTCGAAAATGAACGCCGCTTTTATCGATGTTCGAGTAAGTGGTGATAGACCAGAGGCTCAGTACTTCATGATGACGAGACGCGTCTGCGTGAATTCGAGCATGCCGTGCTTGCCGTCATCGCCGCCAAGGCCCGAGCGTTTCCACCCGGCGTGAAAGCCTTGGTATGGATCGGCGGGTGTGCGGTTCACGTACAGTTCGCCGGCTTCAATTTCGTTAGCCACGCGCATCGCGGTGCGATAGTTCTCGGTGTACAGAACCGAAGACAAGCCGTACTGATGGTCGTTCGCCATCGCGAGGGCGTCGTCGAGCGTGTCGTACGAAATCACCGGCAGCACCGGTCCGAAAATTTCTTCGCGGACAATTTCCATGTCGTGGCGGCAGTTGACCAGCAGCGTTGCCGGATAGAAATAGCCGGGGCCTTCGGGCAACATGCCGCCGGTGGCGATCGTTGCACCTTCGGCAACAGCACGTTCGACCATCGCATGGATGTTGCGCTGCGCCGAGCGGCTGACGAGCGGACCCATCTTCGACGCATCTTGCGAGCGATCGCCGAAGCTGACAGCCTGCATTTTTGCGCGCAGCAATTCGACGAAGCGAGTCTGCACGCTGGCGTGGACGTAGACGCGCTCCATTGCCGTACACAACTGCCCGCAATGTGTTGTCTTCGATGCCACGATGGCGCTCGCTGCCGCTTCAAGATCGGCATCGGGCTCGATGATCGCCGGTGCCTTGCCGCCGAGCTCCAGCGAAGGCTTCGCGATATTCGCCTTGCAATAATCGAGCACGACGCGCCCGGCGCCCACGCTGCCGGTTAGCGTAATCATGCCGACTGCGGGATGCGTGCAGACGGCGCCGGCAGTGGCATGGTCCATCGCGAGCACGTTGAAGACACCCGCGGGCAGGCCCGCTTGAAGCGCGGCTTCGGCGATCTCGAATGCCGACGCCGGCGTGTTATTGCTCGGCCGTACGACGACTGTATTGCCGGTGATCAGCGCAGGCGCGATCTTGCGCAGCAGGGTATACACCGGGTAATTGAACGGAATCAGGCAGGCCACCACGCCGATCGGTTCGCGATGCAGAACAAGGTTTTCGTTCGGGGTATCGCTGGGAATGACTTCGCCTTCAATCCGGCGCGCCCATTCTGCGTGATACCGCGTGATGTCGGCGGCGTAGCGGGCTTCGTTCTCCGAATCGGCCACGCTCTTGCCCGACTCCAGCGCGAGCGCCGCACCAATCTGCGGGGCGCGCTCAACGATGGCGTCGGCGAAACGGCGCAGATGTTCTCCGCGTTCAATCGCCGTCAGTGCGCGCCACTTTTTCTGTGCACGCGATGCGGCTTCGACCGCACTCAGCGCGTCGTCGTGCGACGCGAGCGTGACGCGCGCGATAATGGCGGAGGTGGCGGGATTATCGACATCGGCGACATCGGCTGACGAGTCGGATTGCGGCTCGATAAAACGGCCATCAATGAAGTTACGGTAGGTGCGCATCGTGATTGCCAGGAAAGGTGAAGCGCCGCGGTGATCCGCGACGTGAGTGGCGGTAGTTTTATCGGGCGTGACACTCGGCCACAAGCGATTAAAACTCGACCCGCCCATGCGGAAAACGCACTGGAGGGCGGCTGCATTCATGCAGCGGGATCGCCTATTGCGAGCTACCATTCGAAAACGCGGCATTCGTCCATTGATCCGGCCGGATTATTCACTGGGAGGTTCGCATGTCACAGCGCATGTCACCGCAGGGGTCACAGCACTTCGACGCTATCGTGATCGGTACCGGACAAGGCGGTGGCCCGCTCGCCGTCAAGCTGGCCGAGAGCGGCCGGCGGACCGCCGTGATCGAGCGGCATTTGTTCGGCGGCACTTGCGTGAACGTGGGCTGCACGCCGACCAAGACCTACGTGGCGAGCGCGCGCGCGGCGCATGTCGCGCGTCATGCCGGGGATTACGGCGTGATCGTGGACGGCGAGGTGCGAGTCGACCTGGCGCGTGTCAAGGCGCGCAAGGATAGTGTGATTGCAGAGTCGCGCGACGGCGTGGAGAAGTGGTTGCGCAGCACGCCGAACGTGGTGGTCTTCAATGGCCACGGCCATTTCGCCGGCACACATTCGATCAGCGTGACGGAAACCGGCGGCGAGCAGCATGAACTCGACGCAGACGCTATCTTCATCAATACCGGCACGCGTGCAACCGTGCCGGAGATCGAAGGGCTGGCCAGCGTTTCACATCTTACGAATTCCACCATCCTCGAATTGACCGCGTTGCCGGAGCATCTGGCGATTGTCGGCGGAAGTTACATCGCGCTGGAATTCGCGCAGATGTTCCGGCGTTTCGGCAGCCGCGTGACCGTGCTCGTCAGGGGCGATCGCGTGCTGGCGCGTGAGGACAAGGACTTCGCTCAACAGATCCAGAAGGTCATGTTGCGGGAGGGCGTGGAATTTTTGTTCAACACCGAGGCGTCGAAACTCGAGCCGGCAGGTGCGGGCATTCGGATTACGCTGAAGGACCCGATGCAGGATCAGAAAAGCATTGAAGCGTCGCATTTGCTGTTTGCAACCGGCCGCACGCCGAACACGGATGACCTCGGGCTGGAGCAGGCGGGCATCGTGTTGAACAAGCACGGGTTGATCGATGTGGACGGAGAGCTTCGCACCCGGACCGAGGGCATTTGGGCGCTGGGTGACGTCAACGGTCGCGGCGCATTCACGCATACGTCGTACAACGATTATGAAATCATCGCGTCGAACGTGGTGGACGGTGAAACGCGCAGCGTTGATTCGCGCATCATGTGTTACGCCGTTTTTGTCGATCCGCCGTTTGCGCGCGTGGGCATGAGCGAGACGGAAGTGCGCAAGGACGGGCGGCGCGCATTGATCGCCACCATGCCGATGTCACGCGTTGGCCGGGCTCGCGAACGCGGCGAGACAGACGGCTTCATGAAGGTGCTGGTCGATGCCGAAACGAAGAAGATCCTCGGCGCGGCCATGTTGGGTATTGAGGCCGATGAAGCCATCCATACGTTCATCGACATCATGAATGCCGATGCGCCGTACATCACGCTGCAACGCGCGATGCATATTCATCCGACCGTCAGCGAACTGATCCCTACGTTGCTTGGCATGCTTGAGCCGTTGAAATGAGCCGTTGAAATGAGCGGTTGAAATGATTTCACACCCGGCGTTGCTTGATGCGTTCAGCGATGACCGGACTCCGAAGTGACTGCTCATAAGCGGTTCTGTCGGCGTTGAGCGGGGAATCGTTGTTGGCAATAGCGTTCAGTTGACGCTTCGTTGAACGCACGGTATCCGGTACGCAAGCGCGAATGGCATCAATGTATTGCGCCGTGCGCGAACTCAGTTGCGCGGGTTGGACAAGCTCGGTCAGGAAGCCGATGCGCAGCATCTCAGGCGCATCCAATGTCATGCCCGTAAGAAAAAGCCGTTTCGCCTGAGCGAGTCCCAACTCACGAACGTAACGACGCATGCCGTCGGGGTAGTAGTGCAAACCAATTCGTGCAGCCGGCATGAACATGCGCGCGCCCTCTACGCCCAGGCGTACGTCGCAGCACAGTGCAAGATCCGTTGCTCCGCCATAAACGCTGCCGTTGAGCGCACAGATTGTGGGCATCGGGCATGCCTCGAGCTCGTTCAGGAAACTTTCGAACGAATCGTCGAGATTACCCGCGGCCAACTCGGACAACGTATAACCCGAGCTGAACGTGGCCGTGCCGGCTCCTGTCACGACCAGCGCCATGGCTGTTTCATCGTTCGCCGCCGATGCAATTGTTTCCCTGAGCCCAGCCAGATCAGCGGGGTCAATACGGTTGTGTTGCTCCACGCGCGAGAGCTGGATAGTGACAACGCCCTCGTGCCGCGAACAGGAAAAACCTGGGGCCGTGCTGGTATTCGTCATGTTTCTAGCCAGTTGTCAGACGCGTGGCGGACCATCGCAAGTCACATAGTGCAGCATGAGCACGCGCTGGGTTTGAAGCCGGAATCAGCCCACAGCCTAGCGCGCTCAATCCACCGTGATCCACTCAAGCCGCCGGGGTAGGTTCCTTGCCCTTGGCGGCTTCGTCGTTGGCGGCGGCATCGCGGGTTTCCGGCATCGCGAGCCATACCAGCGCCACGGCTAGCGCACCGGCTGCGGCAAGTCCAAAGAAGCTGGTGTTCACGCCGAACTTGTCTGCCACGAACCCGGCTATCGCCGTGCTCAGTGTCGCACCAACGCCCGCCGCCAACCCGAAGAATCCAATACACAAGTTGTATCGGCCCTTGCCGCCGGCCACGTCGGCTGCAATCAGCGGCAGCATCACGCCGAACACGGCGGCACTAATGCCGTCGAGCATTTGCACCGGCACCAGCAGATAAGGGCTGCTCGCGCTGCTCGCGGCGGCGAACAGCAGCGCACGTAACGGCAGCGCCGAGAAGCCGATGATCAGCACCGGCCTGCGCCCCCAGCTTTGCGCCTGCCGCCCGACCCACGGCGACAACCCCGCCACGATGAACTGCGGCACGATAATGCACGCCGCAATCACGAGCTGAACGTTGTCGCCCATGTGCGCGGTGACTTCACCGGCGGCGAGGTTCAGCATGGCCGCATTCGACAAGTGGAACAGCACCACGCAAGCCGCGAAGGTCAGGAGCCGCGGATCGCGCAGCAGATCGCGCAGACTTTCTGGCCGGTCAGCTCCGACTGCGCTCACCGCTCCAGCGATATTCGCGCCCGCTTTCGCTGCAGCCTTTTTCATGCGAGGCACAACGGGTGCCATCTCGTGATGGATCATGTTCAGCGCGACGAGCGCAGGCAACGCCAGCGCCGCGGTCAAAAAGAACACCGAGCGCAGCGAAAGATATTCGCCGAACAAGCCCATCGCCGCCGCCGTGAGCGCACTGCCGATAGATGCCCAGCGCGCATTGCGGCCGAGCCGGTTGCCGAGATCGGCGCGCGAGACGAGTGCGAGCGAGATCGCGGCCATGGCGGGCACGAGCATGCAGCTCGCGAAGCCGTGCAGCACTTCGGCCGCGAACACGGCGGTGAACGTGGGGCTCGCGCCGAGCAGCAACGCGCTCACGATAATCGCGATGATGGCTGCCGCCGCGGCGCCTTTCTTGTTGCGCAACGCATCGACAAGCGCGCCGGCTGGCAACTGGCTTGCCATCGCGGTGATCGTGCCAACGCTCAGCATCAACCCGATCTCGCCTTGCGTCCATTTGTTCGCGGCGAGATAGGAAGCGATGAACGGCCCAAAGCCGGTCTGCACATTCGCGACAAAGAAGTTCAGCCAATCGAGCGCGCGCAGACTTCGTGCAATTCCCATAGCTCAGATCGTCCTCATTGTTTCGAGGGGCGCGCAACGGCCGCCGCACCGGCCTTCGCACCTGACGCCGGGCTGGAGGCCGCAGCCGGAGCCGGAGCCGCAGCCGAAGCGGGCTCCGGCGATTCGGCTGGTTCCGGTGGCGGGACGACGGGCGAAATGATCTTGATCGGCTGATCGGGCGAGTAAGTTGGAGCGGCCTTGATCTGTGCGTCGGTGAAATCCAGTTGCAATTGCATTACCTTGTTGCGCGAGACCACGTGCAGGTCGGGCCAGTTAGCCGCGACTTGCCGCTTGTCGGCGGCGAGGGAATCGGAGAGATCGATGACGAGCGCTTGTGGTTGCGCCTGGGCATCGACCAGCACGTCGACTACGCGGCCCATCCGCGCGCCGTTTTTCTGCGACACGTTGGAGTCGATGAGCTGAGCGAGCGTCGGCGGAACGTCATTGACCGAACCGGGTTTCGCCGATGCTTCCTGGGCCTTCGCTTTCGCCGTGTTCGACGCTGGATTGCTGCCGGGCGTCGGTATCGCGAACGTGATGGGCGCTTTTTTCGTGGCCGGGTTGAACCGGAACGCGGTCCACGGGAAGGTCACCTTGCGGTCCCCCACACCCAGGAAACCCGCCAGGTTCACGATCATGATCTTCGGTTTGCCGGTGGCATCGGCGTACATGTCCACCGCGCGGCCGATCACCTTGCCGTCCGGGCGCTGGATTTCGCTGTCGAGCAAACCGCGGATTTGCTCGTGTTGCATGATGCGCGTGGTGAGCAACGGCGGCGGCGCAGGCGGCGCTTTGTCTTCGACGGGCGGCGGCGGGGGCGGCGGCGGTTTTTTCGGCACGACCACACGCCGTTTGGGCGCGGGGCGCGGGGCTTTCGGCTCGACGGGCGCCTGCGTGGCAACCGGCGTCGATGCCGGCTCTTCCGGCTCCACGACTTCCGGCTCAGCGGGCGGTTGCGGCGTCGACAAGTCGACAATCGGCGCTGGCGCCTGATGCGGGAACAGGCTGCATCCCGACATGACCGCCAGGACGAGGAGGATCGCAAGCGTCCGGGCCACTGTTCGCCAGTGCCATTCGTACGCTCGAAGCGGGAAACCGCCACTCATCACAAGAGCTCCATCTTGCAGGACTGCCTTCACGAAATTAGCGCGCCGTCGTACGGGTTATCGACGGCGTATGGATTTGGGGTGAGGGTCGATACGGACCGGTCAAGAGGCGCGTGACGCAGCTGCACTTGGTTCTCCCCGTTTCGTCCCACGTGTCCGGCTTCGCTCAAACGCCCGGCGGACGCGACTTCGCCTCGGTCGTCTGCGCGAGCCGCGCGGCGGTGTCAGGGGCGCCCATCTTCGCGGCGGCATCGCGCGCGGTGAAACCGTTCGCGTCCTTCGCGTCGGGGTTCGCGCCTTTCTCGATCAGGTACTCGACCATCTCGACGCGATTGAACATGGCCGCGATCATCAACGCAGTTCGCCCATCCGGCGATGCCCCTTCCACGTCCGCCCCGTGTTCCAGCAAAGCCTCGATGACCGGTTTGTAACCCTTGAACGCCGCGCCCGCGATGGGCGTCTGGCCGTTGTCATTGCGCATGTTCGGGTCCGCCTTGTGTTCGAGCAGCACGCGCACCGCATCAGCATGGCCGTGGTAGCTCGCGAGCATGACAAGCGTGTCGCCCTTGTCGTTGCGCAGGTTCGGCGGCAGGCCTTTGTGCAACAAGGTGTCGAGCATGGCGGCGTCGCCGCGGCGGGCTACGTCGAAGACCTCGCTCGCGAAATCGATGAGTTCGTCGCTCAAGGGTTCCGGGCTTTGACCGGGAATGCCTGCGGGTGAATCGGGTTGCATGGGAGGCTCCATTAGGATTGCATGGACGGATGCGGCGCGGCCGCTGTTCGATGCCGGAGTAGCAGGCGGGCGCCGGGTCGGGGGATGTTCGATTGGTGCTGCCTGTAACGTTCGACCAGCGTCCGGTCAGCTTTCGACGTCAGGCGGTGTCGTTCAACTGTACCGGGCGGCGGTCCTGCGGTCGTTCATGGTTTCTGCAGTTTCGATCAGTGCGTCAGGATACACAGGTTTGGCGGCAGGCCGCACCGGGATAGCAGGAATCGCGCCCTGGTCCGGCCGATCTTGCTTATCGTCCTTTCAGCGCGTCCTGACAACGTGTTCGGAGCGTCATTCTAAAGGGTCCGTGTTCATCGGCCTGCGTTCTTTAGCGACGCTGCTTGTGAGTGAGTGATTTGACGGTGGGTTTATCGGCATGTCGTCCGGCTCCTGCCATTGGCATTTCCTGGTGGTTGCCCGCAAAAGCTATCGGGGGCGCTTCGCTTGACCTGTGCCTATCGCGCGCTTACGCTCGCCAGCACTTCAACTGGAAATGCACCGTGAACCCCAATAACGCCGACAACAATGACACGCTCCGTCGAGTCGCACCCGCTGCCGAACGCAATCGCGGACCCATTCTCGACGTCCTGAGTCGTGTTCTGCCCAAGACCGGCGCGGTTCTCGAAATCGCGAGCGGCACGGGGCAGCATGCCGTCCATTTCGCCGCCGCGCTGCCTGCCCTTACGTGGCAACCGAGTGATCCCGACGCGGCTTCGCGCGCCTCCATAGACGCCTGGCGCCAGCACGTTTCACTCGCCAACCTCAACGCACCGATCGCCCTGGATGTGCGGTCGGCCCCGTGGCCCGTGCCGGATTCCCTTGCGGCAATCGTCTGCATCAACATGATCCATATTGCGCCGTGGGAAGCGGCCGAAGCGCTTTTCCGGGGCGCCGGCGAGCACCTTGCAAGCGCCGGCGTACTCTTTTTGTATGGACCTTACAAACGCGGCGGCGCACATACCGCCCCGAGCAACGAAACCTTCGACAACCAGCTTCGCGCCACCAATCCCGCTTGGGGAATTCGAAACATGGAAGACGTAATGGAGCTCGGGCGCGCGGCAGACCTGTGGATGGAAGAAGCCGTGCCCATGCCCGCGAACAACTTCTGCCTGATATTCAGGCGCACCGGCATCTGATGAGTCTCTCAAAACTCCGCACGGCGGGAGTGAGGCAGGGGATCCGGCGCAGAGCGCGCTCGCTCAGGCACGAGCCCTGACGGTTTCATATCGGCTGGACGGAAAGTGCGAGGGCACCATAAGAAGCGTGCGGAATCGTCATGGGAATACGGTCCGGCCGAGCAGCGAAGTGCCAAAAAAACGCGGCTTCACCGCCTGCGCACGCCCGTCCAGTCTGCTTCCGGCATCGGCCGCGCCCCGTGTCGCGCCTCAATTGTCGTCTGGCGTGTAGACTGCGGTAGGCTTTTGGTTGCACCGTCTCCTCAGCACACTTTTTTCGTCTGTTTTCTTGCCGATTCCCCTCAAGCGGAGGCATCGTACATGCATGTAGCGCTGCAACAGGACGTCGCTCCGAGCGAACTTCCGTCCGAACAGTCTCAACCGGCGGCGCGCGATCTGCGTCGTGTCGATATTCACCCTGATCACTGGTATCCGGTCGCCTGGTCGCGGGAAGTAAAACGCGGTAAGGCTCATGGCGTCCGGTTTGCCGGCGACCCCGTCGTGCTCGTCCGAACCGAAAGCGACAAAGTGTTCGCGCTGGAAGACCGCTGCGCGCATCGACAGGTACCGCTGCACGCAGGCGTGGTCGACGGCGAATCCATTCGATGCTGTTATCACGGCTGGACCTACGACTGCACCGGACGCTGTATTGACGTCCCGTATCTCGGGCGCGAGCGCCTGCCGAACGGCGTGCGCTCGTATCCGTGCCGTGAAGAAGCCGGCCTGATTTTCATTTTCCCCGGCGACCCGCTGCTCGCCAAGACCACGCCGTTTCCCGCGCTCGGTTCTGTCGGCGACAAAGCCTACAAAACCCGCCGCTTCGGCCGCGAAGTGAAGTGCCATTACAGCTTCATGCACGAGAACCTGATGGACATGAACCATCAGTTTTTGCATCGCAAGCAGATGGGCCAGATGAAGGCGCGTTCAGTCGGACGAAGCCGCGGCGAGGACTGGGTGGAAGTGAACTACACGTTTGCGCGCGAGGAGGGCAAGCAGCCGATCGGCGAGGCGCTGGTGTTCAGTCAAAAACGCGGCACGAAGCCTGACGACAACAACAAAGACGTCATGACGATCCGCACGGAGTATCCGTACCAGACACTCAGGATCCGCACCAAGGACCAGACGATGGTGATGGACCTGTGGATCGCGTACGTGCCGCTCGACGCCGAGCAGCGCACTAACCGCACGTTTGGCCTGCTGTCCATCCGGCGGCCGAAAATTCCGGGCATTCTCGATGCCGCGTGGCCATTGCTGGTGTGGTTCACCGAGCGTATCTTCAAGGAAGACCGATGGATTGTGGAGCGCGAGCAGGAAGCGCATGACCGGCAGGGCGCCGATCATAACCATGAGGTTTTCCCGGTCATCCTCGAATTGCGCTCGCTGCTGACTGAATGCGGCGCGCCAGTTCGAGAACCCGCGACGGAGCGTCGTGTGCATATGATTCAGCCGATCAGTGACTAATCCCTGGCTAGTCCCTGACTTGATCCCGGTCGATTCGCGCACACGACAAAATGCCGTAGTACCAACGTCTTGATCAAGGCGTCGCAGTCATGAAGTATTAACCAGAGGAGGTCGACCATCATGGAACCCAACTCGACAGAGAACCCGGTCAAACCAGCGGCGCAAGCGCCTCCGGAACAGGACCACTTCGATGCCGCGATCAGCCACGTCGACCATTCCTATGCGTCGGGCGTGATGGCTGCAGGCGCGGCCAAGGGCATTCTCTACAGCGTGATCGAGACGCTGGGCACGCTTATCGGCGACCCGGATTTGCCGGAACACGCACGCTCCGGCTATCAGGCGTTAAGAGCGAGCGCGCAAGAACTGCGTTCGAAGATCGACTAAGCGTTTGCGCTTTGTTTGCGCTTTGTTTTCGTTTCAACCTCGAGTCTTGCAGCGAGTTCCGGCGACGCATTTTTACGTCGCCTATGTTCCCAAACTGCAGTGGCTCGGGCAATAATGCAAGGTCAACCACGGAGCACATCATGAGCAAGAGCCAGGACGCGAAAAAAACCGAAAAGAAGGTCGCTCTCAAATCGCCGAAAGAAAAGAAAGAAGCGAAGAAAGTGAAGAAGGAGGCGTCCAAGCGGCAGTAATTGCAGTAATGGAAGTGATGCAAGTGAAGCAAAAGCTGCAGACGGGCGCGTTCAGACGTCCGCCCGTTTGATCTTTATCGGCTTTTATCCCGGTTGTATTTGGTTTCCGTTTTCGCTTACAGATTCCCAGCTTCCCGCAGCATGTTTTGGTCATTCACGGCCCGCTTTTAGCGGGCCGTTTGCATTGAAGGGCCCTGCGCGAGTGAAGGTGTTCCAGGCACCCCAGCCACCTTTTTACGTGGCCATTGTGCAAGGTGTTGTCCGTTCACAGTGGACGCCGATATCCTGCGAATTGGAAATCTTCTGTATGATAATGATTCTCAATAACGTGTCTCAATCCGTTTTCGTGGATTGGGACAATACCTCCGCACGCTCTCCATGCCAGATTTGTTCATGTCGGGATCCGTATTGCTCGCGATCGCCGGCGCACTCGCGTTTTACCTTGCCGCGCCAGGCCAGCGTTGGCTGCGTGCCCCGCTGGCGCCGCGGCTTTTTAGAATGCTCGCGGCAACGTTAAGCATTCTGGCGGTGGTTATCGGCGCGAGCAGGCTGCATCCCGCCACCTCGCTTGCCATCGTGTTCACGGCGGCCATGGCGTGCCTGACTGCGTGTCCGTTTATCGGCGTAGTAGTGGAGCGGGCGCGGCTTCGCGGTGCTTCGAGGTGACATTGAAGACGGGGCGGCCCGAGACGCTATCGCGGGACTGGTTGTCCAAGACGCTGGCGGGCGGGGCCGGCGGTTTCGGTCTGGGCATAGCCGCGAGCGGACTGCTTGTCTGCCTGACGCCCGGCTCACTCGATGTACAAAACAAATTCCAGGTCGCGATGTGGCTCGTACCGCCCGTCTGGATCGCCGTAACGAGTGCCACCTACCTGTTCCGAACCGGCCGCCGCGCCTGGGTCGGGCTCGGCAGCGCGAACGCGTTCGGCTTCGCGATGCTCGCGCTCGCCCACCACTTTTTCATTCGATAACCCATGCGCAGCGACGTCATCCGCGTGTACAAGACGGTTCACACCTGGACGGGCATTGTTGCCGGCCTTGCGCTTTTTATCGCGTTCTATGCCGGCGCAGTGACGATGTTCAAGGACACGCTGAACGAGTGGGTCACGCCGCCGGCCGTCCATGCCGAGGTTTTTCCGCTGGCTCAGGCGCCTGCCGTTATCGAGCAGACGCTGGCTGTGCATCCCGACGCGCGACGCCAGTTCACATTGCGGATCGAACCTGCCGGCGCGGCCAGTCTTTCGTGGCGCGAGCGCGGTAAGCCGCAGCGTTTCAGCGCCACGCTCGACGCCGGAGGCAAACTCGAAACGCATGCACGCGGCGCGTCGAACGCAGCGAGCTTCATCGATGTCCTGCATATGACGGCCGGCATTCCTGGTGGCTTCGATGTCGGGATGGGCGTGATGGCCGTGGTATCGCTGCTTTACGGGCTGGCGCTGGTATCCGGCGTGATCGTGCTGCTGCCGAGCCTGATCAAGGATCTCTTTGCGTTGCGCGTGGGCAAGAACCTCAAGCGAATGTGGCTCGATGCGCACAACGTCGTGGGCATTCTGAGCTTGCCGTTCCATGTGGTGATGGCCTTATCGGTTGTCGCGTTCGGTTTAAGCGACACTATCTTCGCGGTGCAGGATCGCGTGATTTATGGCGGTACGCTCAACGCCACTGTGAAGGCGCAGAACCCGTATTACGCGAAGGCGCCTGTTGTGCCGGGGGACTCCACGACGCTTGCGTCACGGCTTGAACCACCGTTGCAGATACTGGCCGCTGTGAAGCGGCACGCACCGGCATTTGAGCCGGCGGAGTTGAGTTATCGGGGAGCGGGAGCACCGGGTGCGACGGTATTTGTAAGTGGCAACGATCCGCGTTATCTGGCGCGCAGTGGAGGATTTGCGTTGCTGGATCCCGTGACCGGGCGCTTCCTGAATGCTCAATTCCTGCCCGGCGCCGCCGATGGAACCGCGTGGTCCGCGGTCACCAGCGCATTTTTCGCGTTGCACTTTGGCAGTTATGGTGGCCAGCCGATCCAGTGGGGTTATTTCTTTCTTGGCCTGGCGGGCGCGTTCCTGTTTTATTCGGGCAACCTGCTTTGGATCGAGAGCCGCCGGAAGGCCGAACGGGGTACCGATCCGCTGAGGCAACGGCCCGCGACCTACTTCATGGCAGCGCTGACTGTTGGCGTGACGCTGGGTTGCGTGGCGGGCATTTCCGCGACGCTCGCAGCGGGAAAGTTGCTGAATGGCCGTGTGGCGGATTTATCCGCGTGGCACGCCCGGATTTATTACTCGATGTTCCTGGCAAGTATTGCCTGGGCGTTCGTGCGAGGCGGCGCGCGCGGATCGGTCGAGCTTTTGGCGCTGACAACAGTCATGACTTTGCTGATGCCGCTGGCGTCGGCCATCGGCTGGCTGTTCCCGTCCACGGGAATGTGGTTTGAGCCTGCGGCGGCCGGGGTGGACGTATGTGCGCTGATAGGTGCGGGATGTTTTGCCTGGATGCTGCGGGCAACCGCGAAGCGGGTCGCGACCGGGCGGCAGGACAGCGTATGGGGACGTTGCGCTCGCGTCCGGTGATGATCGCTGCGACGAGGCAACACACCTTGCAACACAGAGCGCGGGACAGCGTGGGCTATGTCATGTCTCGCGTTTTATCGCCCACGTCCGTCACGGCCTGAAAGTCCTTCGTATAACGAACGGACGGGCTACGACCGGCCGTCTCATGTTCATAAAACACGTTATCAGAAGTCCGTGGTCATCGAGAGCAGCAGCGTACGCGGTCTCCCCTGAGTCAGGTACGCGCCAGTCGTTGAGGCCCAGTAAGCCTTGTTCGTCACGTTTTCCACGGTCGCGCGGAACGTGGTCGCGTGTTTCAGCACGCTCGTTGTATAGCGCGCACCGAGATCGAAACGGTCCCAGGCCGGGATCGACAACTTGTTCTGCGCGTCGAGATACTGGTTGCTCGTGTGGATCCACGCGGCACTGACCGTCACGCCGGGCAGCATCGGCAGATCGTATTCCGCGCCGATATTGAACAGGTAGCTCGGCACGCCGATAGGGCGAAATCCGT
>DASYLW010000257.1:0-5295 GCA_036009385.1 Caballeronia sp.
GACGCAGCCGTGACCCGCACCGTCCTCCAGTACCTGCGCGAGGACGCGCTCTGCACCGGCACGAAAGAAGGCTGCGCCGAAGGCGATTGCGGTGCGTGCACGGTCGTTCTCGGCGAACGCGACGAGGCGGGCGGCGTCAAATTCAAGGCGGTCAACGCGTGCATTCAGTTCCTGCCAACGCTCGACGGCAAAGCGCTATTCACCGTCGAAGACCTGCGTCAGCCTGACGGTTCGCTGCATCCAGTACAGGAAGCCATGGTCGAATGCCACGGCTCGCAGTGCGGCTTCTGTACGCCGGGCTTCGTGATGTCGATGTGGTCCTTGTACGAAAAACATGGCCACGAACACACATGTGCGAACAAGACCGTACCGTCACGCGCCGATATCTCCGATGTCTTGACCGGTAACCTGTGCCGCTGCACCGGCTACCGGCCGATCGTCGATGCGGCGGTGCGGATGTTCGACATTCCGGCGCCAAAAGCGCCGGTCGATATCGCGGCGCTGTCCCGCACGCTCGCCACGCTCGAACGTGAAGACACATTCCACTACGAGTACGCGGACCAGCGCTTCGATGCACCGCGCACCGTCGACGATCTCGCGCGTATCAAAGCGGCAAAACCATCGACGCGTATTCTGTCCGGCAGCACCGACATCGGCCTGTGGGTCACGAAACTGATGCGTGATCTCGGCGACATTGTCTATGTCGGGCGAATCAGCGCGTTGCAGAAGATCGAAACATCAAGTGACTGGATCGAAATTGGCGCGGGCGTGACGGTGGAGCGGGCCTACGAAGAACTCGCGAAACACTATCCTGAACTGAGGGAAATGTGGAAGCGCTTTGCGTCGCTGCCGATCCGCAATGCCGGCACGCTCGGCGGCAACATCGCGAACGGTTCTCCGATTGGCGACTCCATGCCGGGCCTGATCGCGCTCGGCGCACACGTGATCGTTCGTGGAAACGATGTTGAGCGCGTCATGCCGCTCGAAGACCTTTACCTTGCATATCAAAAGAAGGACATGGCCGAGCACGAATTTGTCCTCGGCTTGAAAGTGCCCACGCGTACCGGCGTGCGAGCGAATCTGCAGTTCCGCACCTATAAGCTATCGAAGCGTTTCGACTCGGATATCTCGGCGGTGTGCGCGGCGCTTTCTTTTATCGCCGATGGCAACGTGATACGCGATCCACGCATTGCGTTCGGCGGAATGGCCGCAACGCCCAAGCGCGCGACCCACGTAGAGGCCGTGCTGCGCGACGCCGACTGGCACGAAGCCACCGCGCAGGCAGCAATGCTTGCGCTCGCGAAAGACTACGCGCCGTTGTCGGACATGCGCGCGTCAAGCGACTATCGGCTCGAAGCCGCGAAGAACACATTGCATCGATTCTGGCTCGAGACACGCCCAGATAATCCGTTGCCGAAAGCGGCGCTCGACGTACGCGCAGTGACTGCTTCCTGAACTTCAACGGACACGGAGAACAATAGAATGAATCAGCAAGCCGACCCGTTCCTGAGGGACATGAAGGAAGCCGAGGATCTCCTCGAAGCTGACTTCACGCAGGTCCACGTTTCGCGTCCGCACGAGTCGGCGCATCTGCATGTCAGCGGCCGCGCGAGCTACACCGACGACATTCCGGTGGTCGCCGGCACGCTGCACGCGGCCCTTGGAATGTCGGCGAAGGCGCACGCGAAGATCGTATCGATGTCATTCGATGCCGTGCGGGCAACGCCTGGCGTTGTCGCCGTCTTTACTGCCGCCGACATCCCCGGCGTGAACGATGTCGGCCCGATCATTCACGGTGACGACCCGATCCTCGCGGATGGTGTCGTGCAGTTCGTCGGTCAGCCGATGTTCATTGTCGTCGCGATGTCGCACGACATTGCCCGCCGCGCCGCGCGCCGCGCTGAGGTCGTGTATGAAGAGTTGCCGGCAATCCTGACGCCGCAACAGGCGCGCGCGGCCAACGCCCACGTGCTGCCGCCAATGAGGCTCGCGCGTGGCGACGCCGGCGCGAAGATCGCGTGCGCCGCGCATCGCGAAACTGGTGAAATGCTGCTCGGCGGGCAGGAACAGTTTTACCTTGAAGGTCAGATTTCGTACGCCGTGCCGAAAGACGACGATGGCATGCACGTGTGCTGCTCGACGCAGCATCCGTCGGAAATGCAGCACATGGTTGCCCACATGCTCAACCTCGCATCGCACAACGTGCTGGTCGAATGCCGGCGGATGGGTGGCGGTTTCGGTGGCAAGGAGTCGCAATCGGGCCTGTTCGCGTGCTGCGCGGCGCTCGCCGCATGGAAGCTGCTGTGCCCCGTGAAGCTGCGCCCGGATCGCGACGACGACATGATGATCACCGGCAAGCGGCACGATTTTCACTACACGTACGAAGTCGGCTATGACGACACCGGCCTGATCGATGGCGTGTCCGTCGACATGACGTCGCGCTGCGGCTTTTCGGCTGACCTTTCAGGCCCGGTGATGACCCGTGCGCTGTGCCATTTCGATAATGCGTACTGGCTGCCGCACGTATCTATCGACGGATTCTGCGGCAAGACCAACACACAGTCGAACACGGCGTTTCGCGGCTTCGGCGGACCGCAGGGCGCGTTCGCGATCGAATACATTGTGGATAACGTAGCCCGTTCGCTGGGGCTTGATTCGCTCGATGTACGCCGCAGGAATTTGTACGGCAAGACCGAGCACAACGTCACGCCGTACGGGCAGGCGGTTGAAGACAACGTGATTCACGAACTGCTCGACGAGCTCGAAGCCACGAGCAATTACCGCGCTCGTCGCGAGGCCGTGCGCGAATTCAATGCGAACAACGATGTGCTCAAGAAGGGACTCGCACTGACGCCGGTGAAGTTCGGCATTGCTTTCAACGTGACTCACTTTAACCAGGCTGGCGCACTGGTGCACATTTATACCGACGGCTCGGTCCTGGTGAATCACGGCGGCACGGAGATGGGCCAGGGGCTCAATACAAAGGTCGCGCAGGTCGTCGCGCAGGAGCTCGGCATTCGTTTCAACCGTGTGCGCGTGACAGCGACCGACACGAGCAAAGTCGCGAACACGTCGGCAACCGCGGCGTCGACCGGCAGCGATCTGAACGGCAAGGCTGCGCAGGACGCCGCCCGTCAATTGCGCGAACGGCTTGCCGCACTGGCCGCTGAGCACTATGGCGCGGGCCAGGTCGACGTGCGCGACGTGCGTTTCGTCGACGACCGGATTGTGGTCGGTGACAAGGTCATCCCTTTTGACGAAGTGATCATGCAAGCGTACCGCGCGCGGGTGCAGTTATGGTCCGACGGTTTCTACAAGACTCCTAATCTTTACTGGGATCAGGCGAAGATGCAGGGTCGGCCGTTCTCTTACTATTCCTATGGCGCAGCCGTTTCCGAAGTCGTGATCGACACGCTGACCGGTGAAATGCGCGTGCTGCGTGCTGATGCATTGCACGACGTGGGCGCCTCGCTCAATCCGGCTCTGGATGTGGGGCAGGTCGAAGGCGGTTTCATCCAGGGAATGGGCTGGCTGACGACCGAGGAACTGTGGTGGAACGCGGGCGGCAAGCTGATGACTCACGCGCCATCTACCTACAAGATCCCGACCGTGAATGATTGCCCGCCCGTGTTCGACGTCCGGTTGTTCAAAAACCGCAATGCGGAGGACAGCATTCACCGGTCGAAGGCTGTTGGGGAACCGCCCTTGCTATTGCCGTTCTCGGTTTTCTTTGCGATCCGCGATGCAGTGGCGAGTGTGGGTAATAACACCGTGAATCCGCCGATGAATGCGCCCGCGACTAGCGAGGAAATCTTGAAAGCCGTGGGTGCGGTTCGCGCTGCAGTGGCTGCGGCTGCTGCGTCTACAGCAGCTCATTGATTCGAGGCTTGCTATGGAAATGCTCCGGGAACCCGTGGTAATCGGCCGTCGTAACAGGGTGTCGATGGGAGTGTCGATGCCACCGGCTGCACCGCCGACGCATATCGTGCTTTTTGGCGCGGGGCATGTCGGCCATGCGCTGGTTAAGTTGCTGGGCATGCTCCCTTGCGTGGTTCAGTGGGTCGATGCACGCGACGAACTATTCCCCGACGAAGTGCCCCACAACGTGCTGATCGAAGCAACCGACACGCCGGACGTGATTGTCGATTCGGCGCCGTCTGGCGCGTGCTTTCTGGTGATGACGCATGACCATTCGCTGGATTTTTCGCTCGCGATCAGGATCATGCGACGCAACGATTTCGCTTACTTTGGCATGATCGGGTCGAAAACGAAGCGCCTGAAATTCGAGCGGCGATTGGTTGATCGAGGTGTGGAACCTGCGCGATTGACGGAGATGACCTGTCCGATCGGCGTGGAGGGGATTGTGGACAAGGCGCCGGCTTCCATTGCTGTCGCGGTTTGTGCGCAATTGATGCAGGTCAGGGTGTTGTCGCAGTATGGCGCTCAGCTATGCTCGTGGCGCGAAGGGGATCGGCTTTATCGATGAAGAAAGCGCTGTTAGCAGGCTCTCCGTTTGTCATGCCGGGTGATCCAGCGACAGCAAAAGCGTACCGCGGCAGCATCGAAGCCCCCCGTCGGCGAGGTAGTTTTCCAAAAACAAGATTGTTCTGAAATCCGGCTCCCATCGGCGAGGGACGGTATATTCGGAGTTTAGAAGCTTGCAATATCCTGACAAACAAGCTTTAATGAAGTCATGCGCTTCTTTAGTCCTTCTTCAGCGCTCTTGACCTAGGTGATCGCCGTGTTTCTCGTTTCGCTTCATTCACTCGCAGTGTTCCATTTTCCGGTTGCGACCGGAAGGTGCCTGCGCGCGAGCGAAAAATCGAGGGGCACGCAGCTCAATCGGGGCCGCGCACGTCCGGCGGACATGTCTGCACTTCCTTGTGCCCGGCTCCTGCTTAACGACTGATCGTCAGTTAACGCGCGAACCGGGCCTTCTCCTCCCGCACATCTCACATCACCGCATCAGCGTCGATCCCTTTCAGGAACCGGCGTTGGGAACGCACGCGTGGCCGTCAGTTCGGCGATGGGATCAATCAATTTCATTCGCGGTTTAATCCGCCACGAAAGCTTTTCTCCACTGGTTTTCCGGGACCACCGACATTGATCCTGCTGTATGCATAGTCTCCACGGATCAGCGGCCTGGCGTGTTTCATCGCACAGGATAACTAACGGTAGAAACAATGATCTGATGGCGGTTTCAATAACCCATTTGATTCTTAATTTACACACGAGGTACCTATGTCATTCAATAAAATTCAACCATCACCATTGGTGAGATCCAGGACCAAGAGC
>DASYLW010000258.1:0-2237 GCA_036009385.1 Caballeronia sp.
TAGTGCTCTTTCATGATGACTCTCGTGGTTTTGATTGCAGTCAACCGCTTACATGGCGCAGCGTTTCGTTCCAGTCGCGTACAAAGCGGTCGATGTGAAAGCGGTCCATTGCAACCTTGCGCGCACCGTCGCCGAGCCGGCGCGCTTCATCTGGATCGCGCAGCAGGTCGTGCATCGCGTCGACCAGTGCGCTTACGTTTGTGTCGATGTACCCGCTCTCGCCGTTGCGTATGACGGTCGCGAGTTCGGTCGTCGCGAGTCCTACAATCGGCATGCCGATCGTCATCGCTTCTACGACGGCGAGCCCGAGGCTGGTCCAGCGAATCGGGTTAAAAAAGAAGCGGTACTTCGCGCTGAACGCGGCAAGTTCCAGATTGCCGATCTCGCCGATACCCCCAGCGGACTTCGCGTCCATGCCGACAAGATCCAGCGGAACGCGCGCGTTTACGCTCGCATAGACGTCGCCGCCCAGACGCCGTCCGCGTTGCCTGAGATGGTTGATCACAACAATTCCGCGCGCCTTCTCGCCGGTGTAACGCACGCCTTCGGGAACAATCACGCCATGCTCGATCACGCGCGTCGGCGTGGTGCCGCAATCCCACATCAGCCGGTTGAAATGCGTGACATGAACCAGCAGCGTGTTGGCGTCGTCAACCCAGTGGCGTTGTTCGAACGCGTTTTCCTGCGGCGGGTCATGTTCTATATAGACACGTGGCAGGCGGCGCTGTGTTTCGCTAAGCAGATTGAGGCGGTCGTCGTCCCATTGCGTTTTATGTTGGAACGCAATGACGTCGAATTCCTGAGACGTGACCTGATCTGCCGGCACTTCGCGAACGTTATTGCCCCAGGGCAGAACGCCAACCGTGCCCGCATAACCCGGCGGATGACCGGGCTTGGTCACGAGATAGAAGTCGTGATGTGCCTGGGTCAGGTAATACAGGTAGTTGCCGTGGACATGCCAGGTCAGCACGCGCAGGCGTCGGGAAGGGTTATGCAACATGACTCACCGCCCGATGAGCGCTGTCCGGCCCGTCCGGTACGCGCATGAGTTGCTCGAACGCGGCGTCCATCACCTGTTCGACGTTTATGTCCAATGCGCACGGATGCCCGTACGGGCAGTCGCGGAAGCTGCATGGCCGGCATGGCGGGTAGTGAGCGAGCACCCTGTGCCGCTCATGATCCAGTGGCGCCCATCTGCGCGTATCGCTGCCCGACGCGATCACCACGCTGCGGGTTTTCATTGCGGCGGCTACGTGCGACATGCCGGTGTCGTTACATACGACGAGCCGTGCTTTCGACACCAGCGCAGCCAAGCCTCCCAGCGATGTCTTGCCGGCGAGATCGACCGCTCGCGCGTTCGTCGCAAGCGCTATGCGCGTCGTGAAGATACGCTCGGCCGCGGTGCCGGTCATCGCGATTTGCCAGCCTTCGTCGGCGAGCAAGGAAGCCACTTGAGCGAACCGGTCAGCCGGCCATCGGCGCGACGGCAACTGCGCGCCGGGATGAACCAGGATGAGTCGATCGGAACGCAGCGCGTAGGTGTTCATCAGCGCCTCGCATGCGGCACGATCATTATTGTTCAGCGGAATCTCAAGGTTGCTGTCTTGCGTCTCGATGCCCATTGCATTGAGCAACGAGGTATAGCGCAGGATCTCAGGCAGCGTGTCCGGCCAGCCAGTGAAAATACCCTTCCGCGACGCTTCGTCAGGCTGTATGAATCCCGCATTGGCGCGCGCGTACATCGTCTCGACAATGTCGTTCGCGACGCCGCCGCTTCCGTGCATCTGAATCACGAGATCGAAACGACGTTCGCGCATGGCTTTCGAAAAGCCTTCGAGATGGTCGTCGGTCTCCGCTTGCTCGGGAAATCCGACCGCGCCGGGGAAGACGATGAGTTCATCGACGAGGTGTGCGTACCGCTCCACGAAGCTTCGCGCCCACGGAAGACCGACCAAGGCTATGTGCGCCTCGGGCTTCGCTCGCCGCAAGCCGCGCAGCGCAGGCACGGCGCATAACATGTCGCCGAGTTGAAGCGCGCGGAAGATCGCGATCTTCTCGCTCATAAGAAAAACACCCTGAACTTGAACGCACCATGTAGGCGCCAGTAGATGGAAAGAAATGGAATAAGTACCGACGTGCACGCCATTTCGATTATGTGAGCGGGCGCGCGGGACGTATGGGACAGCCGCTTGACGCAGAACCACGCGGTCATCGCAAGCCACGCCGCGGCTGCACAA